>JAEUJO010000285.1 GCA_016794615.1 Pseudonocardia sp. | reverse complement strand
GGCGGCACGCGGCTGTTGTTGGACCTGGGCAACGGCAGTTTCGGGGCCCTGCAGCGCCACCTCGACCCGTGGCTGCTCGACGCCGTCGTGCTGTCGCACCTGCACGCCGACCACTGCGCGGACATGGCGAACCTCGTCGTGCACCGCCGCTACCAGCCGGACGCGCCCCCGGGCGCCGTGCCGCTGCCCGTGTTCGGACCCGTCGACACGGCCGCCCGCCTCGCCTACGCCTACGCCGCGTCGCCCGAGGAACGGGTGTCGGTGGACCTGTCGGACGTGCTGGCGTTCCGGAAGGCCGCCGACGGTGGCACGGTCGGCGACCTGACGCTGCGGACGGTGCCGGTCGCGCACCCCGTCGAGGCGTACGCGGTGCGCGTCGAGCGCGGTGGCGCGAGCCTGGTCTACAGCGGCGACACCGGTCCCTGCGCGGAGCTGGTGGAGCTGGCCGAGGGCGCCGACGTCCTGCTGTGCGAGGCATCGTGGCCGCACGTCGTCCCGGGCCGGTGGACCGAGCCCCCCGGTGGGCTGCACATGTCCGGGCGACAGGCGGGCGAACATGCGGCCGCGGCGGGGGTGGGGCGGCTGCTGCTGACCCACATCCCGGCATGGTGCGACCCGGCCGCCCTGCTCGTCGAGGCGCAGGAGGCGTTCGACGGGCCGGTCGAGGTGGTCGCGCCGGACACCCATTACGACGTCTGACTCAGCCCCCGACGCCGGAGTACGCCGCGGCGGCACCGGCGTGCCCGATCCAGACCACCAGGCCGGTGACCGCGAGACCGGCCAGCGCGGCCAGGATGCCCGTGACGAGGGTGATCCGCTGCAGCGTGGTGGGGTCGGAGACCACCGCGTGGGCGGCGCCCGGCCGGTCGCCGCGGGCGCCGACCGGCACGCGCCGTCCGACGAGCACGGTCGCCGCGAGCAGCACCAGGAAGATCAGCGCCGGGACGAGCAACGTGTCGGCCCGGTGCTCGTGGATCTCCACGAGCGGGCCACCGCCACCCAGGGCGTGCTGGAGCTGCTCGCCGGACTGCGTCGCGACGGGCACCGCAGCGACACCGGCCAGCGCCAGCAGCAGCACCCAGACGCCGAGCTGCTGACGCCACAGCGGCCGGGCCACGACGAGCAGCGTCCCGACCGCGGCCAACGGCAGCAGCACCACGACCGCGTGCACGACCAGGGGGTGAGCGGGGACCCCGTCGACGGTGAGCATGCTCAATTGAAGCGTGAACCGGGTGTGCTCGGTGTGACCGGCCCCCGGGTTGCCGACCGGACCGCAGCCGCCGGGCTCGGGTGGCCTGCGCCGACCCGAGCTGCGGGTGCACGGCGTTGACCTGCGACAGGCCGGCCGGGCTTCGCCTCTAGAGTGGGGTGGTGACACGACGAGCTGACGGACGGTCCGACGACCAGCTGCGCCCCGTGCGCCTCACCCGCGGTTTCCAGAGGCACCCGGCCGGGTCGGTGCTCGTCGAGTTCGGCGACACGAAGGTGCTGTGCGCGGCCAGCGTCACCGACGGCGTGCCGCGGTGGCGCAAGGGATCCGGCTTGGGCTGGGTGACGGCCGAGTACGCGATGCTGCCCTCGGCCACACACACCCGCAGCGACCGTGAGTCGGTCAAGGGCCGCGTCGGCGGCCGCACCCACGAGATCAGCAGGCTGATCGGCCGCTCGCTGCGCGCCACCATCGACCTCGCGGCGCTGGGTGAGAACACCATCGCGCTGGACTGCGACGTCCTGCAGGCCGACGGCGGCACCCGCACCGCCGCGATCACCGGGGCCTACGTCGCGCTCGCCGACGCGGTCACCTGGCTCGGCGCCCGCGGCCGGCTCGCCGACCCCAAGCCGCTCGCCTGCCAGGTCGCGGCGGTCAGCGTCGGCGTCGTCGACGGCCGGGTGCGGCTGGACCTGCCCTACGAGGAGGACTCCCGTGCCGAGGTCGACGCGAACATCGTCGCGACCGACACGGGCACGCTGATCGAGGTTCAGAGCACGGGGGAGGGCGCGACGTTCACCCGGCGGACCCTCGACACCATGCTCGACGTCGCGCTGCGGGGGATCGCCGAGCTGGTGGCCGCGCAGGGCGCCGCGCTCGCCGCCCCGCACCCCGCGCTCGTCACGGACGGCTCCCGGACATGACCGACGTGCTGCTCGCCACCCGCAACCCGGGCAAGCTCGTCGAGCTGCGCCGGATGCTGGGCGCCACGGAGGTGGCCGGGATCCGCGTCCTCGGGCTCGCGGACGTCCCGGAGTTCCCCGAGGAGCCCGAGACGGGCGCGACGTTCGCCGAGAACGCCCTCGCGAAGGCCCGTGACGCCGCGAAGGCGACCGGGCTCGCATCCGTGGCCGACGACTCCGGCCTCGTCGTGGACGCGCTCAACGGGATGCCCGGGGTGCTGTCGGCACGCTGGTCGGGCCGCCACGGCGACGACCACGCGAACCTCGAACTGGTGCTCGGTCAGCTCGCCGACGTCTCCGACGACCGGCGCGGTGCGGCGTTCGTCTGCGCGGCGGCGCTGGTGGTGCCGGGTGGTGAGGAGATCGTCGTGCACGGCGAGTGGGCCGGGTACCTGGGCCGTGCACCGCGCGGGACCAACGGCTTCGGCTACGACCCGATCTTCGTCCCGGACGGCGAGGACCGGACGTCGGCGGAGCTGGCGCCGGAGGAGAAGGACGCGCTGTCGCACCGCGGGCGTGCGTTGCGCGCGCTGCTGCCGCACCTGCGGGCGCTGGTCGGCCGGCCGGGCTGATCCCGCGCCCACCGAGGCGGTCGGTACCGTCGACGGTGATGAGACGCAGGCGGATGGTCGGTGCCGCGGCCCTGGCCGTGCTGATCGTGGCCGCGCTCGTCGTGCTCGGGCGGCTCGGACCGGACGGGCTGAACGCGGCGGCGGTGCAGGACGCCGTCCGCGACGTCGGAGCCTGGGCGCCCGCGCTGTTCGTCGTCCTGCAGGTGCTGGTCACCGTTCCCCCGGTGCCCCGCACGATCTTCACGGTGGCCGCCGGGCTGCTGTTCGGCTCCGTGCTCGGTGTGGTGATCGCTGTCGTCGCGACGGCGCTCGCGGCCGCCGTCGCGTTCTGGCTCGTGCGGGTCACCGGCGGCGGGTTCATGGACCGGTTCGCCGACCGCGGGCCGGTGGTGTGGACCCGGCGGCGGCTCGACCGCAGCGGACTGCTCGCCGTGACGTCGCTGCGCCTGATCCCCGCACTGCCGTTCGCGCTGCTCAACTACGCGGCGGGGCTGTCCGGGGTGCGGTTCACCCCGTACCTGCTCGGCACTGTGCTGGGCACCGCACCGGGCACGATCGCGCTGGTCGTCCTCGGCGATGCGGTGACGGGCCGGGTCTCACCCGCGCTGCTGGCCGTGTCGGTCACCGGCGGGCTGGTCGGCACGGTCGGCGCGGTGGTGGTGGCGCGGCGCCCGCATCTGGACCGGGCGCCGTCGCTCGACCGACGCTCGTCCTGCGGACCGATACCGCAGCGGAGCACGGCGGGGATCCGCAGGCGGGTCAGCTAGTGCCGGCGGCGGGATTCGAACCCGCACTGACGCGGACCTAAACCGCGGCTCTCTGCCAGTTGGAGTACGCCGGCTGATCCGGTCGTTGCGCCGCTGAGCGGGCTCGTCCAGCTTATCCCGCCGGTGCACACCCGGTGCGGCCGCCGCACCTGCTGTACCACGTGCGACGGTCGGGCGCGCTGTGCACCGGCGCGTCGACGGCTGTGCCAGCCGACCGGAGGGCGCAGATCAGACCTTGAGGTCGCGCCGCAGCTTCGCGACGTGACCCGTCGCCCGGACGTTGTACAGCGCCTCCTCGATCGTCCCCTCCGGGCCGACGAGGAACGTCGAGCGGATCACGCCCGTCACCGTCTTGCCGTACATCTGCTTCTCCCCGAACGCCCCCCAGGCGGTGAGCACCTGCTTGTCCGCGTCGGACAGCAGCGGGAACGTGAGCCCCTCGTCGTCGCGGAACTTCGCGAGCTTCGCCGGCTCGTCCGGTGAGATCCCGAGCACGTCGACGCCCGCGTCGTTCAGCTCGGCCAGGTTGTCGCGGAAGTCGCAGGCTTCCTTCGTGCAGCCGGGCGTCCCGGCGGCCGGATAGAAGTAGACGATCACACGGCGACCCCGGAAGTCGGTCAGCGAGACGGGCGTGCCGTCGGCGTCGGGCAGGGTGAAGTCGGGGGCGGTGGCACCGGGCTGCAGTCGTTCCGTCATGGGGCCATCCTGGCAAGTGGCGGCGCGTGATCTACCGTGTGCCCCACCGTCGGAGCAGAGGAGGCGCAGTGGCGCGGGACCCGGACACGATCCAGCGCGAGATCGAGCGGAGCAGGGACGCCCTCGCTGCGAGCCTCGACGTGCTGACCGCACGCGTGAGCCCCAGGAAGCTCGCCGACGACGGCCGTCAGGCGGCCGCGGCGAAGCTCGCCGACCCCAAGGTCAAGTACGCCCTCTACGCGATCGGCGCACTGGTGGCGGTGGCGCTGGTGCGCAGCATCTTCCGCTGACGTCGCGATCGGGCACGGGCCGGCCCCGGACGTCCCGGGCCCGACCGCCGCGGGCGTCAGCTCACGCGGGTCTCGGGATCCAAACGGTTGCGGAGACGGTCCAGCGTCTGGGTGAGCAGCCGGGAGACGTGCATCTGCGAGATCCCGACCTCCTGGGCGATCTGCGTCTGCGTCATGTTCCCGAAGAACCGCAGCAGCACGATCGTCCGCTCCCGCGGTGCGAGCTCCGAGAGGACCGGGCGCAGCGCCTGCCGGAAGTCGACGCGGTCCAGTTCGGCGTCGGCCTCGCCGACCAGCTCCCCCACCGTCGCGCTGCCCTGCTCGGAGGAGAGCAGCTCGTCCAGCGACGAGCTGCGGTAGGCCTCCGACGCCTCCAGCCCCTCCAGTACCTCCGACACCGGCAGGCCCAACCGCTCGGCGATCTCTGTGGGCTTGGGGGCGCGGCCGAGGCTCTGCGACAGCTCCGAGACCACGCCGTTGATCGACACGTGCAGGTCCTTGAGCCGCCGCGGCACCCGAATCGACCAGCCCAGGTCGCGGAAGTGCCTGCGCACCTCGCCGCTGATCGTCGGCACGGCGAAGGAGAAGAAGTCGCTGCCACGCTCGGGGGAGAAGCGGTCGACTGCGTTGATCAGCCCGACCGTCGCGACCTGCACGAGGTCGTCCAGCGGCTCACCCCGGTTGGAGAAGCGGCGCGCGATGTGCTGGGCGACCGGGAGGAAGCCGGTCACGAGCTCGGCCCGCAGCCTCTCGCGGCGCGGATCGCCCGTGCCCGTGGACGCGTACTCCTCCAGCAGAGGGATGAGGTGACCGTACTCGGGATCGGCCCTCGTCACCGCGGCACGTCGCCGGCGCTCTTGTCCAGCCGGATGGCGACGGTCGCCCGCCGTCCGTCGGTGGCGGCCTTGTGCAGCACCTCGACATCGTCGGCAAGAGTCTGCAGGACCCGCCAGCCGAACGTGTCCGTGGAGAGCACGGTGTCCGGTTTGGCGGACTCGACCTCGGCGTGCACGCGGATGCGTTCGGGGCGGACCAGGAAGCGGCACTGCAGTACCGACGTCGGGTCCGCGGCGTCCACCAGGGTGGCGCACGCCTCGTCCACGGCCATGCGCAGGTCGGAGATGGCGTCGAGATCGAAGTCGGCGCGCGCGGCGAGGTCGGAGGCCACGGCGCGGATGGTCGGGATCAGCGCGGCGGTCGCAGACGTCCGGACCTCTACGGTGGACATGCCATCGAGCGATTCGGCGTCGGACACGCTGGCTGCTCTCCTTCCGGAAGGACGGGGATACGTGCTGGTCATCTTCCTACTCCCCGGGTGGGCGGAGCAACGCCCGGTGGCGGTGCGGTGGCAGGCGACGGTCGACTCGCCTCCGCGGACAGGGCGGAGGCCACGTCGTCGAACGTGTCGAAGAGTGCATCCGCGCCTGTGACCTGCAACGGGCGGGTGACGGACCGGGAGGCGGCGACCAGTCGCAGCCGGCCGCCGAGCGCGGTCAGGCGCCGGGCGCCGCCGATGAGCACGGCCAGGCCGCTGGAGGCGAGGAATGTCACGCCGGTCAGGTCGACGACCACGCGCGAGCCCTCGGCGTCGGCGGCGTCCAGCGCCTCGTCCAGGCCGGCCTGCAGGCGGGGCGCCGTGGCCGTGTCGATCTCGCCGTCCACCTCGAGCAGGATGGTGCCCGGCCGCGGGCGCGACATCGCGGTGTCCAGCGGCAGACCCACTCCGAAGGGGTCGGGTGCGGCGGCATCCGGCACGACGGTTCCACCTCCGGTGGGGATCGGGCGGGACGGGTGTCGACCCCACGGCGGAGCGGGCCGAGCCCGCACCGCCGCGAAGCATCCTACCGGCGTTGCGGGCGGGACGATTGTCGGGGCAACGAACCGGTGGCCGGGGCGACGAACCGCAGATTCCACGATCATGTCGCGCGCGTGGGTCCTCCTGGTACCAGTGCCCCGTCCAGCAACGTTCACCCGGTTTCTCGGCGGCCCAACCGCCCGCCGGCTGCGTTGTCGAAAGGCCCGAGTACGCCCGGTACGAGGGCCTTCCTCCGCCTTGCCGGACGAACGCCTGGATCCACCGACAACCCGACCAACGTCACTGGACGGGGCACTAGGCTGAACCGGTGCTGCCGGGTCCCCGTTCCGTCGGAGCACCCCACCGACGCGCCGGAGCCGCCGCAGGTGCTGCACGACGCGCCCGCCGCTCGGCTCGGACGCCGGGACCGGCGTCGACGACGTCCTCGCCGCCTGCCTACCCGATCGGCTCGATCGGTTGCGCTCCGCTGTCGGTTGAACGCCTGACGCCGGTGGATCTGAGAGACCGCTCACGGATCACCTTCGTCCGTTCGGCGTTCTGTCAAGGTCCAGGGTCCCTTCCACTGCGTGGAATGCGCTTGGCTGTGCCGACCCGCGAAGCCAGCGTCAAGGGGGACGAGAAAATGGTCGCGGTTTCGGAGACGGGCCTCACCGTGCCCGTGGACCTTCCGAAACCCGCCGACGGCGACACCGCCGACGACGGGCGCCGCGTCGTCGCCATCGCCGTGAGCCCGATGGAGCTGCTGCGGCCCGGCTCGGATCTGCTGGACGAGATCCGCGACGCCGGCT
>JAEUJO010000183.1 GCA_016794615.1 Pseudonocardia sp. | reverse complement strand
GGCCCGCACCCTCCGCGGCGCCGGGCGGCGGCACCGTGTTCGCGGACGAGGAGGTGGTCCCCACCCGGCCGACCGCGGGCGGGCACGAGGCGTTCTCGGCGACCTGCACGGCCGGGTCGGTGGCCGACGGAGTGATCGTCCGCCCGTGCCACGGCAGCACGTTCGCGGTCGCCGACGGGTCGGCGACCGCAGGCCGCGCCAGGCCGCCGCTGCCGGAGAGGCCGGTGGGCGGGGCGGGCGGCTCGATCATCCTCGCCCGAGCGACGGGCGGGTTGTGGCCCGCATCTCGACCGACCCCCGGTGATCGGTGTCCCTGCATAGAATCCGCCCACCGCGCCTTCGCCAAGCCGTGCCGCCGACCCCCGGCGGGTCCCGCGTAGGCGGTCGGCCGGGTAGGGGTGGGAGACGCATGAACACCACGCAGGTCGAGAGGGCCGACGACGTCGACGGCGTCGACGGGCCGGCGGTGCTCGCGCTCGTCGACGGGCCCGCTCCGGACCGGGCGGCCTGGGTCGCGGCCGTCGATGCCGTGCTGCGCAGGGCGAAGCGGCTCGACGACGCCGCGCCGCCCGGGTCCGGGGTCGAGCTGCTGACCCGGACGACCCCGGACGGCATCGCGGTGCGGCCGCTCTACACCGCGGCCGACGTCGCCGGCCTGGCGGACGTCGGGGTGCCCGGTCGGCGGCCGTTCGTGCGGGGCGACCGGGCGCGCGGTGCGGTGCGCGACGGCTGGGACGTCCGTTCCTGGCACGCCGAACCGGACCCGACGGTCGCGCGCGAGGCCATCCTCGCCGATCTCGCCAACGGTGCCGCGTCGGTCTGGCTCGCCGTCGGTGGTGCCGGTACCGCGGTCGCGGACCTCCCGGCCGTCCTCGACGGCGTCCTGCTCGACCTCGCGCCGGTCGTCCTCGAGGCGGCCGACCCCGATGTGGGTGCGGCCGCGGCGCAGGCGTACCTGGACCTGGGGGCCGCCCGCGTCGGCCCGGCCGCCGTGCGGGGCACGCTGGGCCTCGACCCGATCGGGGTCCGGGCCCGCACCGGCTCCGGCCCGGACGTCGACTCCGTCGTCCCGACCGCCCTGCGGGCGTCGCGGGAGTCCCCGCTGGTGCGCGCGCTGGTCGTCGACGGCCTCCCGGTGCACGTCGCGGGCGGGTCGGACGCCCAGGAGCTGGGCTACCTGCTCAGCGCCGGGGTGGCCTACCTGCGCGCGCTCACCGCGGCCGGCCTCGACGCCGGTTCCGCGGCCCGCCTGCTGGAGCTGCGGCTCGCCGCCACCGCCGAGCAGTTCCCGACGATCGCGAAGCTGCGCGCGGCGCGCCGCCTGTGGGCGCGCGTGCTGGAGGTGAGCGGGGCCGACCCCGCCACGGCGCCCGCCGTGCACGCCGTCGCCTCGCCGACGATGTACACCCGCCGCGACCCGTACGTGAACCTGCTGCGCGGCACCCTCGCCGGCTTCGCCGCCGGGGTCGGCGGCGCGGAGGCCGTCACGGTGGCGCCGTTCGACGCCGCGCTCGGGGCGTCGACGCCGTTCTCCCGTCGGATCGCCCGCAACACCCAGTCGCTGCTGATCATGGAGGCGCACCTGGCGCGGGTGATCGACCCGGCGGGCGGGTCGTGGTTCGTCGAGTCGCTGACCGACGCGCTCGCCCGCGCCGCCTGGGCCTTCTTCCAGGACCTCGAGGCCGCGGGCGGGGCGGTGGCGGGGCTCGACTCCGGGCTGGTCGCGGAGTGCACCGCCGCCGTCCGCGCCGAGCGGGAGCGCGACGTCGCGACCCGCCGCACCCCGCTGACCGGCGTCAGCGAGTTCCCGGACCTGAACGAGAAGCCGGTCCCGCGCAGCGGCCCCGGCCTGCTCGCCGGGCTCGGAACGGCGCCCGGCGGGCTTCCGGTGCACCGGCCCGCCGCCGCGTTCGAGACCTTCAGGGACCGCTCCGACGCGATCCTGGCCGCCACGGGCGCGCGGCCGCGGGCCTTCCTGGCCACCCTCGGGCCGCTCGCCGCCCACACCGCTCGGGCCGGTTTCACGCGGAACATGCTGCACGCGGGCGGGATCGACACGGTCGACGCCGGGCCCACCGACGGCGTGGACGACGTCGTGGCCGCCTTCCGCGCGGCCGGCACGCCGGTCGCGGTGCTGTGCGGGACCGACGCGCTCTACGTCGAGCGCGCCGCACCCGTCGTCACCGCCCTGCGCGACGCGGGGGCCCGCCACGTCCTGCTGGCGGGGAAGGCCCGGGTGGACGGGCTCGACGGGCAGCTGAGCGCGGGCGGCGACGCCCTCGCCGTGCTGCGCGAGGTGTACGCGGTACTCGACCAGGAGGCGACGGCATGACGATTCCCGACTTCACCGCCGTCCCCCTGGGCGGGGCGTCCGCCCCGTCGAGCAGCGTCGGATCCGACTGGGACGCGTGGAAGGCCGCCCTCGACGGGGCCGAACCGCCCACGTGGGACTCGCCCGAGGGCATCGCGATCCGGCCCCTCTACACCGCCGACGACACCGCAGGCCTGGACTTCCTGGGCACCTACCCGGGGATCGCGCCGTTCCTGCGCGGGCCGTACCCGACGATGTACACCTCCCAGCCGTGGACCGTCCGGCAGTACGCGGGGTTCTCCACCGCCGAGGAGTCCAACGCGTTCTACCGGCGCAACCTCGCCGCCGGGCAGAAGGGGCTGTCGATCGCGTTCGACCTGGCCACGCACCGCGGCTACGACTCCGACCACCCGCGGGTGGCGGGCGACGTCGGGATGGCCGGGGTGGCGATCGACTCGATCTACGACATGCGCCGGCTGTTCGACGG
Organism: Pseudonocardia sp.; assembly: GCA_016794615.1. GTDB lineage: Bacteria > Actinomycetota > Actinomycetes > Mycobacteriales > Pseudonocardiaceae > Pseudonocardia. The sequence goes on along the minus strand of JAEUJO010000183.1, from coordinate 12,431 downwards.
GATCCCGCTGGACCGCATGTCGGTGTCGATGACCATGAACGGCGCCGTCCTGCCCGTCCTCGCGCTCTACGTGGTGGCCGCCGAGGAGCAGGGCGTCGCCCACGACAAGCTGACCGGGACCATCCAGAACGACATCCTCAAGGAGTTCATGGTCCGCAACACCTACATCTACCCGCCGCAGCCGTCGATGCAGATCATCTCCGACATCTTCGCCTACACCTCGCGGGAGATGCCGAAGTTCAACTCGATCTCCATCTCCGGCTACCACATCCAGGAGGCGGGGGCGACCGCCGACCTGGAGCTGGCCTACACGCTGGCCGACGGCGTGGAATACCTGCGCGCGGGGATCGACGCCGGGCTCGACGTCGACGCGTTCGCGCCCCGCCTGTCGTTCTTCTGGGCGATCGGCATGAACTTCTTCATGGAGGTCGCGAAGCTGCGGGCGGCGCGGCTGCTGTGGGCGAAGCTGGTGCGGCAGTTCGGGCCGCGCAGCGACAAGTCGCTCTCGCTGCGCACCCACTCCCAGACCTCGGGCTGGTCGCTGACCGCGCAGGACGTGTTCAACAACGTCGTGCGCACCTGCGTCGAGGCGATGGCGGCGACCCAGGGCCACACGCAGTCGCTGCACACGAACGCCCTCGACGAGGCGCTGGCGCTGCCGACGGACTTCTCGGCCCGGATCGCGCGCAACACCCAGCTGCTGCTGCAGCAGGAGTCGGGGACCACGCAGGTGATCGACCCGTGGGGTGGCAGCCACTACGTGGAGCGGCTGACCCACGACCTGGCCCGGCGGGCGTGGGCGCACATCACCGAGGTGGAGAAGGCCGGCGGGATGGCGCAGGCGATCGACGCCGGCATCCCGAAGCTGCGGGTGGAGGAGGCCGCGGCGCGCACCCAGGCGCGGATCGACTCCGGGCGCCAGCCGGTGATCGGGGTCAACAAGTTCGTCACGGGGTCCGACGAGGAGATCGACGTCCTGCGGGTGGACAACGCCGACGTCCGCACGCAGCAGCTGGACAAGCTGCGCCGGCTGCGCGAGGAACGCGACCAGCGCGCCGTCGACTCCGCGCTGACCGCCCTGACGAACGCCGCGGCCGCGAGCGCCGAGGGTGCCCCCCGCTCGCACGACGACAACCTGCTGGCGCTGTCCATCGCCGCGGCCCGGGCGAAGGCCACGGTCGGGGAGATCTCCGACGCGCTGGAGAAGGTGTTCGGGCGCCACGCCGGGCGGATCCGCATCATCTCCGGTGTGTACGCGAAGGAGGCGGGGGCCGGCCCCGCGGTGACCCGGGCCCGCGAGGCCGTCGCCGAGTTCGCCGCCGAGGAGGGGCGCCAGCCGCGCATCCTCGTCGCGAAGATGGGGCAGGACGGGCACGACCGCGGCCAGAAGGTGATCGCGACCGCGTTCGCCGACCTCGGCTTCGACGTCGACGTCGGCCCCCTGTTCTCCACCCCCGGCGAGGTGGCCCGCCAGGCCGTCGAGGCCGACGTGCACGTCGTCGGGGTGTCGTCGCTGGCCGCCGGGCACCTCACCCTGGTGCCCGAGCTGCGCGCCGAGCTGGCCCGGCTGGAGCGGCCGGACATCATGGTCGTCGTCGGCGGCGTGATCCCGCCCGCGGACGTCCCGACCCTGCACGAGATGGGGGCGGCGGCGGTCTTCGGGCCGGGCACGGTGATCGCCGAGGCCGCGGTCGACCTGCTCGCGAAGCTCTCGGCGGCCCTGCACGGCGACGCCCCGGAGGCCTGATGGGCCGCGTTCCCGACGTTCCGGCGCTGGTCAAGGGGGTGCTCGACGGCTCCCGCGCGACGCTGGCCCGGGCGATCACGCTGGTCGAGTCGCACCGTCCCGACCACCGTGCCGCCGCGCAGGAACTGCTGCAGGAGCTGCTCCCACGGGCGGGCGAGGCGCACCACGTGGGGATCAGCGGGGTGCCCGGCGTCGGGAAGTCGACCTTCGTCGAGGCGCTCGGGACGCGGCTCACCGGAGCCGGGCACCGGGTGGCGGTGCTGGCGGTCGACCCGTCGTCGACCCGTACCGGAGGGTCCATCCTGGGCGACAAGACGCGGATGGAGCACCTGGCCGTCGACGAGAACGCGTTCGTCCGGCCCTCACCCAGCGCCGGAACGCTCGGCGGGGTCGCCCGCGCCACGCGGGAGACGATCGTGCTGATGGAGGCCGCGGGCTACGACGTCGTGCTGGTGGAGACCGTCGGGGTCGGCCAGTCCGAGGTCGCGGTCGCGGGCATGGTCGACTCGTTCCTGCTGCTCACCATCGCGCGGACCGGGGACCAGTTGCAGGGCATCAAGAAGGGCATCCTCGAGCTCGCCGACGTCGTCGCGGTGAACAAGGCGGACGGCCCGCACGAGCGCGACGCCCGCGCCGCCGCCCGCGAGCTGGCCGGGGCGCTGCGGATGGTCACGCCGTCCGGGGCGACCTGGCGCCCGCCGGTGCTCGCGTGCAGCGCGCAGACCGGCGCGGGCATGGACAAGGTGTGGGCCGCGGTGACCCGGCACCGCACGACCCTCGACACGAGCGGGGAGCTCGCGGCCAAGCGCGCCGACCAGCAGGTCCAGTGGATGTGGACGACGGTCCGCGACCGGCTCATGGACCGGCTGCGTGACGACCCCGCGGTCCGCTCGAGGATCCCGGAGCTGGAGGCGGCGGTCCGCGCGGGCGAGCTGACCGCGAGCCTGGCCGCCGACGCGGTGCTGGGCCGGCTGGGCGCCGAGCCGTCGGGCGAGCGCGAGTGATCACCGGATGGTTGATCCTTCTGAGCGGTGCGCGGTGGCGGTGCGCGCAGCCCTGACGTCCCGGTCGCAGTGATCACCGGAACCGGGCACGGTCGCAGCGGCGCGCCGGGCCGGTCCACCGGGGCCCGGTCACTACCGTCGATCACATGCTCGCGGTCAGCCACGCCACCTCCGGTGCCGCACTCGGTCTCGCGGTCGCCGGGTTCGCGCCCCGGATCGCGGACGTCGCGCCCGGCCCGGGCAGCGTCCTCACCTTCGCCGCCGTGTGCGCGGGAGCGGCGCTGCTGCCCGACCTCGACCACCCGGCGTCGACCGCCACCCGCCGGTTCTCGGTGTTCTCCTGGCTCGCCTGCCACGCCGTGCGCCCGCTGTCCGCGGTGGTCTTCGACCTCACCCGGGGTCGCCGGGACCGCGGCAAGGGCACGCACCGGGGCCTGACCCACACCGCGGTCGGCGCGGTGCTGCTCGGCCTCGGGGTGAACCTCGCCTCGGCCGCGTGGGGTACCCCGGTGCTGCTCGGCACCCTCTTCGTCTGCATCGCCCTGGCGATCAAGGGCCTCGACGCCCTCGTGCCGGGGCCACCGTCGCTGGTGATCGCGGCAGGCCTCACCTACGCCGTCCAGGAGTGGGTGCCGGGCGGCACGACCGGCACCGCGGGGTGGCTCGGCACCGCGGTCATGCTCGGGATGCTGGTCCACGCCGTGGGTGACGCCGTCACCGAGAGCGGGGCTCCGCTGCTGTGGCCGGTGCCCATCCGCGGCCGGACGTGGTACCCGGTCGGCGGCCCGCGGGTCACCCGGTTCCGCACCGGGGGCGCGGTCGAGTCGTGGGTCGTGGCCCCCGCGCTCACGGTCGGGACGCTGGTGCTCGCGGTCCTGGTCGTCCCCGGGGTCCTGCCCGTGTTCCTCGCGGTGCGCGACCAGGTGCAGCGGCTCCTCGGAGCAGCCTGACCACCGTCGCCCCGGATCGTGCAGGATTCCCCCGTGACCCCGATCCCGTCCCGGCCCGTCGTCGGCGTCCTGCACCCGGGCGCCATGGGTGCCGCCGTCGGCTCGGCGCTGCGGCCGCGCGCGGGCGCGGTCGTCTGGGCCGCCGCCGGCCGTAGCCAGACCACGTCGAAGCGGGCCGAGCTGGCCGACCTCGTCGGGGTGCCGGACGTCGCCGAGCTGGCGCGGCGGTCCGACGTCGTCATCTCCGTGTGCCCGCCGCACGCGGCCCGCGAGGTGGCCGACGAGGTGGCCGCCGCTCTCGACGCGCCCCGCGGAGCGGACGCGGCGTCGGGTACGTCCGACGCACCGAACGCGGCACCCGCCCCACCCGGCGGTGCCCGGCGGCCGATCTACGTCGACGCGAACGCGGTCTCCCCGGCGACCGTCCGTGCCATCGCGGACCGGCTCGGCGCGGACCGGGTCGTCGACGCCGCGATCATCGGCCCGCCGGCCTGGGAGCGCGGGCACACCGTGCTGTGGCTCTCCGGCGCGGCCGCCCGTGACGTCGCCGCCCTCTTCGCCGGGTCGCCGTTCGACGCCCGCGTGCTGGGGCCCGAGCTGGGCACCGCCAGCGCGCTCAAGGCGTGCTTCGCCCTGCAGAGCAAGGCGTTGCCGGCGATCTGGCTGGAGCTGGCGGCCGCGGCCCGCGGGTACGGCGTCGAGGACGAGCTGCGCGGCGAGCTGGAGCGCCACGGCGTCGACCTCGCCGCGGCGCTGCGCCGCGCGGCGGGAGGCGCGGAGAAGGCGTGGCGGTGGGCGGGGGAGATGGACGAGGCGGCGGACGCCGTGGCGGCCGCGGGCCTGCCCGACGGGTTCAGCCGGGCTGCCGCGGAGATCTACCGGCGCCTCGCCGACGGGCGGCTGACGCCGTAGACCGGAGGTCGCTCACCGGGCCCGGTTCGATGCGCCGGATGCCGTCCGGCAGCGCGGCCCGGACCGAGACCGGGCTGGCGCGCTCGCGTGCACCGTCCTGACGGCGGCCACCCCACCGGCGACGAGCGCGGCCCCGGCCGCTGCGACGGTGCGGGCGGTGCCGCGGGTGTGCGCGGTCCACTCCATGCGGTACTCCTGATCGAGGCGCAGCGGATCGTCCGCTCGGCGCCGCGCACCCGCGCCGTCGCCTGCCTGCCCGCGATATCACCCGAACGTGTCCCGGCGGTGGTCGCTGATCCGAGAATGAGTCGGGGGCGGGCGAACGGGACCGACGGCTCGGCGCAGCGGGTGGGTGCGGAGCCGGGGACGGGGTGAGGCGGGTCAGGCTGCGGGCTCCACAGTGACCGGCCCACGACCTCCGACGGGCCACAGAGCAACGGCGTCTGCGGGCGACCAGCACCGATTGTCGGCCCGGAACGGGCCGCCCGACAGGGGGAACCATGACTAGCCCGACGGTCCGAAACGCTCCACCCGGATGAGGTGGGTCGGGACGCCGGCGGCGAGCAGCGCCGTCGTGGCGGCGTCGGCGAACCCGGTCGATCCGCACACGAACACCGTCTCCCCGCCGCGCACCAGCGGGGCGATGTCGGACGGTGTCAGGCGGCCGACGCCACGCGGGTCGCCCGGCGGGGCCGTGCGGGTGTAGATGACGGTCGTCTCCGGACCGGGGAGCTCGTCGGCGAAGTACAGATCGCCCGGGCCGCGCACCGACACAAGCAGGCGCACCAGGTCCGGGCGGGCGGTGTTGCGGGCCAGCCGCAGCATCGCCATCAGCGGGGAGATGCCCGAGCCGCCCGCGACGAGCAGTGCCGGGCCGTGCCCGTCCCAGGCGAAGAACGCCCCGATCGGGCCGCGGACCTCCAGCTCGTCACCGGGCTGGACGACCTCGTGCAGGTAGGTCGACACCTCGCCGTCGTCGAGCAGCTCGACGGTCAGATCGATCATGGTCGAGCCGTCCGGCCCCTCCGGCGGTGACGACAGCGAGTAGGCGCGCGACGCCGTGTAGCCGTCGGGTGCCGTCAGCCGCAGCACGAAGTACTGCCCGGCCATGTGCCGCGTGCGGTGGGGCAGCCGGAGGCGGAAGGTCTTCGTCCGCGGCGTCTCGTCGTGGATGGCGAGCACGCGTGCCGTCTGCCAGCGAATCGGGGGCCCGGGCAGCGGCGGGGCCGCGGGCGGGCCCGGCATGACGGAGGACATCGTCAGTCTCCCCGGTACCGCTGCTCCAGCCAGGGATCGCCCCGGTCGTGATAGCCGTTGCGCTCCCAGAACCCCGGATCGTCGTGGTCGAGCAGGCGCAGTCCCGCCACCCACTTGGCGCTCTTCCAGAAGTACAGGTGCGGCACCAGCAGCCGCGCCGGGCCGCCGTGCTCGGCCGTCAGCGCCGTCCCCTCGGCGTCCCACACGACCCACGCCTTGCCGTCCGTGACGTCGGCCAGCGGCAGGTTGGTGGTGTAGCCGGTGTGGGAGAAGGCGACGACGTGCGTGGCCGGCGGCTGCGGCCGGGCCGCGGCGAGCAGGGTGTCGACCGACACCCCGTCGAAGGTCATGCCGAGCTTGGACCAGGTCGTCACGCAGTGGATGTCGCCCGCGTAGCGCGACGGCGCCAGGGCGTGCATCTGGGCCCAGGTCCACGTCGTGGGCTCGTCGACGAGCCCCTCGACGGTGAAGGTCCATCGGTCGGTGGTGATGCGCGGCGTGGCCTCGGCGTGCAGCACGGGCCAGTCGTCGCGGGCGTCGTACTGGCCCGGCGGCAGCCGCGGGTCGCGCTCGGCCCGGCTGCGGCCGAGGAATCCCCTGGTGGTACCCGGCATGCTGCTCCTCGGTCTCGGGCGGCGAGCGGGTGCTGACACCCGCCGGCGGTCCGTCGGCTGCCCCCACCTTGGCAGACGATCAGGCGCCCGGACAGGGGGTCGTCGCGCCCCCGGCCGGCCCGGGGCGACGGCGTCGCCGAGGAACGCGCCGGGCTCGTCCGAGCCGAACCGCCGCGCCGCGACGCGACGCCGCGCAGCCGCGCGCCGAGCAGCGGCTCGCCGCGCGCGTCGCGCGCGGACGGGGTCGCGATGGGCACGCCCCGGGCGCGGGCCGTCGCACGGGCGTCGAGCCCCGACCGCGATCGGGAGCCGCCCCCGGCGCTGCGCAGCACCCCGGCCGCGATCCCGGACGGCGGACCGGCCCGGCGAGCCGGTTCCACCGCTCCCGGCGGCTGCCGCCGCCGTCGATGTCATCGGGAGCGGTGGCTACCAGGCCGCACCGGTGAGCAGGGCGGCGAGCCGGTCGAGGAACGGCAGCTGGCCGCGGACGACGGCGCGCCGCCCGTCGTCGAGCCCGAACCACCCGGCACGGTCGATCTCGGGGAACTCCTGCAGGCGCCCCGACCCGCGCGGCCACTCCAGCGTGAAGGTGTTGCTGACGATCGCGTCCGCGTCGAGGTCACCCGCGAGCGCGAAGACCGTGAGCCGCTTGCCGCTGGGCTGGCGCACCGTGCCCAGCGGCACGGGGATCCGGGGGGTGGCGGGCTGCCGAGCTCCTCGGTGAACTCGCGCACGGCCGCCGCGAGCGGGTCGTCGTCCGCGCCGTGCTCGCCCTTGGGGATCGACCAGGCGCCGTCGTCCTTGCGCGCCCAGAACGGCCCGCCCATGTGCCCGAGCAGGACCAGCGGCCCGGTCGGCCCGGCCCGGTGCAGCAGGATCCCCGCGCTGTGGACGACCACCGGGGCAGACTAGGGCCCCGCCCACCGGCCCGCCGAGCAGCCGGGCGACGGCACCGCGAAAGAACCGGCCCTGCCCCGCGTCGCAGCCGCGACCGGCACCGCCGAGCAGGCGCCGGGCCGTCGGAGAACCGCACGAGCGCCGCTTCGGCCACCGGGCCCGGTCCCGCCGCACGGCGCTCGGCGGACGGACGTCGACCTCGCACGGAGCCGGCGACGGCCGGCCGACCGACATCGGATCCGCTCGGTCGGCGAACGTGGACGGCGGGTCACGGAGCGTCCTCGACGGCCGGCGGCGTCGGCGTCCCCTTCTTCCGCCCGCCGCGCTGCATGTCGCCGGTCGTGATGCGCCGCCCCGGGTCGATCAGCCGCTTCCACTTCGCCTGGGCGGCCTGCCGGCTGTTGAGCTGCGCCTGCACGGCGTCGGCGACCTGCGCCCAGGTCATCCCGTCCGAGCGCAGCTGGCGGATGAGGTCGCGTTCGTAGTAGTCGGCGAGCCGGCGCAGCTCCTGGACCATCGCGTACCAGGCGGCGGCCCCGTTGCGGGTGAGCGTGCCCTCCTTGGCCTTCGCCTTGAGCTGGTCGATCTGCTTGGTGATCGACGGGTCACGGGTGATCTGCGGGTCGGCCCGGTCGAGCCAGCGCTGGGCCTCGTCGAACTTCATGTGGCATCGATACGTTGACGCTCACGGATCGTCAACGACCGCGCGACGGTGTGTCGCGATCGCGCCAGGACGGCTCGCTACAGGCCGCCGAGCGGCTCCACCGCCGTCACCCAGACGACCGCGCCGCCCTCCTCGTCCGACGCGGCCAGGTCGACCTCGGCGCTGATCGCCCAGTCGCGGTCGCCCGCGGGGTCGTCGAGGACCTGCCGCACGATCCACCGCTGGGGCTCCTCGGTGATCGTGAGGAACTGCGGGCCGCGGGCGTCGGGGCCGGTGCCGATGTCGGCGTGCTCGGCGAAGTAGGGCTCGAGCGCGTCGAGCCAGCGATCGGCGTCCCAGCCCGCCCGGCGGTCCAGCTCGCCCAGCAGGTCCCACCGCCGCAGCGCGGCCAGCTCCACGCGGCGGAACAGCGCGTTGCGCACCAGCACGCGAAAGGCGCGGACGTTGCGGGTGACGCCCTCGGGGCCCCGCAGGAGTCCTGCGGAGTCCAGGGGCGGCCGTCCGTCCTCGACGACGTCCTCCCCGGCGGTGTCCAATCCCTGGGCGAGTTTCTCCCACTCGTCGAGCAGGCTCGAGTCGACCTGGCGAACCAGCTCGCCGAGCCACTCGACGACGTCGACCAGCTCCTCGGTCTTGGCCTCGTCGGGAACGGTCTGGCGCAGCGCCCGGTAGGCGTCGGCCAGGTAGCGCAGCACCAGGCCCTCGGAGCGGGCCAGCTGGTAGTGCCCGACGTACTCGACGAAGGTCATCGCCCGCTCGCTCATGTCGCGCACGACCGACTTCGGTGACAACCGCGCGTCGGCCACCCACGGATGCGCGCGCCGGTAGGTCTCGAGCGCGCCGGTGAGCAGCTCGTCGAGCGGCTTGGGCCAGGTCACGTCGTCGAGCAGCACCATCCGCTGCTCGTACTCGATGCCCTCGGCCTTCATCGCGGCGACGGCCTCGCCCTTGGCCTTGCTCTGCTGGGCGTAGAGCACGGGCCGGGGGTCGTCCAGCGTCGCCTCGACGACCGAGAGCACGTCCATCGGGTAGTCGGGGGACTCGCGGTCCAGCAGCTCGAGCGCGGCCAGGGCGAACGGCGACAGGGGCTGGTTCAGCGCGAAGTCGAGCTGCAGGTCGCCGACGATGCGCACCCGGCGGCCTTCGGGATCGGGCTCGGGGAGCTCCTCGACGACCCCCGCCTCGCGCAGCCCGCGGTAGATCGAGATGGCGCGCAGGATGTGGCGCCGCTGGCGCTCACGCGGCTCGTGGTTGTCCTCCAGCAGGTGGCGCATCGCCGCGAAGGCGTCACCGGGCCGGGAGATCACGTTGAGCACCATCGCGTGCGTCACGACGAAGTGGCTCGTCAACGGCTCGGGCTGGGCGTTCTGCAGGCGCTCGAAGGTCTTGTCCGACCAGTTGACGAACCCCTCCGGCGCCTTCTTGCGCACGATCCGACGGCGCTTCTTGACGTCGTCACCGGCCCGCGCGAGCAGCCGGGCGTTCTCGACGTCGTGCTCGGGGGCCTCCGCGACGACGGTGCCGACGACGTCGTAGCCCGCACGGCCCGCCCGCCCGGCGATCTGGTGGAACTCACGGGCCTTGAGCCCGCGGGTGCGCACGCCGTCGTACTTGGTCAGCGCGGTGAACAGCACCGTGCGGATCGGCACGTTGATGCCGACGCCGAGGGTGTCGGTCCCGCAGATGACCTTGAGCAGGCCGGCCTGGGCGAGGGTCTCCACGAGCCGGCGGTAGCGGGGGAGCATCCCGGCGTGGTGCACGCCGATCCCGTGGCGCACCAGGCGCGACAGCGTCTTCCCGAAGCCGGCGGTGAACCGGAAGTTGCCGATCAGGTCGGCGATGGCCTGCTTCTCGTCGCGCGAGGTGACGTTGACGCTCATCAGCGCCTGCGCCCGCTCGACCGCCGAGGCCTGGGTGAAGTGCACGACGTAGACCGGGGCATCGTGCGTCTGCATCAGCTCGGTGATCGTCTCGTGCAGCGGGCTCAGCACGTAGCGGTAGAGCAGGGGGACGGGCCGCTCCACCGACGTGACCAGCGCCGTCGGCCGCCCGGTCCGCCGCGTCAGGTCGCCCGAGAAGAACGTGACGTCCCCGAGCGTGGCCGACATGAGCAGGAACTGCGCCTGCGGCAGCTCGACCAGCGGCACCTGCCAGGCCCAGCCGCGATCCGGGTCCGCGTAGAAGTGGAACTCGTCCATCACGACCGTGCCGACATCGGCCCGGGCACCGCTGCGGAGCGCGATGTTCGCCAGGATCTCGGCCGTGCAGCAGATGATCGGGGCGGTCTCGTTGACGGCGGCGTCGCCGGTGAGCATCCCGACCTTGTCGGCGCCGAAGACGTCGATGAGCGCGAAGAACTTCTCGCTGACCAGCGCCTTGATCGGCGCGGTGTAGAACGTCCGCTCGTCCCGGGCCAGCGACGCGGCGTGTGCCCCGACCGCGACCAGCGACTTCCCCGAGCCGGTCGGCGTCGAGAGGATCACGTTCGCCCCCGTGACGATCTCCAGCAGCGCCTCCTCCTGGGCCGGGTAGAGCGAGATCCCCTGCTCCTCGAAGGCCCACTCCGCGAACACCTCCACCAGCGTGTCGGGGTCGGGGCCGGGTGGGAGGCGGTCGGTGAGCGTCATGTCACCCCGCTGGTCGCATCGGACCGCACCATCAAGGCCGGCTGGCAGGGGTGAAGTGGACTCACGGCGCCGATCGTCCTCTCCGCCGCGCAGCCGGGCGCGGGTGGGCGTCCGTTCGGGGAGGGGGTACGGCCGTCCGGCATCCGCCCGTCACGCTGCGGCTACCGTGTGCGCCGTGCCGGGCAGTGGGGCGCCGCGGGCCGGCGCGGAAGCCGGGGGTGCGGGCTCCGCAGCGCCCCCCGGCGCGGCGTGCCCGGCCACGATGCCCGAGCTGGTCCCGCCGATGCTGGCCGCGCCCGGCCCGCTGCCCGACGGCGGCGACTGGGTGGTCGAGTTCGCCTGGGAGGGGCTGCGCTGCCTCGCGCACGTCCGCCCGGACCGAGCGCGGCTGCGCACGGTCAACGGCCGCGACGTGACCTCGTCGTTCCCCGAGCTCGTCGAGCCGTTGACCCGGCGGGCACCGCGGGGCGGGATGGTGCTCGACGGCACGGTCGTCGCCGTCGGCGAGGGTGGCCTGCCGCGGCGCAGGCCGCTGCAGCGACGCACGGCGGCGGCGCGCCCGTCGGCCGCCGTGCTGCGGCGGACGCCGGTGGCGTTGATCGTCGGCGACCTGCTGTGGGCGGGCGGCCGTGACCTCGCCGCCCTCCCGTACCACCGGCGCCGGGAGCTGCTCGAGGAACTCGGCATCTCCGGACCACCGATCGTGGTCTCCCCGACGTTCCCGGTCGCGGAGTCCGCGGCCGTCATGCGCACCGCCGAGGAGTACGGCGCCGAGGCGCTGCACGCCCGCCACCTCGACGCCCCGTACAAGGCCGGGCGGCGGCCGCGGTCCTGGGTGCGGGTCCCGTTGCGCCGGTCGGGGCAGGTGGTCGTCGGGGGCTGGACGCCGACGGACCCGCACCGGCCGGATCGCGTCGGTGCGCTGCTGCTCGGTGTGCCCGACCCCGAGCCGGACCGCGGCCTGCGCTACGTGGGCCGGGCCGGGATCGGGTCGGGGGAGGACCAGCGGGAGGTCGGGACACGGCTGGCGCGCCTGCGCCGCGCCGACTCGCCGTTCGGCGCGCCGCTGCCCGCCGGGGTCGGCCGCGACGCGCAGTGGGCCGAGCCCCACCTGGTCGGGCTGGTCGAGTTCACCGACTGGACGGTCGACGGGCGGCTGCGTCTCCCCGCGTGGCGCGGGCTCCTCCCCGGCGGCGACGACGCCCGGCAGCCGCTGCTCCGCCCGCCCGACCCTCCCGCGGATCCGGTCCCCGGTGCCCCGGTCGTCGCCCGCCAGGAGAGCCGGACGGTGCCTCCGGAACCGGTCCACGACACCGGTCCGGCGGCGGTGCGCACGACCGAGGCCCGGCGCCTCGAGCAGCACTTCGTCTACAACGCCCTGAACACGATCGCGGCCCTGATGCGCACCGACCCCGCCCGCGCCCGCGAGCTGCTGCTGGATTTCGCCGACCTGAACCGGGCCGCCGACCGGCCCGACGGCATACCCGGCACGCTCGGCGACGAGCTCGTCGCCGTGTGGGCCTACCTGAAGCTGGAGCAGGCGCGGTTCGGGCCGCGGCTGCAGGTCGAGATCGCCGTCGACGAGGAGCTGAACGCCCTGCCGATGGCGCCCCGCACGGTGCTCGACGCCGTGCGCGCGGTGGTGCAGCAGCGGATCGAGCCGCGTCCCGGGGGCGGAACGGTGACGGTCACCGCCGAGCGGGCCGGAGCCGGGTGTCTCGTCCGGATCGGCGAGCGCGACGGGGACGGGCGCGGCGGG
>JAEUJO010000160.1 GCA_016794615.1 Pseudonocardia sp. | reverse complement strand
GTGAGGTCCGGCTCCACCAGGTCGCCGAGCCGGGCCGCGCAGAGCTCCGCGACGTGGTGCACGGCCGCCCGGACATGGTCCAGCGACAGGGCCGGGTACGCCGTGGAGAACTGTCCGTGATGGAACACCGCGCCGGAGTCGACGTCGATCAGCGGGTTCTCCGCCGCGGCGTTGATCTCGATCTCGAGGATGCGCCGGAGCTGGGTGACGCCGTCCAGCGCCGCTCCCTGGACCTGCGGGAACGCGCGCAGGCCGAACGGGTCCTGGATCCGCCTACCGGGGCTCAGCTCGCCCTCGTGCCAGAGGATCCGGCGCATCTCGGCGGCGGTGCGGACGGCGCCCGGGTGCGGTCGCCGCGCGTGCACCTCCGCGGCGAACGCCTCCGCGGACCCGCCCAGCGCGCAGTACGACAGCGCCGCGACGACGTGCGACGCGGCCAGCAGCCGGCTGAGCTCCTCGCAGGCCAACACGGCGCGGGCCAGGCTCACCGCGCTCGACGACATGAACGCCAGCGCGTCACCGGGACCGACCGTGATCGGCGGCACACGACCGTGCACCCACGGCCGCCTGCCGATCAGGGTGAGCGCGATCTCGGCCAGCGCGGTGAGGTCGCCGGTCCCGATCGTCCCGGTGATGTGCACGCCGGGCAGGGCGTCGGTCCGCAGCGCGTGCTCGAGCGCCTCCGGGAACTGCGGGTCGATGCCGCTGCCGCCTGCGGCGAGCTGGTTGAGCCGGATCAGCATCGCCGCCCGGGTCGTGCGGGCGTCGAGGCGCTCTCCCACGCCGGCGGCGTGGCTCAGCAGGAGCCGCAGGTCGTGGCCGCCCGCATCGTCGGCTCCGACCGGCGCGTCCCGGTTGGCCCCGACGCCGGTGGTCCGCCCGTAGACGGGGCGGGCGGCACTCGCGGCACGTGCGGTCTCGTGAGCGCGCCGGACGCGCTCCCACGCATCGGCGCCCACGGCGATCGACGCCCGCCGGTGCGCCACCCGCTCGACATCCGAGCAGCTCAGAGCGGATCCGTCGACGAAAATGTGCGTCGCGTCGGTCATCGGCCGATTGTCGCGGGCGGCGCACCGCCCGGGCGTCGCCCGGCGACCCCCAGATCACGCCGGAGCCGTCCCCTGCCTGCGCTCGGTGCGGCGGGCCAGTGGCCAGAGGTCCGTGGACCGCTCCCGCGCGGTGAACGGCCGCGGGCCGATCACGTCACAGATCGAGTTGATCGACCGGGTGACGTGGTTCAGCACCACGAGACGCACCGACCCGGCCAGAAGAAGCCCGTCGCCCACGACCAGGTGATCGCCCGACCGAGCAGGGCCGGAGCGGCCAGGCTGACCACCGGCCGGCCGATGAGCCGCCGGTGCACCCACCGCAGACCGCGGTCCGCCAGCAGGTCCGGGGAGCCATCCCGATCTCCAGGCCGGGAACGCGCGGCTGGAGCCGTGGCGGTGGCCGCCCCACCACGCGTGCCGATCATCGGGCGTGCCCGGCACGAGTGCGGTAGAGCTCGGCGAGGAGGCCGATCACGTCCGGCGTCGCGGGATGCGGGTCGGCGCGCCACCAGACGAGCCGGACCGGAACCGGCGGTGCGTCGCGGAGGCGGCGGAAGACCACGCCGTGGCGCCGGTACTGGGCGAGGGTGCTCTCGGCCGTCACGCCGACGCAGCGTCCGGTGGCGATGACGGCGAGCCAGTCGTCGACGTCGTGGGTGTCCTCGGTCCGCGGCCGGCGGTCGGGCGGCCAGAGGTCGGCGGTGGTGGTACCGGTGCGCGGATCGACCGCCACGACCTGGTCCGCGAGGTCGGCCAGGCGCAGTTGCCGCCCGCGCCGGGCGAGCGGGTCGGCGGTGGCCAAGGCGCAGAACCGGGACTCCAGGCCGACGACGGCGCTGTCGAACCGACCCGGGTCGGGGAGGTGCGCGTCCGACGGCGTCCGCACCACCGCGACGTCGCACACGCCTTCGGCCAGGCCCCCGGTCGGCGAGTTGGTCCGCACCACGTGCAGCGTCACGCCGGGGTGCTGCGCGGCCCAGCGGCGCTGGAACTCCACCGTGTGCTCGCCGATGGCCGCCCAGGCGTGGCCGATGCGCAGCCGGGTGTCCCCGCTCCGGGCCTCCCGGGCCAGGTCCTCGACCTCGGCGAGCACGCGCCGCGCATGGGCCAGCACCCGCTCCCCCACCGCGGTGAGCACGACCTCCCGGCTGGTCCGGCGCAGGAGCCGCACGCCGAGCATGTCCTCCAGCGCGGCGAGCGTGCGCGACACCGCCGGCTGCGTGACGCCCAGCTCAGCGGCGGCTCCGGTGAACCCGCCCGCCTCGACGATCGCGACGAGGCAGCGCAGGTGCCGTAGCTCTATATCCATGCGTACAGCGTATGAATGCAGCGCAAGATGCATTTTGGATATGGACGACCACCCCGCATCCTGGGTCCGTGGACACCGACACCCGCACCCGGCCGACGGCCCCGGCATCCGGCGGCCGAGCGGCCGGCGTGGCCCTGATGCTCGGCAGCTCGGTGGGCAACCAGAGCGGCGCCGCACTCGGCGCGCTGGCCTTCCCCGTGCTCGGGCCGGTCGGGGTGGTCGCGGTGCGCCAGTGGGTCGCCGGGCTGATCATGCTGGCCGTGGGCCGGCCGCGGCTGCGCTCGTTCACGTGGTGGCAGTGGCGGCCGATCATGGCGCTCGCCGCGGTGTTCGCAACGATGAACCTCTCGCTGTACACCGCGATCGACCGCATCGGCCTGGGCCTGGCAGTGACGCTGGAGTTCCTGGGTCCCCTGACCATCGCGCTGGTCGGGGCGTTCACGGGCGTGTCGACGCCTGCCCGCAGGCGCGTGACCGTGTTCTGCGCGTTACTGGCCGGGGCCGGAGTCGTCGTGCTCACCCGCCCGCACGGCGCCACGGACCTCCTCGGCATCGGTCTTGCCCTGTTCGCCGCACTGTGCTGGGCGGGCTACATCCTGCTCAACCGCACCGTCGGCAGGCGGGCCCCCGGGGTGGAGGGGTCGGCCGCGGCCGGGGTGCTGTCCGCGCTCGCCTACGTGCCGGTCGGGATCGCCGCGCTGCTCGCGCACCCGCCGACCCTCGCCGCTCTGGCCTGCGCAGCGGCTGCCGGTCTGCTGTCGTCGGCCGTCCCCTTCCTGGCCGACCTCCTCGCGCTGCGCCGGGTCCCCGCCCACTCCTTCGGCATCTTCATGAGCATCAGCCCGGTGATCGCCGCGGCGATCGGCACCGTCGTGCTCGGCGAGGCCCTCGCGCCGGTCGACTGGCTCGCCATCGGCCTCATCGTCACCGCGAACGCCGCGAGCATCGTCGTCACCCCGGTCGCCGCCCCGCGACCGCCTACCGGCTCGGGCGCATCGCATCCTCCGGCCGGCTGATTCGTCCCCGGGCCACCGCCTCCGCCACCAGGAGCCCGATCAGCACCAGGACCTGGGCCGCTCCGGCCTGCACCGGGTTCCCGCTGCCGATCAGCACGCCCACGAAGGCCCC
>JAEUJO010000152.1 GCA_016794615.1 Pseudonocardia sp. | reverse complement strand
CCCTCGTAGCGGGAGAAGTCGAGCGGTCGCCCGAAGCGGACCTGCACCGGCGCGAGCCGGGGCATCCGCGCGCCGACCGGCTGGACCCGCTGGGTGCCGACCAGCGCGACCGGGACGACGGTGGCGCCGGTCGACAGCGCCAGTGAGGCGACGCCGGTGTGCCCGCGGTGCAGCCGCCCGTCGCGCGAGCGCGTGCCCTCGGGGTAGATCGCGAACACACCGCCCCGGTCGAGCACCCTGCGGGCCGCGTCGAGGGCCGCCAACCCGGCCTTCGCGTGGTCGCGATCCACGGGGATGTACCCGAGCGCGGTCAGGAAGCGCGCCGAGAGCCGGCTGCGCAGGCCCGCGCCCGTGAAGTACTCGGCCTTGCCGAGGAACGCGACCGGCCGCGGGGTGACGAACGCCAACAGCGCGGTGTCGACGGCCGCGCGGTGGTTCGCCGCGAGGAGGACCGGGCCGCGCCGCGGGATGCGGTGGGCGCCGCTCACCACCGGCCGGAGGATCAACCGCGCCAGGGGGGCGAGCACCCATCGCACGAACCGCTGCACCAGCTACCTCCGGGTCGATGGGCACCACGCATGTCCACAGGCGGGGTGACAGTGTGACAAACCAGGCGCCACAGAAGCGACGCAGCGGCCGCGGTCAGACGGTGCGCACGGCCGTCACCAGCCAGGCGGCCGAACCGAAGGCGACACCGTCCGGCCCGTCGTGGGCCTGCATCGTCGCGAGCAGGGACGCGCGGGCCTCGTCGGCGTCGCGGCCGTCGAGCAACCAGCCCAGCAGGTCGGCCATCACGTCGCGCGCGACGGCGGGGTCGGCGCCGAACAGGGCCGGTTCGCGGACGTCGGCGACCTGCACGTCGGTGAACCCGGCCCCGCCGAGCAGGGACGTGACGGCGTCGGGGTCCGCAAACGCGAACGGGCTCGGAACCCCCGGGGGCGGCCCGGCGAGCGGGCGTCCGGCCAGCGCGGTGGTGATCTCGACGAACCACTCGTTGCGGGCCGGTGCCTGCCAGGCGAGCAGGGCGAGCCGGCCGCCGGCAGCGGTGGCGCGGGCGAGGTTGGCGAAGGCGGCCGGAGCGTCGCCGAAGAACGACGCGCCTGCGCGGCTGACGAGGGCGTCGGACCCGGCGTCGGGGAACGGGTGCACCTGGGCGTCCGCACGCAGGAAGGTGACGTTGCCGAGGCCTGCGGCACGGGTGCGGGCAACGGCGACCATCGCCGCCGAGAGGTCCACCCCCATGACCGGCCCCGGAGCCGCGCGTCGGGCGGCTGCCCGGGTGAGCGATCCGGTGCCGCAGCCGATGTCCAGGACGCGTGTGCCCGGCGCGACACCGGCCGCGTCGAGAAGCGCGCCGTCGTAGCGGGCGAACACCCGCTCGAGCAGGTCGGCGTGCACGGCCCAGAGCTCGCCCTCGGTTCCGTCCCACGCGCGTTCCTGTGCCGCGTTCGAGGGATCGGTCACGGCGCTCCCTTCCCGACGAGCGGCACTGTCGCCGGAACCTGTCCGACCACCGGTTCGGCCGGCGGATCCTCCGCGACGACCGGCTCCGGCAGCAGCCGGTCGAGCAGGTCCCGCATGGTCAGCAGGCCGACCACCCCGTCGTCGTCGCGGACGAGCGTGAGGTGGCTGCGCCGTTCCCGCATCGTGCGCAGCGCGGCGTAGGCCGGCTCGTCCGCGGACAGCGTCAGCACGGGGCGCACGAGGCTGCGGGCACAGGTGCCTGCCGGTGCCCGCAGCGTGTCGCGCACGTGCACCATGCCGACGAGCTGCTCGCCGTCGCGCACCACCAGCCGCAGGTGCCCGCTGCGCCGGGTGATCTCGCGGATCTCCTCGGCGTCCGCGTCCACGTCCACCATGCTGACCGCCGTGTGCGGCCGCACCAGCGAGCCCAGCGTCGCCGTATCCAGCTCCAGCGCCGTGACCAGCCGGTCGTGTCGCTCGCGGTCCAGCGTCCCGGCCTGGGCCGAATGGGCGACGAGCTCGCGCAGGCCGTCGGGGTCGTGGCTCGCGGCGACCTCGTCCACCGGCACGACGCCGACCCGGCGCAGGCAGGCGTTCGCCACGGCGTTGAGCGCCGACAGCAGTGGCCGGGTGACCGCGATGAAGGCGCGCATCGGCAGGGCGAGCAGGATCGCGGACCGCTCCGGGTGCGCGATGGCCCACGACTTCGGCGCCATCTCACCGATCACCAGGTGCACGAACGTCACGGTGACCAGCGCGGCGACGAACGCGATCACGTCCGCGGTCACCGCGGGCAGGCCCCATGCGGTGAAGATGGGTAGGAGCAGGTCATGCACGGCGGGCTTGGCCACGGCGCCGAGTCCCAGTGTGCACAGCGTGATGCCCAGCTGGGAGCCGGCGAGCAGCAGCGACAGGTCGCGCGAGCTGCGCAGCGCGGCCCGGGCGGCGGCGCTGCGTTCCGCGGCCTCCTCGAGGCGGTAGCGGCGGGCCGCCACCAGGGCGAACTCGATGGCGACGAAGAACGCGCTCAGCGCCACGAGGCCGGCGGCGACCGCGATCGCGACGGCGGGGTGCAGGCCCGTCACCGTGCTCCACCCTCCGACACCAGGTCCGGGACGGCCGCGGCGGCGCGGCGGCGCACCTCGACGGTGCCGGGTACCCGGTGGTCGACGGAGCGGACGGTGAGCACCAGCTCGTCCACCGTGCCGTCGTCGTCGAGCAGGCGGGGCAGGACGAGGGTGACGGCGTCATCGCGCTCGGGCAGGCGCCCCAGCTCGTTGATGATCAGGCCGCCGACGGTCTGGTAGTCGCCCTCGGGCAGGTCGAGGCCGACCAGCCGCTCGACCTCCTGGACGTTCAGGGCACCCGGCACGGTCCAGGCGTCCGCGCTGCGGCGCAGCTGGTCCGTCCCCTCCGGGTCGTGCTCGTCCGTGATCTCGCCGACCAGCTCCTCGGCGATGTCCTCGACCGTGAGTACGCCGGCGAACCCGCCGTACTCGTCGACGACGACCGCGAGCTCGTCGTCCGCGGCCCGTAGCGCCTCCCGCACCGCGGGCAGGGGCAGCGAGTCGGGCACGACGACGGCAACCCGCGCGATGTCGCGGACGTGGACGGTGTCCCACCGCTGTTCGGGCAGTGCGAGGACGTCGTGCAGGCGGACCACGCCGACGACGTCGTCCACACCGTTGGCCAGCACGGGGTACCGCGAGTGACCGGCACTCATCCTGGCGACCTGTTCGCGGACGGTCGAGGTCGCGGCCACCGTGGACACGCGCGGGCGCGGGATCATCGCGGCGCGGGCGGGGCGGCCCTCGAACTCCAGCACGCGGTCGAGCACCGCCGACAGGTCCGGGCGCAGGTCACCGCGCTCGCGCGACTCGTCGATGATCGCCTCGAGGTCGCGCGGCGTCGCCGAGTGCTCGACATCGTGGACCGGCTCGACGTGCAGGGCCCGCAGCAGCAGGTTCGATGCGGCGTCGAACAGCCGCACCAGCCACCCGAACACCGCGAGGTAGATCGACGTGGACAGTGCGAGGGCGCGGGCGACCGCCTCCGGTCTGGCGATGGCGAGGTTCTTCGGGAACAGCTCGCCGAAGACCATCTGGACGACGGTGGCGAACAGCAGCGCCGCCGCCGTGCCGACCCCGAGGGCGACCCCCGCCGGGATGCCGGTGCCGCCGAGCAGCTCGCCCAGGCCGGCACCGATCAGCGGTTCGGCGACGTAGCCGACGACGAGGCCGGTGACGGTGATGCCGAGCTGGGCGCCCGACAGCATGAACGAGGTGCGACCGGTGATGGCGAGGGCGCGCCGCGCGCCGGTGTCTCCGGCGGCGGCCCGGACGCGCAGGTGGGCCCGGTCCACGGTCATGTAGCCGAATTCCTGGGCCACGAACCAGCCGGTCAGGGCGGTGATCGCCAGCACGACGGCGGCGCCGACAAGGACGTCGAGAGCGGCGTTCATCCGACGGTCACCCACCCCGTCCGGCTGCTGATCGGGGGCGGGTGGCTGGTACTCGGGGGGTCGTCCATGATCCTCGGTGCTCGTGGGTGGCCGCAGGGCGGCCGAATCGTCGCATTCCACTGATACCACACTCAGCGGCCCACCCGTCCTGCGAGAAGATCAACGACGAGGGCGAGCGGAGGCCAGGCCACCCGACCTGTCCGGGTGACGGCGTACGCGCGGAG
Organism: Pseudonocardia sp.; assembly: GCA_016794615.1. Classification (GTDB taxonomy): domain Bacteria; phylum Actinomycetota; class Actinomycetes; order Mycobacteriales; family Pseudonocardiaceae; genus Pseudonocardia. The sequence continues at coordinate 15,034 of JAEUJO010000152.1, read as the reverse complement.
GCGGACGTCGGGGTCGACCAGGGGGAGCAGCCGCACGCCGGGTGCTGCCGGCCGGTCGAGGGGGAGCAGCCCCACGCCGAGACCGGCCACGATCAGGTCCTCGAGGAGGTCCAGGCTGTCCGCCCGGTGGACGATGCGCGGCGCGAACCCGGCGATCGAGGCGAGGATCCGGACGACGTCCTCGTCTGCGGTGTTGCGCGAGTTCACGATCCAGTCGTCGTCGCGACAGCCGGCGACGACCGCGACGGCGTTCCCCTCGACGACGGGATTCCCGGCCGGAACCGCAAGTCCCCATGCGACGGACCACAGCGGCGTCGCCTCTGTCGTGCGGTCGAGCGGCGCCGGGGCCGGTGTGTAGTCGTAGATCAGCGCGAGGTCGACCGCGTCGCGGGCGAGCAGGTCGAGGGCCTCGAACGGCTCGTGCTCGGCGATCTGGAGGTGCACCGCGGGATGGGTCGTCGCGAGCCGGGCGACGGCAGGCAGCAACGAGCGTCGGATGGCGGTGGCGAAGCCCGCGGTGCGCAGGGTGCCGGCCGGTTGGGCGGTCGGGTCGAGGTCGAGGCGGGCCGCATCGACCGCGGCGAGGATGGTGACCGCGTGCTCGGCCAGCCGGCGCCCGGCCGGGGTGAGCCGGACGCGCCGCCCGACGGGCTCGACGAGCGCGGTGCCCACCTCGGTGGCGAGTGCCGCGACCTGCTGGGAGACCGTCGACGTGGTGACGCCCAGCTCGTCGGCGACGGCGCGCATCGAGCCGAGCCGGGACAGCTCGAGCAGGAGGTGCAGACGGCGGGTCTCCATGGCGCATATCGTTCATGATTGATGAATGGTGTGTCCAGAACTGACATGCGGACATGGACGGTTCTGGTGCCGTCTCATGGAGGGGTGACCGCACCACCCCTCGCCCGCATCGGTTCGCCGCCCACCGCACGCTCGGGTGCCGTGCTGGCGGTCGGGTCCATGTTCTGCGTCCAGCTCGGTCTCGCCGCGTCGGTCGGGCTGTTCGACCGCGTCGGCCCGGAGGGCGCGGCCTGGCTGCGCCTGGCCTGGGCGGGCGTCCTGCTCCTGCTTCTGGTCCGACCCCGGCCGTCGGCCTTCACCCGCTCGGGTCTGCTCGCCTGCGCCGTGCTCGGCGTCGTGACCGCCGGGCTCACCCTGTTCTTCATGGCCGCGGTCGCCCGGCTGCCGCTGGGTACGGCGAGCGCGCTGGAGTTTCTCGGTCCGCTCGGGGTGGCGGTGGTCCGCGGTGGGCGCGGCCGGCTGCGGTGGCCCGTCCTCGCGGCCGTCGGGGTGGTGCTCCTCACCGAGCCGTGGCGCGGCACCGTCGACCTCGCTGGGGTCGCGTTCGCGCTGGCCACGGCCGTGTGCTGGGCGGCCTACATCCTGCTGACGCAGCGGGTCGGCGACGAGGTCGCGGGTCTGCGCGGGCTCGCGGTCTCCATGCCGGTGGCCGCGCTCGTCGCGACGATCGTCGTCGGTCCGTCGACGTTCGGGCACCTGACGGCGGACGTGGTGGTGATCGGCCTGGGGCTGGCCGTCCTCCTGCCCGTGGTCCCGTTCAGCCTCGAGCTGCTGGCCTTGCGCCGGCTCACGAGCGCGGCGTTCGGCACGTTGATGAGCCTCGAACCGGCGATCGCGCTGCTGGTGGGCCTGGTCGCGCTGGGCCAGGTGCCGGGCGCGGCCGCGCTGGTGGGGGTGGCGTTCGTCGTCGTCGCGGGGATCGGCGCGGAGCGCGCCGGGCGGCGCGAGGCGCCACCCGGCCCGCCCGTCGCCCCGTAGGCGGGTGCCTCGGTGCGCCGTCGGCAGGGGTGGATCAGCCCCGACTTCGGTGGATGTGGCTCTTCGAGGGGCTTTCGAGGGGCTACTGTCCGGTCCCACGGGCGTCGCTGGCGCCCGCGTCGACAACGTGAGTAAAGTCGGCTTTACCGAGCGGGAACGATGCGGTCCGCTCCCGCGTTGACCACGACGGATGCCCACACGCTCCGAGGAGGACCCAGGTGCGCACCAGTAGCAATCCGGCGTTCCGCAACCTGCCTTCCGGGCAGGGCGGTAACGCCACGTTCGACCGCGGCAGCGGTATGGCGGGCGGCACTGCCGCCTACGCCGACCGTGCCCAGGTCGGCATCGGGCGCGCCGAGGCCGGTCAGCGCCCGATCACGGTGGACGACATCGTCACCAAGACCGCGATCACGGCAGGTGCGGCCATCGTCGCGGGCGGTCTCACGGCGTGGAGCGGCCTGTACGGGCTGGCCCTGCCGGCGTTCATCGTCGGCTTCGTCGTGTCGCTCATCATCATCTTCAAGCAGAGCAGCAATCCCGCGCTCGTGATGACGTACTCCATCGCGGAGGGCATCGCGCTCGGCGGCATCGCCGGTCTGATCAACCTTCGGTACCCCGGCATCGCCTTCCAGGCGCTGATCGGCACGGTCGGCGTGCTCGTCGGGATGCTGGTGGTCTACAAGACCGGTGCGGTCAAGGTCACGCCGCGGTTCACGAAGTGGCTGATGGGCGCCCTGATCGGCGTCGTCGTGCTGATGCTGGTGAACCTGGTCGCGAGCTTCTTCCTCCCCGGCGGCTTCGGCCTGCGCGACGGTGGCCCGCTGGCGATCATCTTCAGCCTCGTGGTGATCGGTGTGGCGGCGTTCAGCCTGCTGCTGGACTTCGACATGGCGGACCAGGCGGTGCGCGCCGGTGCTCCGGCCAAGTTCGCCTGGTACATCGCCTTCGGCCTGATGACGACGCTGGTCTGGCTCTACATCGAGATCCTGCGCCTGCTGACGTACCTGCGTCAGGACTGACGCCCCGGCCGGCCTGCCGCGTGGCCCGGCACCCACGAGGGGTGCCGGGCCGCCGGTTTTGTCGGGGGTCTGCGCGATGCTCCTGCGCATGGTGTCCTGGAGCGAGGTCGAGAAGGCCGAACCGGAGTTCGCGGCGAAGGTGCGGCGGCTCTTCGATGCGCGCAAGCACAAGACGATCGCCACCCTGCGGGTCGACGGGTCGCCGCGGATCAGCGGGATCGAGGCGGGGTTCACCGGCGGTGAGCTGACGTTCGGGTCGATGCCCCGCGCGCGCAAAGGCGCCGATCTGCACCGCGACCCGCGGTTCGCCCTGCACAGCCCCACCAGCGATCCACCTGACGACGATTCCGCTGCGTGGCCGGGGGAGGCGAAGATCGCCGGGCGGGCGTACTTCGCGCAGGTCCTCGACGGTGCGGAGGGGCCGGAAGGCGAGCTGTTCCGGGTAGACGTGGACGAGGTGGTGATCACGTTCCTGAACCACGAGGGCACGCTCCTGGTGGTGGAGTCGTGGCACCCCGGACGCGGGCTGCGCCGGACCGAGCGGGCGTGACGCCGTGTCGAGCGGTACGCCGGACCGGTCAGGCGGATGTGGCCGCAGCCGTCGCCTTCGCGCTCGCCTGCCGGGACCGCACGTGCCGATAGCTGACCACGAGGACGCCGAGCAGGATCAGCCCGGAGAGGATCAGGCTGCAACCCGCCGGCCACCCGCCGAGGGGAAGGCCGGGCACGACCCACCAGGCCACGCCGGCCGCGATCAGCACCACGCCGGTGCCGATCGAGAAGACCATCCGCAGGGGCGACGACACGCTCTCCTCGGCGGCCTGCATCGCGCGCCGCTCGACGGGCGCGACGAACTTCTGCACCGTTGGGAAGCCGTTGGCCAGCACGAGCAGCCCGGCAAGCACGAGCAGCAGCCCCGGGCCGGGCAACACGAGCATGGCGACACCGAGGACGAGCAGGAGGCCACCTCCGACACCGCATGCCACCCGCTTGGCGAAGCCGGGCGAGTGCGTGTGATGACGGGATTCCATACGACGAAACTACCCGGTCCGCGCGGCCCGACGCACCGCGCGCGATCCGCCCGCCGGTCAGGCGTGCGGGCGCGTCCGCCCACCGCGGCGGGAGTGCGACCATGACGCCATGCGCTACGTCGAGCACGTCGCCGACCTGGTCGGGAACACCCCGCTGGTGCGGCTCGGGCCGGTCGCCGCCGGCATCGCGGCGCCGGTGCTGGCCAAGATCGAGTACTTCAACCCCGGCGGGAGCGTGAAGGACCGCATCGCGCTGCGCATGATCGAGGCGGCGGAGGTTTCGGGCGAGCTGCGGCCGGGCGGCACGATCGTCGAGCCGACCTCCGGCAACACCGGTGTCGGGCTGGCGATCGTGGCCCAGCGCAAGGGCTACCGGTGTGTGTTCGTCTGCCCGGACAAGGTGGGCGAGGACAAGCGCAACGTGCTCAAGGCGTACGGCGCGGAGGTCGTGGTCTGCCCCACCGCGGTGGACCCGGACCATCCCGATTCCTACTACCGCACGTCGGACCGGCTCGTCGAGGAGATCGACGGCGCCTGGAAGCCGAACCAGTACGCGAACCCGGAGAACCCGCAGTCGCACTACCTCAGCACCGGCCCGGAGCTGTGGGAGCAGACCGACGGGCGGATCACGCACTTCGTCGCGGGCATCGGGACGGGCGGGACGATCACCGGCACCGGCCGCTACCTCAAGGAGATCTCCGGCGGCCGGGTCCAGGTGATCGGCGCGGACCCGGAGGGCTCGGTGTACTCGGGCGGCACCGGTCGGCCCTACCTCGTCGAGGGCGTGGGGGAGGACTTCTGGCCGACGACCTACGACAAGGACATCTGCGACCGGGTCGTCGCGGTCTCCGATGCCGACTCCTTCGCCATGACGCGGCGGCTGGCCCGGGAGGAGGCGCTGCTCGTCGGCGGGTCCTGCGGGATGGCGACGGTTGCGGCGCTGCGGGTCGCGGCCGAGTTGTCGCCCGACGAGGCCCGCGACGCCGTGGTGGTCGTCCTGTTGCCCGACGGCGGCCGTGGCTACCTGGGCAAGGTGTTCAACGACGCGTGGATGGCCGGGTACGGGTTCCTGCCGCCCACCCAGGGCGCCACCGTCGGGGACGTGCTGCGTCGCAAGGACGGCGCGATCCCGGCGCTGGTGCACGCCCACCCGAACGAGACGGTCGCCGACGCCGTGCACTACCTGCGCGAGTTCGCCGTCTCCCAGATGCCCGTGGTGCGTGCCGAGCCGCCGGTGATGGCCGCCGAGGTGGCCGGCTCGGTCGTGGAGCGCGACCTGCTGGACGCGTTGTTCACCGGCCGCGCGCAGCTGTCGGACCGGCTGGAGCGGCACATGTCACCACCGCTGCCCACCCTCGGGGCGAACGAACCGCTCGACACCGCGATGGCGGCGTTCGCCGAGGCCGATGCCGCCCTGGTGCTGGTCGACGGCAAACCCGCGGGTGTGGTGACCCGCTCGGACGTGCTCGCGTTCCTCGGGTCCTGACCCGGGCGACCTACCGGCCCGCCTCCGATGTAGCGAAAGCGGCGTTCAGTGCGTTCAGTGCACCGAAAGCCGCTTTCGGTGCATCCCCGCGCCCACGCGGCATCCCGGCGCCCACGCGCAGGCCGCGCGACCCGCCGCGTACCGTGGGGATCATGCGCGGCTTCTCGACGAACGCCATCCACGCCGGGCAGGACCCCGACCCCACCACGGGCGCGGTGATCACCCCCCTGCACCTGTCGTCCACCTTCGCCCAGGACGGCGTCGGCGGCACGCGTGCGGGCGGGTACGAGTACGCGCGCAGCGCGAACCCCACCCGCACCGCACTGCAGGAATGCCTGGCCGCGCTCGAGGGCGGGCGGCACTGCCGGGCGTTCGGCTCGGGCATGGGGGCGACCGACGTCCTCCTGCGCGTCCTGGTGCGTCCCGGCGACCACATCGTCATTCCGCACGACACCTACGGCGGCACGTTCCGGCTCGTCGACAAGGTCCTCGCACCGTGGGGGCTCGAGTACTCGTCGGTGGATCTGGCCGACATCGACGCGCTGCGCGCGGTGCTGCGGCCGACCACCCGGGTCGTCTGGTGCGAGACGCCGACCAACCCGCTGCTGGGCATCGCGGACGTCGCCGCAGTCGCGGACGTGGTGCGGCAGGCCGGGGCCCGGCTCGTCGTCGACAACACCTTCGCCTCGCCCTACCTGCAGCAGCCGCTCGCACTGGGCGCGGACGTCGTCCTGCACTCCACCACCAAGTACCTCGGCGGCCACTCGGACGTCGTCGGCGGCGCGCTCGTCACCAGCGACGACGAGCTCGCCGAGCAGTTGACGTTCACGCAGAACGCGGTCGGTTCGGTGCCCGGGCCGTTCGACAACTGGCTCACACTGCGGGGGGTCAAGACGCTCGCGGTGCGGATGGAACGGCACAGCGACAACGCCGAGCGCATTGCCGAGATGCTCACCCGGCACCCGGCCGTGTCCCGCGTGCTCTACCCGGGCCTGCCCGAGCACCCCGGCCACGAGGTCGCGGCCAAGCAGATGCGACGGTTCGGGGGAATGGTGTCGATCATCCTGGCCGGCGGCCGGGAGGCGGCGCTGCGGATGTGCGCGGCGACGGAGGTGTTCACGCTCGCCGAGTCGCTCGGCGGCGTCGAGTCGCTGATCGAGCATCCGGGGGAGATGACGCACATGTCGGTGGCGGGCTCGGCGCTGGAGGTGCCCGACTCGCTGGTGCGGCTGTCGGTGGGCATCGAGGACGCGGACGACCTGGTCGACGACCTGCGCACGGCGCTGGACCGCGCCACCGCCTGACACCGTCCTCCGTTGGATGCACCGAAAGTGGATGCACCGAAAGCCGCTTTCGGTGCATCCAACGCACCCAACGCCACTTCCGGTACATCAGTCGAGCAGCACGGTCCGCAGGTCCAGCCGGGTCAGTACGCGGTCCGCGGCCTCCGGGTCGACGCCCGGCTCCCGGCGGGCCGCGAGCACCTCGGCGCGGGCGGCGGCCAGCGCCGAGTTCTGGATCCGCTGCACGACCGCCCGGCCGCGGCGCATCGCTGCGAGCCGGTCGCGGTCGCCCTCGGTTGCCGGCTCGCCGCGCAGCAGGCCGTCCAACCGGGCCATCCGCTCGTGCAGGGCGGCCGACACCTCCTCGGACAGGTCGGCGATCCGCTCCTCCTCGGCCATCCGGGTCAGGGCCGCGCGCCTCGCCCGCTGCGTGATGACCTGCTCCGCGGCGTGCTCGGCGTCGGCGTCCTCGGCCACGCCGAGCGCCCGGACCAGCATCGGCAGCGTGAAGCCCGGCAGCAGCAGCGTCGCCACCAGCACGGTGGAGGCGATGACCACGATCTCCGCGCGCGCCGGGAAGCCCGCCCCGTCGGCCGTCGTCGTCGGCAACGAGAGCGCGAGCGCGAGCGTCGCGAGCCCCCGCATCCCGCACCATGTCAGCACCACCGCCTCGCGCGCGGTGCGGGGCGCGGCCGAGACGTCGTCCGATCGTGCGATCAGCAGCCATGCCGTCGCCATCCACATGGCCCGCACGGCGAAGACCACGACGACCACGACCGCGGCGTGCCCCAGCATCTCGGGCAGGTCGGCCTCGGCGGCGTCGACAGCGGACCGCAGGTCCAAGCCGATCAGCCCGAACGCGACGCCGGTCACCAGCATCTCCACGACGTCCCAGAACGAGCGCTGCACGAGCCGCTCCTCGGCCTCGTCGGCCTCGCTCGCGGAGCGCATCTGCAGCGCCACGACCACCACCGCCACCACGCCCGAGGCGTGCACCTCCTCCGCGGCGAGGTAGACCGCGAACGGCAGTACGAGCGTCAGGGCGCTGCGGCCCGTCGTGTCGGTGACCTGGGAGGTCACCCAGCGGGCGGCCCGGGCGACAACCAGCCCCAGCGCGACGGCAGCGACGGTGCCGAGGACGAACCGCAGCAACAGGCCGGGCACGCTCAGTCCCGAACCCGAGACGGTGGCGAGCACCGCGGTCTGGAAGATCACGAGCGCGGTGGCGTCGTTGAACAGCCCCTCGCTCTGCAGCACGGCGAGCAGTCGCCGCGGCATCCGCACCGGTCCGGCGACGGCCTCCACCGCAACCGGGTCGGGCGGGGCGACCATCGCGCCGAGGGCGATCGCGGCGGTGACGGTCAGCCCTGGGGCGAGCGCGGTGGCGGTTCCGGCGACGGCCGCGACCGTGGCGGCGACCAGCGCCACCGCGAGGAAGCCGATCGTGCGCCAGCGAGCCCGGAACACGGCCCACGACGTGCGCTGCGCCGTCGCGAACAGCAGCGGCGGCAGGAACAGCGGGAGGATCAGGTCGGGTTCGAGGTCGAACGAGTCGGGCAGGCCGGGCACGAAGGCCACGGCGACGCCGAGCACCACCATCAGCGCCGGCCAGGGCAGCCGCAGCCGGTCGCCGACGCCGACGAGCAGGACGGCAGCCAGCATGAGGCCGACGACGATCAGCAGGATCTCCACCGCGACAGCCTGTCCGAGGGGGCAAACGGGAGAGTGCCGTCAGTCCCGGGCGAACGTCGGGGCGGTCGGCTTCGGGGCGGGCGCCGGGTTCGGGACGACGATGTCGCCGGGCGCGATGCAGCCGCCGACGAGCTCGTAGCCCCACGAGCGCACCTCGTAGTGGCCGGGGTCGTCGCACCCCGCGGTCCGGGCGGCGACGACGGCCCCGACGGCGAGTGCAGCGGCCGCCACCAGTGGGGCGATGTCCCGCACACGTGTCATCCGGACCCCCTCCGGCGCCCGAGACCATACGGGGGCCACGAACACCGTCGCCCCTGACATTACCGGCACCGGTGGCAGACTGGGCGGGTGACCGTCACCCGTTCGGTCCGGCCCGCGGCGGTACCCCCGGTCGGCCTGGTCGACGTCCGCGAGGCGCGCGAGCTGCTCGCCGATGTCGTGGCTTTCACCCCTCTGGCGAACTCGCGGGCGCTGAGCGAGCTGTGCGCCGGTCCCGTGCTGCTGAAGTGCGAGAACCTGCAACGCACCGGGTCATTCAAGATCCGCGGTGCGTACACGCGAATCGCCCGGCTCGACGCGGGCCAGCGGGCCTGCGGCGTGGTTGCCGCCAGCGCCGGCAACCACGCGCAGGGCGTCGCGCTGGCCGCGCAGACGCTCGGCGTCCGGGCCACGGTGTTCATGCCGGAGCGGGCGGCGCTGCCCAAGATCGACGCCACCCGCGAGTACGGCGCGACCGTGCACCTGGTCGGCGCGACGGTCGACGACAGTCTCGTGCAGGCATGCGCGTTCGCCGAGCGCACCAGTGCGGTGCTCGTGCACCCGTTCGACCACGTCGACGTGATCGCCGGCCAGGGCACCGTCGGGCTCGAGATCGTCGAGCAGTGCCCCGACGTGGCGACGGTGCTGGTCCCGACCGGTGGCGGCGGCCTGCTCGGCGGTGTCGCGGCTGCGCTGCCGGACGGTGTGCGGGTGGTCGGCGTGCAGGCCGAAGGTGCGGCCGCGTGGCCGCCGTCGCTGATCGCGCACGCGCCGACGGTGCTGCCCGTCATGCGCACCCTCGCGGACGGCATCGCGGTCGGCCGACCGGGCGATGTGACGTTCCCGCAGGTCACTGCTCTTGTCGACGAGATCCTCACCGTGGACGACGACGCGTTGTCGCGGGCGCTGCTGCACTGCCTGGAGCGGGCGAAGCTGCTCGTCGAGCCGGCGGGCGCGGCGGCGGTGGCCGCGCTGCTGCAGCACCCGCGGCGGTTCGCGACACCGGCGGTCGCCGTGCTCTCCGGCGGCAACATCGATCCGGTGGTGCTGGGCCAGATGATCCAGCACGGCATGGCCGTGGCCGCCCGCCATGTCGAGCTGCGCCTCCGGATCGCCGACCGCCCGGGAGCGCTCGCGGCGCTGTTGACGCTGATCGGGGAGCAAGGGGCGAACGTGCTGGACGTGACCCACTCGCGCGTCTCGGGCGCGCTGCACCTCGGTGAGGTCGACGTCGCGGTGAGCCTGGAGACGCGCGGTCACCAGCACGTCGCCGACCTGTCCGAGACGCTGCGCGCGGCAGGCCACGGCCTCATCGGGGCAGGACACACCTCGGAGCCCTGAGGCGCACGTTCCTCAGGGCTCCGACGGGTGGACCCCGACGGGTGGGCTCAGCCGGGTGGGCTCAGCCGGCGAACGGCTCGGCGGACACCAGGGTGACCTTCATGCTGCCGCCGTCCGGCAGCCGGTACTCGCGGGTCTCGCCCACGCGTGCGCCGAGAAGGGCGGCGCCCAACGGTGAGTTCGGCGAGATGACCTGCAGGTCCCCGTGTGCCCCCTCCTCGCGGGAACCGAGCAGGAGCTTTTCGACGTCGCTGGGGTCGTCGTCGTAGTGGATGGTGAGCACCATGCCCGGGGAGGCGGTGTCCGACGCTGTGGGGGCGACGCCGACCTGGGCGGTGCGCAGCAGTTCCTGGAGCTGCCGGATCCGGGCCTCCTGCTGGCCCTGTTCCTCCCGGGCGGCGTGATAGCCGCCGTTCTCCTTGAGGTCGCCCTCCTCGCGTCGGGCGTTGATCTCCGCGGCGATGACGGGGCGGTTCGCGATCAGCTCGTCGAGCTCGTGCTTGAGCCGGTCGTAGGCCTCCTGGGTCAGCCAGGTCACCTGCGTGTCCACGGTCATCACTCCTCCAGCGATCCGGTCGTGCACCCGCGGGCCCGTGCGGGTCCGTCGGGACGGCTAGCCCGACGCGGTGGTACGTGTCGTTGCCCGGGGTCGGCGTCCGCCCCGGGGCCCGAGTAAGGAAAAACACGACCCGCCTGCGGGCCGTGTGTGCCTCACCGTAACACGGTGCAATCGTCGCGTCGCGCTCCTTCGGCGAACGGTTCAGGGCCGCAAAGAGTTCCTCACCGAATGTTTTCGCTGGTCAACGACGGCTGAGGGAGCCGGCGGCAGAGCCGGGAAGGCTCGCGCGCGTCGCACCGTTGCAGAGGGAAGGACCGAACTGTCGGGGGTCTCTGCGACGATCCCGGACGAACCCGCGCAGGGTCGGAATACCCATCTTCGACCCCGCACACCACGAGCCAGAACACGGGAAGGACCGCGGCACCCGATGTCGACCTCCGAACTCCTGCGTACCGCGGGAGGCTCCCTCGACGGGGGGCCCCTGCGCATGATGACCGTGCACGCCCACCCCGATGACGAGTCCAGCAAGGGCGCCGCCACGTGCGCCCGCTACTCCGGTGAGGGGCGCGAGGTCGCCGTCGTCACGTGTACCGGCGGCGAGCGCGGCAGCATTCTCAACCCCGCGATGGACAGGCCGGGCGTCCTCGACGACATGCCTGCCATCCGCCGCGCCGAGATGGCCCGCGCCGCCGAGATCCTCGGCGTGGCACACCGCTGGCTGGGCTACGTCGACTCCGGCCTCCCGGAGGGCGACCCCCCGCCACCGCTGCCCGAGGGTTGCTTCGCGCTCGGCGACATCGACGAGCAGGTCGGCCGCCTGGTCGCGGTGGTCCGCGAGCTTCGCCCGCACGTCTTCGTCACCTACGACGAGCGTGGCGGCTACCCGCATCCGGACCACATCCGCTGCCACGAGATCTCCGTCGCGGCATTCGACGCCGCGGGCGACCCGGACCGGTATCCGGACGCGGGTGAGCCGTGGCAGCCGCTCAAGCTCTACTACTCGCACGGGTTCTCCCGCGCCCGCATGGAGGCGTTCCACACGGCGCTGCTGGAGCGCGGACTCGAGTCGCCGTACGGGGAGTGGCTGGCGAACTGGTCGGCCGACGTTCCCGACCCCGGGGCCCGCGTGACGACCCGCGTGCAGTGCGCCGACTGGTTCCCGGTCCGTGACGAGGCCCTGCGTGCCCACGCCACGCAGATCGACCCGACCAGCCGGTGGTTCCACGTCCCGGAAGACGTGCAGCGCGAGGTCTGGCCGACGGAGGACTACGAACTGGTCCGCTCGCTGGTGGAGGCGCCGCTGCCGGAAGACGACCTGTTCGCCGGGATCGAGGTGGCGGCGCGGGAGCGTCGGGCGAGCTGAGAGTCCGCCGCTAGACTTGCAGGTCGACGCAGGGAGGAGGCGGCCGTGCTGGTCGATCTCGGTGGGCCGGTGGGGCAGGTCGTGGCGGTGTTGGCGCAGGATCCGGCTCCCCCGCCCGGCAAAGGCGAGGAGTTCGGCAAGGCATCGCCGATTGCCCTCGTCGTCATCGTGCTGCTCTTCCTCGCGACGATCCTGCTCGTCCGTTCGATGAACAAGCAGCTCCGGAAGGTGCCGGCCTCGTTCGACGGGCCCGACCGCACCCCGGACCCCGCGACACCGGATCGGTCGGCCGCCACCGACGCGCAGACGACACCCTCGGCCGCTCCGACGGGTGACGACGATCCCGGGCACGCATCCGTCCGCAGCTGAAAGGGGTCCCGGCCCGCGGTCTTTGACAGGCTGGGTGCATGCCGAACCGTCTCGCCGGCGCGACGAGCCCGTACCTGCTCCAGCATGCCGACAACCCGGTCGACTGGTGGGAGTGGTCGGACGCGGCGTTCGAGGAGGCCGCCCGCCGGGACGTGCCCGTGCTGCTCTCGGTCGGCTACGCGGCCTGCCACTGGTGCCACGTCATGGCTCACGAGTCCTTCGCGGACGTCGCGACGGCCGAGCAGGTCAACGCCGGGTTCGTCGCCGTCAAGGTCGACCGCGAGGAGCGGCCCGACATCGACGCGGTCTACATGGCGGCCACCCAGGCGATGACCGGGCAGGGTGGGTGGCCGATGACCTGCTTCCTCACCCCGGCGGGGGAGCCGTTCCACTGCGGCACCTACTACCCGACGGTGCACTTCCGGCGCCTGCTCGCCGCCGTCACGCAGGCGTGGACCGACGACGGTGCGCGGGTGCGCAGCTCCGCGGGGCAGATCGCCGCCCGGCTGGCCGACAACGCCGCAGCGGTGTTGCCGCCCGCGGGGCTCGCCGCCGAGGCGCTGGAGGCCGCCGTGCACGTACTGGTCGGCGAGTTCGACGCCGTGAACGGCGGGTTCGGGGGCGCGCCGAAGTTCCCGCCGTCGATGACGCTGGAGTTCTTGCTGCGCCACCACGAGCGCACAGGGTCGGGTCAGGCGCTGCACCTCGCAGCGGCGACGGCGGGGCGGATGGCCCGCGGCGGCATGTACGACCAGCTCGCGGGCGGGTTCGCCCGCTACAGCGTGGACGCGCGCTGGGTCGTCCCGCACTTCGAGAAGATGCTCTACGACAACGCGCTGCTGTTGCGGGTCTACGCCCACCTCGCCCGCATCGCGGGCCCGCACGCGGCCCTCGCCCGGCGGGTGGCGGAGGAGACCGCGGAGTTCCTGCTGCGGGACCTGCGCACACCCGAGGGCGGGTTCGCCTCGGCACTGGATGCCGACACGGACGGTGTCGAGGGCCTGACCTACGCCTGGACGCCCGCCGAGCTGGCGGAGGTCCTCGGCGAGAAGGACGGTGCCTGGGCCGCGCAGCTGTTCGCGGTGACGCCGGAAGGGACGTTCGAGCACGGCTCGTCGACACTGCAGCTGCCCGCGGACCCCGACGATCCGGCGCGGTGGCGGCGGATCCGCTGCACGCTGCTCGGCGCGCGGAACCGGCGCCCGCAGCCCGCCCGGGACGACAAGGTCGTCACGGCATGGAACGCAATGGCGGTGCTCGCCCTCGCTGAGGCGGGCGGCGCGCTGGGCCGGCCGGACTGGGTGGCGGCCGCCGACGCGACCGTGGACCTGCTGCTGGAACGGCACGTCGTGGACGGCCGCGTGCGCCGCTCGTCGCGCGACGGTGCCGTCGGCGCCGCGGCCGGTGTGCTGGAGGACCACGCTTTCCTCGTCGAGGCGCTGCTCGCACTGCATCAGGCCACGGGTGCGGCGCACCGGCTGGAGCGGGCCGTCGAGGTGCTCGACCTGACCCTGGCCCACTTCGTCGATCCGGTCACCGCCGGCGCATTCTTCGATACCGCGGACGATGCCGAGGCGCTGTTGCACCGGCCGCGGGAGATCAGCGACAACGCCACGCCGAGCGGTGCCGCGGCCCTCGCGGGTGCGCTGCTGACCGCGTCCGTGCTGGTCGACGACCCGCAGCGGTACCGCGACACCGCAGAGGCGGCGCTGCGCACGGCGGGCGGCCTGGCCCGGCGGTTCCCCCGGTTCGCCGCCCACTGGCTGACGGTCGCCGAGGCCGCGGCGCGGGGTCCGCTGCAGGTCGCTGTGGTCGGCGTCGACACCGACCGGGACGCGCTCGCCGCTCATGCCCGCGCGATCGCCCCCGGCGGCACCGTCGTCGTGGCCGGCCCGCCGGACGGTCCGGGGGTCCCGCTGCTCGCCCACCGGCCGGTCGTCGACGGTGCCGCGGCGGCCTACGTCTGCCGCGGGTTCGTCTGCGACCGCCCTGTCACGACCGTCGAGGAGCTCACCGCAGCCCTCCTGCTCACCCCGTAGCCACTCTGCGGGTCGGCCGGCGTGAGACCGCGCGTTCGCGTGTTCTCCCGGCGCGAACTGTCGAAGAGTTGCCGCGTCATGTTAGCGGTGTAATCTCGTAATCGCTGACGTACTGAGGAGGCGGCGATGAACGGGAAGATGCACGGGCGGTGGCACGGGCCGGGCGGACGCGGTGGGCGCGGGCCGGGACGCGGCGGCTGGCAGCAGGCCGACCTGCCGTCCACGACCGACGTCGCGGCCTGGCTCACGGGGCGGCTGCCCGACGACTGGTTCGCCGGAGCACCGGAGGTCACGGTGGACCGTGAGGAGATCGTGATCGTCGGCGAGCTCCCGCCGCCGGAGGGCGAGTTCGCCGACACCGAGGCCGGGCGCGCGGACCGGGCGGCGGCCGCTGCGGGACGGATCTCCCGGTTCCGGGAGACCACCCGGGACGAACGGATCGAGATCGCGCGCCAGGCCGAGCACCGCTACCAGCGCAAGGTCGCCTGGGGTGCGCGGCTCGGAGAGCAGGTCGAGCTGTTCACGGTGGCGTCGGTGCCGGTCATGACCCGGCTGCGGCAGCCCGAGCGGATCGTGCTGGACACGCTGGTCGATTCCGGGGTCGCGCGGTCGCGCTCGGACGCGCTGTCGTGGGCGGTGCGGTTGGTCGGACAGCACGCCGACGAGTGGCTCAACGAGTTGCGGGCCGCGATGGCCAAGGTGGACGACCTGCGTGCCAAGGGCCCCACCGGCGAGGGTGCCTGACGGGTGGCGTCTGCGGGCGACCAGCACCGATTTTCAGCCCGGAACGGGCCGCCCGACAGGGGGACCGTGACTAG
>JAEUJO010000100.1 GCA_016794615.1 Pseudonocardia sp. | reverse complement strand
CACCCTCACCCGCAGCCGCCGGATACTCGGCGAGGACCACCCCGACACCATTCTCTCCAGTACCCAACTCGGACTGGCGCTGTGGTCACTCGGGCATTATCGGCAAGCCTCGATGATCCAGAACGACACCCTCACCCGCAGCCGCCGGATACTGGGTGAGGACCACCCCACCACCCTGGCCTCGGCCCACGTCCTGGGCATGATCCTGTGGTCGCTCGGTGAATATCGACGGGCCCGACAACTCCAGACCGATGCCTTCGCCCGCAGCCGCCGAATACTCGGCGAGGACCAGTTCCTCACGTTGCATCTGGCGAGCGGCCTCGGCCTCACCCTGGACTCCTTGGGTGAGCATCAGCTGGCCCGTCGACGTCACCATGACGCATTCACCCGCGGTCGCAGAATCCTGGGCGAGGATCACCCCATCACACTGCGTATCGCGAGCTTCGTCGGCCTCAACCTGGAGTCTTCCGGCAAGCACCGGGAGGCCCACTACGTGCAGAACGACACCTTCAACCGGCTCCGTACAGTTCTGGGCGAGGACCACCCGTACACACTGCGTTCGGGCAGCCTGCTCGGCCTCACCCTGGGGTCGCTGGGTGAGCAACAGCAGGCTCGCCGTCTTCAGAAGGACGTCCTCGCCCGCTACCGCCGGGTGCTCGGCACCGACCACCCGGAAACCCTCATCTCGGCGAGCAGGCTCGCCGCCGATCTGCGTCGGTCGGGCGAGCACCGGCAAGCCCGAGCACTGGACGAGGACACCCTTGCCCGCAGCCGCCGAACCCTCGGTGACGACCATCCCGACACCCTCGTCGTGGCCGACAACGTGGCGACCGGCCGCTGCGCACCGGGCGGGTATCACCATGCTCGCGAAGCCCGTTGTACGCAGGACTGCGTACGACGCACCTGTATCGAAGCGCGGAGCTGAGCACTCCTCCCGATGTCCGACCAGGGACGACGGGCAGGGGGCCGGCGATGACATCGGCGACGACGACAGAGACAACGCCACCGTTCGAGGAGATCCGGCTCGCCGTGGTGCTCAACGGGGGCGTGAGCCTCGCAGTGTGGATGGGCGGTGTCGTCCAGGAGCTCAACCGGCTGTCCTGGGCCGAGGGCGAGCCCGGCGGCGCGTACGCGGCGGCGCTGGACCTCGTCGCGAGCACGGCGCGCGCGGACGTGATCGCCGGGACCTCGGCAGGCGGCATCAACGGCGCCGCGCTGGCCCTGGGCCAGGTCAACGGGAGCGCGCAGCTGTCGCGGTTGCGGGGGCTGTGGGTCGAACAGGGCGACATCGACGCACTGCTGCGCAAGCCCTTCCGCGGGCAGCCGACCTCGCTGCTGCAGGGCGACGAGTTCTTCCTCGAGCAGCTCGACATCGCGATGACGGCGCTGAGCTCGGCGTTCAGGCCCACCGGCCGCCCGGTCGACCTCACCCTGGCCACCACCCTGCTCGACGGAGTGCAGAACGTCACGGTGGACGTACTGGGCCAGCGGATCCCGGACACCGCCTACGACGGACGTTTCCGCTTCTCCCACGACGACCTGTGCTCCGCGGAGGCGGCCCGCGCCCTGGCGCTCGCAGCGCGCTGTTCGGCCGGCTTCCCCGTCGCGTTCGAGCCCTGTTTCGTCCCCGTCGGCGTCCCGGCCGACGACCGCAGCGACCGGCCGGACATGGCGCGCTACGCGAGCTGGACGGCTGCCGACGAGTCGGCGATGGTCGAGCGGTCCCGCTTCACCGTCGACGGGGGGCTGCTGGCCAACACACCGACCCGCTACGCCCTCGACGCGATCGCGCGGATGCGGCCCGCCGACCGGCCGATCCGGCGGGTGATGCTGCTCGTGCACCCCCACGCGCCGCTCGAGGCACCCGAGACCCCCGCGCGGCCCGACGCCCCGCCCACGGTCGTCGACACCCTCGCCGGGCTGCTCACCGCGCTGACCGGGCAGGGCAGCCGCAACTTCGCCGAAGAGATCGACACGCACAACCGCAACGCCGCGGCCTGGCGGGACGGGCGCAGTGACGTGCTCGCCGCGCTGCCGAACCGGGAGTCGCTGCACACGCTCGTCGAGCAGCTGTGGCCGCACTACCGGAGGCTGCGGGTCCGGCAGGTCCGCAGCGAGTGGGTGGCGCACTCCCCCGCACCCCTGTTGTGGTCGGCGCAGCGGGTCCGGTCCGCTGTGTCGACGGCCTTCGACGCCTGGTCGGGCGGGCCGGACGGCCCGCTGCCCTTCCTGCCCGCCGCCGAACCCGGCGCCGAGTCCGATACCGATACCGATACCGATGCCGAGCCCGATGCCGGGACCGGCTGGCCGTGGGGGCTCGGCACCGCGATCGCGGTGGTCGACGAGGTCGGGGATCTCACCCGCCGGGCCCTCGGCGTCGCCCGGGAGACCGAGACGGTCGAGGCGCTCTGCACGGTCCAGGCCGCCGTCGTCACGTCCCGGGCCAGGTTCGCGGAGATTCAGGACCGGTTCTGGCTGGGCCTCTCGGCCGACGACA
>JAEUJO010000359.1 GCA_016794615.1 Pseudonocardia sp. | reverse complement strand
CGGCTTGGAGCAGCAGATCAGGACCTTGTTGCGGGCGATCTCACGGGGGCGGATGCCGCCGTTGTGCCGCATG
Source organism: Pseudonocardia sp. (assembly GCA_016794615.1). Classification (GTDB taxonomy): domain Bacteria; phylum Actinomycetota; class Actinomycetes; order Mycobacteriales; family Pseudonocardiaceae; genus Pseudonocardia. The sequence goes on along the minus strand of JAEUJO010000359.1, from coordinate 7,120 downwards.
TCCACCGTGCCGGAGAGGATCGTGGTCTTGCAGGTGCCGCACATCCCCTGCCCGCACGACGACGGCGGGGTCAGCCCGGCCTCGTAGGCGGCGTCGAGCACGTTCTCGTCCTCGCCGCAGGTGAAGGTGCGGCCGCTGCGGACGAACTCGACCGAGTAGGTCGTCGTCGCCGGCGCGGCGCCCGGTCCGGCCTCGTCCGTGCCGGCATCGGTGGTCGCGCGGGACGAGAACTCCTTCATCCGGAGGTCCTCGAAGGAGAACGACTCCTCGTGGTAGTTCTGCATGTCGAAGCCTGCCTCGTCGAGCATCCGCCGGACGGCGGTCATGTACGGCGCGGGCCCGCAGCAGAAGACGACGCGCTCGGTCAGGTCCGGCGCCAGCAACCGCAGCATCTCGACGCTCAGGAAGCCGCGCAGCCCACCCCACGGCTCCCGGGGCGCGTCCCGCTCGCAGACCGGCGCGACGCGCACGGTGGGCACCGTGCTCGCGATCGTCTCGAGCTCGCGCCGGAAGATGATGTCGGCTGGGGTCCGGGCGCTGTGCACGAACACGACCTCGGCGTCGGAGCCGAGGTCGTACAGGGTCCGCGTCATCGACATGACGGGGGTGATCCCGCTGCCTCCGGAGAGGAAGAGGTACTTCGCCGACGGGTGCCGGGCGATCGTGAACTCGCCGAAGGGGCCGTCGGCCGAGATGTGCTTCCCGGGGGCCATCGTGTCGTGCAGCCAGTTCGACACGAGGCCTCCGGGCTGGCGCTTGACCGTGATCCCCAGCAGGTGCGGCCGCGTCGGCGGCGTGGAGATCGTGTAGCACCGGCTCACGGAGCGGCCCTCGATCTGCAGCTGCAGCGTGACGAACTGGCCCGGCTCGTGCTGGAACAGCGCGGGCCGGGCCGGCTCGAAGAGGAAGGTCCTGACGTCGTGGGTGATGTCCTGGACCTGGCGGCAGACCAGCGTCGAGCCGTCGGTCTCACCCCACACCGCTCGACCGGCCGAATGCCCCGGCAGCAGCTGCTCGGCGGAGGGGAACCCGTTCGTCCGAGCGTCGAGCTCGACCGGGTCGTTCAGGACCGTCATCACTGCCCCTAAGTAACTACTGAGTGAACACATCTGTCCATTAAGCGATGGTCAGCGTAAGGTTCGACTCCTCTGCTGGCAAGGTCGAGCGGCGGGAAGTGAGTCGTGGGCGAGACGACGACCAGGTGGTCGCGTACGTCGGGCAGGCCGAGGCCGGAGCGGCCTCCGTCGGTGGCGTCGGCGCAGGCGCGCCGGACGTGGCCGGAGGTGGACGCCGCGCTCGCTCGAGGAGCGGTGGAGCACGGGCTCGCCCGGCTGAAGGCGTCGTTGCACCGCCACGGCATCGCCGCCGCGCTCCTGGTGGATCCCGTGAACGTCCGGTACGCGTCGGGGACCTCGACCATGCCGGTCTGGACGATGCACTCGATCGACCGCTACCTGCTGGTTCCGGTCGAGGGCGAGCCGGTGCTGTGGGAGTACGGCTCGGCGCCCCCCGAGCTGGTGTCGCCGTACCCCGGCATGCAGACCCGGGCGGCGACGAGCTACGCGGTCTTCGGCCACGGGGACCGGGCCGCGGACCGTGCAGCGCTCTTCGCCGCGGACGTGGCCGGTGCGCTGCGCGACCGGGGCATCCAGGGCGAGCGCATCGGGGTCGACCGGCTCGACGCCTTCGGGTTCCTGGCCCTGCAGGCGGCCGGGGTGCACCTCGTGCCGGCGCAACTGGCCGCCGAGCAGGCACGGGCGGTCAAGGGGTCGGAGGAGATCGAGCTGATCCGGCGGTCGTTGGCGGTCGCGGACGCCGCCGTGGCCGGTCTGTACCGGGCGCTACGCCCGGGCATGACGGAGAACGAGGCGTGGGGCAGGCTCCTCGGCGAGGCGTTCGCGCTGGGCGCGGAGTTCTCCGAGTGTCGCCTGCTGTCGTCCGGGCCGCGGACCAACCCCTGGTTCCACGAGGCGAGCGAGCGTCCCCTGGAGCGCGGTGACCTGGTGGCGTTCGACACCGATCTCATCGGTCCGGCCGGGTACCTGGCCGATCTCTCCCGCACCTACCTGGTCGGCTCGACCAGGCCGTCCGCGCGGCAGCGGCGGCTCTATGCCGACGCCGAGGCCTTCCTCGCGGACATCATCGCCGAGCTCGAGCCGGGTGCCGCCTTCGACGAGGTCGGGGAGCGCCTGAGCCGCCGGTTGCCCCCTGCCTACCACGCGGAGCGGTACCCCTTCATCGCCCACGGCAGCGGCCTCAGTGACGAGTACCCGGTGATCGCGTTCCAGGACCACCATGCGGGTGAGATCGAGGCCGGGATGGTCTTCAGCGTGGAGGCGTACGTCGGGGTCGAGGGTGACGACGAAGGCCTGAAGCTGGAGGAGCAGGTCCTGGTGACGACCGCGGGTGTCGAGATCCTCAGCCGTGCGCCCCACGACGAGCACCTCGCATCTTGACCACCACTCGGTGCCGAGGTGACAATCCATTCAGTGGGCAGTGCTCACCATTGAGTAGGCAGCACGGAAGGGGTGGCGTGAGGTTCTCGGGGAAGGTCGCGATCGTCACGGGCGGCGCCGGAGGTGTCGGCAGGGCGCTGGTGCGCACGCTGACGCGAGAGGGCGCCGCCGTGATGGTGGCCGACCTCTCGGCGGACGGATGCCGCGCGCTCGTCGAGGAGATCGAGTCGGCAGGCGTCGGCGTGGTCGCCTTCGTCGCAGGCGACGTGCAGGACAGGGCGTACTGCGAACGGGTGGTCGCGGAGACGGCGGAGCGCTTCGGCGGCGTCGACATCCTGTTCAACAACGCCGGGATCATCCCTCGCGGCACGATCCTCGAGACGTCCGACGACATGTGGCAGGCCGCCCTGGGCGTGAACCTCACCGCGATGTTCTACCTGTGCCGAGCCGCCATCCCCGCCATGAAGGAGCGCGGGGGAGGAGCGATCGTCAACACGGCCTCCGCGTGGGGGGTGTACCCGGGGCCGGGGCACATCGCCTACTGCACCAGCAAGGGAGCGGTGGCCTCGTTCACGAAGAGCCTGGGACGCGATCACGCGCCCGACGGCATCCGGGTCAACGCGGTCTGCCCGCACGAGATCAACACACCGATGCTGCGCTCCGGGTTCGAGCGGCGGGGGCTGGATCCGCAGACGGCCGTCGACGAGCTGAACAGGACCGTCCCGCTCGGTCACATCGCGGAGCCTGAGGAGATCGCGGACGTCATGGTGTTCCTGGCCTCCGACGAGGCGCGCTACGTCGCCGGGGAGACCGTCGAGGTCACGGGGGCGAAGCCGGTGGGTAGCTGATGGAGCTGCGTGGGACGGAACTGGGCGGAAAGGTCGCCCTGGTGACCGGTGGTGGGCGCGGCATCGGCCGCGGCATCGTCGACCGCTTCCTCGAGGAAGGTGCGCAGGTGGCGGTCGTCCAGCGCAGGCCGCTCGACGGTGTGCTGGCAGGCGACGCGAGGGTCGCCCACGTCAAGGCGGATCTCGGCGTCGCGTCGTCGGCCGCCACGGCGGTCGAACACACCGTCGAGCGGTTCGGCGGCGTCGACATCCTCGTCAACAACGCCGGGATCATGTTCGAGCGCGCCGTGTCGGAGATCCGGGCGGACGAGTGGGATCTCATGGTGGCCGTCAACCTCCGCGCCCCGTTGTTCCTCGCGCAGGCGGTGCTGCCACACATGCGGCGGCGTGGCGGGGGCAGCATCATCAACATCGGCTCGATCGAGGGGCTCGGCGCGAATCCCGGCCACGCTGCCTACTGCGCGTCCAAGGCGGGAGTGCACGGGATGACCCGCGCCATGGCGGTCGACCTGGGCGTCGACAACATCCGGTGCAACGCCATCGCTCCCGGCTGGATCACCTCCGAGCTGAGCGAGACGTACCTGGAGTCCCAGGCCGACCCGGCCGCGGTCCGCGACGCCCTGGCCCGCCTGCACCCGGTCGGCCGCGTCGGGCGGCCCACCGACGTGGGTGATCTCGCCGTGTACCTGGCCGGCGACCGTTCGAGCTTCCTGACCGGGGAGATCGTCGTGCTCGACGGCGGCCGGACCGCGAAGCTGCCGACACCCCTCCACACCCTGGGAGACACACCATGACCATCCAGCTCGAGCGGTCGGTCCGCCGGTTCGATCGTGCCGGGAGCCGGCACGCCGACCTGGCGGCCGTCGTCGACCGGCGCGCCGCCGGCTACAGCCTGGAGGCGCCCTTCTACACGACCCAGGAGGTCTTCGACCTCGACATGGCGGCCATCTGGACGAAGCACTGGCTGTTCGTGGCCGCGGAGGCGGAGCTGCCGGAGCCCGGCGACTTCGTCACCGTGGAGGTCGGCTCGTCCTCGGTGATCATCGTCCGCGACGACGACGAGGAGGTGCGGGCCTTCCACAACGTCTGCCGGCACCGCGGGTCGCGGATCCTCGACGACGCCTGCGGCAGCGTCGGCAACCTGGTGTGCCCGTACCACCACTGGACCTACAACGTCGACGGACGTCTGCTGCACGCCGAGAACCAGCCCGCCACGTTCGACCGCAGCCGCTTCGGACTCAAGCCGGTCCACGTGCGCAACGTCGGCGGCCTGGTCTTCATCTGCCTGGCCGCCGAGCCCCCCACCGACTTCGACGACGTCGCGGCGCGCATCGAGCCGTACCTGGCCCCGTACGAGCTCGGGCGGACGAAGGTCGCCCACCAGGTCGACATCATCGAGCAGGGCAACTGGAAGCTGGTGATGGAGAACAACCGGGAGTGCTACCACTGCGACGGGCACCCCGAGCTGCTCACCGCCTACTTCCCGCTGCACGGCTACACCGCCGACGACGTGCCGCCGCGGTTGCGCCGGACCTGGGACCGCTTCGAGACGGCCACGGCGGCCCTGGAAGCGTCGTGCGTGCGGCAGAGCTTCCCCAGGGAGCGGATGCGCGAGCTCGACGACCGGCCCACCGGGTTCATGATCTCCCATGCCCCGCTCGACGGCGCCGGGAAGTCGTACACGGCGGGCGGCGAGGCGGTGTGCCGCAAGCGGCTCGGCCGGATCGTGGACGAGGTCTTCGGCGACTTCCATCTGCACATGCAGCCGAACTCGTGGTTCCACATGCTGTCGGACAACGCGGTGGTGTTCACCGTGCTGCCCCTCGGACCGGACCGGACGTTCCTGCGCACCACCTGGCTGGTCCACGAGGACGCCGAGGAGGGTGTCGACTACGACGTCGCGACCCTCACCCACGTGTGGAACGCCACGAACACCCAGGACAGCGCCTTCGTCGCCCGCGCCCAGCGGGGTGTGGAGGACCCCGGCTACGAGCCGGGCCCGTACTCGGAGGTCGAGGGCGACGTCGAGGCCTTCGTCAGCTGGTATGTGAACCGGCTCCGCGCCTACCTGTCGCGTTCGGAGCCGCCGGTATCGTGAGCCGCATGACGTCCGCGCAGGAGGGGGCCAAGCTGAACCAGTCCGTGAGGAAGGCGATCACCCTCCTGCGCGCCACCGCCGAAGACCGGAACGCGAACGTCTCCTCGCTGGCCAGAACGGCCGGGCTCCCGCGCGCGACGGCGCTCCGGATGATCCAGACCCTCGAGCAGGAGGGCTTCCTGCTCCGCGTTCCCGGCGACGACCGCGTGCTGCTGGGGCCGGAGCTGTTGCGCCTCGCCCGCGGCACCGACGAGCAGCTGCTCCTCCGCGAGGTGTCCCGCCCGATCATCAGCGACCTGGTGGCCACCCTCCGGGAGACCGTGACGCTCAGCGTCGTGGCACCCGACGGCGACCTGGACCTCGTGCACCAGGTCGACGCACCGGCTCAGCTGCGCCCGCAGTCGTGGGTCGGCCAGCGCTTCCCGCTGCACGCGAGCGCCGGCGGCAAGGTGCTGCTGGCCACCTTCGACGACGAGCGTCTCGAACGCTTTCTCGCTGAGCCGCTGGCGCGGTTCACCCCGTTCACGATCACGACCGCCGAGGCGCTGCGCGTGGAGCTCGAGCGCGTTCGCGAGCAGCGCTACGCCATCTCCCACGACGAGGAGGAGGAAGGCCTGTCCGGCATCGCCACGGTGGTCCGCGGCCGGGCCGACGAGCTCCTCGGCGTGCTCGGGGTGGGCGGCCCGACGCAGCGGCTGGATCGGCAGCGCGGCCGGCACGCCATCGACGATCTCGTGCGCGCCGCCGGCGAGATCGAGTCGGTGCTCCGGCGCGGGCGCACACCGGCGGCGAGGCTCGAGGTCATCGGCCGGGCAGGCGGCTGACCGACGCGGCCGGGTGCTCCCCCTCGCCGGTCAGATCACCGCGCGGATCGCCCGTTCGAAGCCGAGGACGTGCTCGCGCGCCAGCTCGTCGGCCCGGTCGGCGTCGCCGGCGGCGATCGTGCGCAGCAGCGCCACGTGCTCGGCGACGACGTGCATGTCGGTCGTCGACAGCCGGTCGAGGAACATGCAGTGGATGCGCGTCGCGAGGTTGTCGTAGCGGATCAGCACGTCCGTGAGGTGCGGGTTGTTGGCGGCGCGGTAGATCGCCCGGTGCACGCCGAGGTCCCAGCGCATCACCTCCGTCCGGTCGGTCCGGACGATGTCCAGGGCTTCGACGCGGGAGGCGAGCTCGTCGAGCTCGGTGCGCGTCGCGCGCGGGGCGCGCTCGGCGGCCCGGCGCGCGGCCAGGGGCTCGAGCTGTACGCGGATCTCCGAGATGTGCGCGAGGTCGGCGATGTCCATGCCGGTCGCGAAGGTCCCGCGCCGGGGGTACGACACCACGAGCCGGTCGCCCTCGAGGCGCTTCAACGCCTCGCGGACGGGGGTGCGGCCCACGCCGAGCGACCTCGCCAGCTGCTCGTCGTCGATCGGCTCACCGGGCTGGATGTCCAGCATGGTCAACCGGTCCCGGATGGCGAGGTAGGCCCGGTCCGCCAGCGACGTCGGAGCTGCATCCAGCTCGAGCGGGGGAGCAGCCACACGTCGATGATAGCGGTTAACATACGTTGACCACTGAAGACATATATCAAGAGGCTGATCCTTCCGAGAGCGACGTCATGGCTGCCGGTACCACCGTGGCGTCCCTGTCGGATCGAGCACCGGGGTGCGGGCGTCACAACCTGTCGCAGTTCCAGGAGGGGACAATGAGCAGGTCCGCCGACACCGTTCCGGGGC
>JAEUJO010000071.1 GCA_016794615.1 Pseudonocardia sp. | reverse complement strand
CAGCGCCGCCGGGTGCTGGTCCGGGCGCTCTTCGCCGACGACGACGTGCGCTACGCCGACATCTCCGAGGCGCTCGACCTGCCGCCGGGCAGCATCGGCCCGACCCGTGGGCGCGTGCTGCGCAGCCTGCGGCGCACGCTTGAGCATGTGGGCCTGGACGCCGAGTCGGCCTGACGCGCGAGTGGCCGGGCCAGTCCGGGCTGATCCACGACCTCGAACGGGTCATAGAGCAACGACGTCGGCGGGTGACCCACCCCCATTTTCAGCCCGGAACGGGCCGCCCGCCAGGGCGAAACCATGACTAGCCCGGGAACAGCGCCAGCCAGATCGCGACGTGGTGGCAGATCGCGGCCAGCACCGTCGCGGCGTGGAAGAACTCGTGAAAGCCGAAGGTGCGGGGCCAGGGGTCGGGCCGGCGCAGCGCGTACATGACCCCACCGGCGGTGTAGAGCGCGCCGCCGACGAGCAGCAGCACGAGCGCGGCGACACCCGCGTTGTGCAGCAGGTCCGACAGCACGAACACCGCGACCCAGCCCAGCGCGACGTAGATCGGTACCCCCACCCAGGCGGGCGCGTACGGCCACAGCGTCTTGAGCGCAACCCCGGCCAGCGCGCCCGTCCACACCACGGCGAGCACCGATTCCGCGGTGGGCCGATCCATCGCCAACACCGCGATCGGTGTGTACGACCCGGCGATGAACAGGAAGATCATCGAGTGGTCCAGGCGGCGCATCACCGTACGGCTGCGTGACGAGTGCCAGGTGTGCCGGTGGTAGAGCGCGCTGATGCCGAACAAGCCGAGCACGGTGACGCTGTAGACGGCCGTGGCGGCCGCCGCGGCCGCCCCGACCAGCGCGGCCGACACCGCGATCAAGGTGGCACAGGCCGCGATCGACACGGCGAACGACCAGAAGTGCAACCATCCCCGCATGCGGGGCTTCGGAAAGGCCGGGAACGGAGGGCTCCCCGTCGTCTCACCGGTCGTCACCTCGGCGACATTACGGCACCGGTGGGGTGCAGTCGGGCGCTCCGGTCACTGCTGTGACCGAGGTTGCGAAGGAACCGAGGCCACAGCGCGCGCCGAACGGGCGGGGGAGCGGGGTGCCCGGCGTACGCTGATCGTCCGTGGGCGTGTGGGACCTCCTGTACTCGGTGTACGAGCGGAGGATCAGTCGGCAACTGTCCCTGCCCGACGTCCAGCGACCCCGGCACGTCGCCCTCATGCTCGACGGCAACCGGCGCTGGGCCCGGGAGGAGGGCTTCCGCGACGTCAACACCGGTCACCGGGTGGGCGCGGCGAAGATCGCGGACCTGCTGGCGTGGTGTGATGAGGCCGGGGTCGAGGTCGTCACGCTGTTCCTGCTCTCCACCGACAACCTGACGCGCCCGGCGGACGAGCTGGAGCCGCTGCTGGAGATCATCGCCGATGTCGTCGACGAGCTGGCCGCACCGGGTGCACCGTGGCGGCTGCGCGTCGTGGGTGCGCTCGACCTGCTGCCGGGGACGTTGGCCCAGCGGCTCTCCGGCGCGGCCGCCCGGACCCAGAACCGGTCGGGAATGCAGCTCAACGTCGCGGTCGGCTACGGCGGCCGGCAGGAGATCGCGGACGCGGTGCGCAAGCTGCTGCTGCAGCACGCGGAGACCGGCACGTCGATCGAGGAGCTCGCCGAGGTCCTCGACGTCGACCACATCGCGGCGCATCTCTACACATCCGGCCAGCCCGATCCCGACCTGGTCATCCGCACGTCGGGCGAGCAGCGTCTCTCGGGTTTCCTGCTGTGGCAGTCCGCGCACTCGGAGTTCTGGTTCTGCGAGGCGTACTGGCCCGAGTTCCGAAAAGTCGACTTCCTGCGGGCGCTGCGCGACTACGCCGCCCGCCATCGTCGATTCGGTGGGTAGTGCACACGAATGGGCCCGGACCGACAGATCCGGGCGTACCGCCTCGAACGCTCGACACGGTGGCGGGTCGGGCTCCCGCGCTACGGTTCCCCGGTGGAGGCCGACGGGGTCCCAGCCGCCTACGTCGCGCTGTGCCTGCGGCTGCGCCGCCTGGTCCCCGCACTCGTCGCCCCTCTGGCGGTGGACCCGGTGGTGCGGTGGACGGTCGGGAACGAACCGGTGGCCACCGCAGCCGAGCTGGTCCGGCAGGCCGGGTGGCTGGCCGCGGCAGTACCGAACGCTGGGCTGTCGCCTGCGCGGGAACGCTTCCTCGCGGCGCAGCTGAGCGCCGTCGAGTGGCGGGCACGCGGCCTGGCCGGTCAGCGTGTGCCCTTCCGGCGGGAGGTGTGGGAATGCCTCGGTCTGTCCGCCACACCCGGTGCCCCGGACGCCTACCGCGCGGCGCACCGGGAGCTCGCCGCGCTGCTGGGCGGCCGCGGGACGGTGGGAGAGCGGCTCGCCGCACACCGCCGTCGGGACGCCGTGCCGCGCGAGCGGCTGGGCCCCGCCGTCCGGGCGTTGTCGGCGGCGCTGCGGCGGCGGGTGGCCGCGCGGTACGGGCTCCCGTCGACCGAGGCCGTCGCGTACCGGTTCGTCGACGACGCCTCGTGGAGCGCGCTGCACACCTACACCGGCGGCCACCGCTCGCTCGTGCAGGTCAACGCGGGTGCACTGCTCGGCGCGGCCCGGCTGTCGCGGCTGGTGGCGCACGAGGCCTATCCCGGCCACCATGTCGAGTGCAGTCGCGCCGAGGCCGCCGTCGCGGCGGGGCGCGTCGAGCAGGGGATCACCCTGCTCGGCTCGCCGCAGACCGTCGTGTCCGAGGGGCTCGCCGAGTGCGCGCTCGGGACGGCGGCCGGACCGGGGTGGGGCCGGTGTGCCTCGGACGTGCTCGCGCCGGTCGCCGTTCCCCTCGATGGTGAGCTCGCCGAGCGGCTCGAACCCGTCCTGGCGGTGTTGCGGCGGGTGCGACTCGACGCTGCGCTGCTGCTGCACGACGGCGGATCGCCCACGAGCGGGCGCGTCGCGGCCGCCGAGGCGCACGTACGGCGGTGGTTGCTGCTCGACGCCGGACGCGCCCGGCGCGTCGTCGAGGCCCTCGCCCGCCCGCTGTGGCGGGCGCACGTCGCCGCCTCCGTCGAAGGTGCGGTGATCGTTCGGGTGTGGCTGGACGGTGACTCGGGGTCCGTCGGGCAGCACTGCCGGCTGCTCGACGACCCGGCCGCGCTGCATGCGCTGCGCAGTCGAACGAGTACGTAGCGTAGATGGATGGTCGACAGGCGGTAGCTGACTGACGACGAACGGTAGGCCGACGTGTTAATTCTGGTCGGTCGCTTCGTTGATCTGTTCGTGTTGCTGTTGACCGCACGGGGGCGACCGCCGATATCGTCCGCGGTGGCGGAACGCGGCCGATGCGGACCGCCCGGGAGGCCCTGGTTGGCGCTACTGAGCCCGTTCGACCCCCTGTCGCCGCGACGTACCGACCGGTGCGGCGGCGGGGCGGCTGTCGAAGAGGCTCCGACCGAGGGGGCCGGCACCCGGCCCTCGCGAGCCCTGCCGGCGCGGTCCCGCCGCGTCGCGTGGGGGTCGCGCCACGGCCACCCGGCCCACCGGACACGTGGGTGTGGTGCCGCGCCCGCGAGGGAGCATCCGTGACCGACAGCCCAACCCGCTGTTACGTGCTCGACACCTCGGTCCTGCTGTCCGACCCGTGGTCGCTGACCCGGTTCGACGGCCACGAGGTGGTTCTCCCGTTGGTGGTGATCTCCGAACTGGAGGGCAAGCGCCACCACCCCGAGCTCGGATGGTTCGCCCGCACGGCACTGCGCCAGCTCGACGAGCTGCGCATCCAGCACGGCCGCCTCGACGCCCCGGTCCCGATCGGAGCCGGCGGGGCCACCCTGCACGTCGAGCTCAACCACACGGACCCGGAGGTGCTCCCGGCGGGCTTCCGCAGCGACGCCAACGACAGCCGCATTCTCGCGTGCGCGCTCAACCTGGCCGCCGAACGGCGCGCGGCCGGACTCGGAGAGGTCGTGCTGGTCACCAAGGACATGCCGCTCCGGGTGAAGGCGGCGGCGGTCGGGCTGGCGGCCGACGAGTACCACGCGCTCGACGTGGTGCCCTCGGGGTGGACCGGGATGGCGGACGTCGAGGTCGGGAGCGAGGACGTCGATGCCCTGTTCCGCGACGGCGTGATCGACCTCGGCGCGGCGCGGGACCTTCCGTCCAACACCGGGCTCCGGCTGCTCGGTGGCGGGTCGGCGGCGCTGGGCCGGGTGACGGCGGACAAGCGCGTCCGGCTGGTCCGCGGCGACCGCGAGGCGTTCGGGCTGCACGGCCGCTCGGCCGAGCAGCGGATCGCGCTGGACCTACTGCTCGATCCCGAGGTCGGCATCGTGTCGCTCGGCGGGCGCGCCGGCACCGGCAAGTCGGCGCTCGCGCTGTGCGCGGGGCTGGAGGCGGTGCTGGAACGCCAGCAGCACCGCAAGGTGGTCGTGTTCCGGCCCCTCTACGCGGTCGGCGGCCAGGACCTGGGATACCTGCCCGGCAGCGAGAGCGAGAAGATGGCGCCCTGGGCACAGGCCGTCTTCGACACCCTCGGTGCACTGGTGAGCCCCGCGGTCCTGGACGAGGTGCTGGCCCGCGGGATGCTCGAGGTGCTCCCCCTGACCCACATCCGCGGCCGCTCGCTGCACGACTCGTTCGTCATCGTGGACGAGGCGCAGTCGTTGGAGCGCAACGTGCTGCTCACGGTCCTCTCCCGCCTGGGCACCGCGTCGCGGGTCGTGCTGACCCACGACGTCGCGCAGCGGGACAACCTGCGGGTGGGGCGGCACGACGGTGTGGCCGCCGTGATCGAGAAGCTGAAGGGTCACCCGCTGTTCGCCCACATCACGCTGACCCGGTCGGAGCGCTCGCCCATCGCGGCGCTCGTGACGGAGATGCTGGAGGGCCCGGCGGCGTAGGCGCCGTAGGCGCCGGTGATGTAGCGAAAGCGGCTTTCGGTGCGTTGAGTGCATCGAAAGCCGCTTTCGCTACACGGGCGTCAGAGCCCGTGCGGGGTGCCCTCGGCGAAGCCCGCGGCCGTCTGGATGCCGACGACGGCGCGGTCGGTGAAGTCGTCGAGCGTGCGGGCGCCCGCGTACGTGCACGCGGAGCGGACGCCCGAGCAGATCCCGTCGAGCACGTCCTCGACACCGGGCCGTTGCGGGTCGAGCCATTGGCGCGACGACGAGATGCCCTCCTCGAACAGCGCCTTTCGGGCGCGGTCGAAGCTGCCGTCGCCCCGAGTGCGGGCGCTGACCGCGCGCTTGGACGCCATCCCGAACGACTCCTTGTACGGTCGCCCGGACTCGTCGCGCAGCAGGTCACCCGGCGACTCGCAGGTGCCGGCCAGCCAGGACCCGATCATCGCGGCGGACGCACCGGCGGCGAGGGCGAGCGCGACGTCACGCGGGTGCCGGACACCGCCGTCGGCCCAGATCCGCACGCCGTGGTCGCGGCCGGCCGCGGCGCACTCGATGACGGCCGAGAACTGCGGGCGCCCGACTCCGGTCATCATCCGCGTCGTGCACATCGCGCCCGGGCCCACCCCGACCTTGACGACGTCCGCGCCGGCCGCGGCGAGGTCGCGCACGCCTTCCGCCGTCACGACGTTGCCCGCGACGACCGGAACGGGAGCCTCGGCCCCGCCCCTCTGCCCGACGACCGACCGGACGGCCCGCAGCGCGTCGAGCATCTTCTCCTGGTGGCCGTGCGCGGTGTCGACGACCAGCACGTCCACACCGGCGTCGAGCAGCGCCTTCGCCTTCACCGCGACATCACCGTTGACGCCGACGGCGGCGGCCGTGCGGAGCCGGCCGCGGTCGTCGACGGCCGGGGTGTAGATCGCGGCGCGCACGGCACCGAGTGTCGTGAGCAGGCCGGCGAGCCGGCCGTCGGTGTCGAGTCCGAGCGCCACGCCGCGCGGGCCGAGGGCCTCGAACACCTGCCGTGGCGCGGTGTCCAGCGGCAGCGTGACCGGCGCAGGGTCGAGCACGTCGGCGAGGCGGGTGAAGCGGTCGACCCCGGTACACGCCGCCTCGTCGACGGTGCCCACCGGGCGCCCGGCGTCGTCGACCACGACCACCGTGCCGTGGGCCCGCTTCGGCAGCAGGTTCAGCACGTCCGCGACGGCGTCGCCGGTGTGCAGCACGAGCGGGGTGTCCCAGACGGGGTGCCGCGACTTGATCCACCCGACGATCTCGGCGACCGCCTCCGGCGCGACGTCCTGCGGCAGCACGGTCAGCGCCCCGCGCCGCGCCAGCGTCTCGGCCATCCGGCGGCCCGCGACCGCCGTCATGTTCGCCGCGATGACGGGAACCGTGGCGCCGGAACCGTCCGCGGTGGTCAGGTCGACATCGAACCGCGAGGCGACGGCCGACCGGCCAGGGACGAGGAACACGTCGTCGTAGGTGAGGTCGCGATCGGGCACCTGGCCGTCGAGGAAGCGCACGGTAGGAGGACTCTACGCGCTCCGCGGCTCCGGGCCGATGAGTTGCGTGGCCTGCCCGGCCCCTGAAGTGGCCGGGGACTCGAGCTGGAACGACCCGGAGTGCGGCGGCTGCATCCGCTGGTTCGTCGGCCGGATCAGCTCATGGTCCCTCCCCCCGGCGCACGGGCCGGCAGCAACGCGCGGACCGTGCCGATCGTGTCGGCGTCCGCCGCCGTCTTGTCCGGGCGGTAGCGGACGACCCGGGCGAACCGCAGCGCGACCCCGCCCGGGTAGCGCGTGCTGCGCTGCACGCCGTCCAGCTCGATCTCCACCACCAGCTCGGGACGCAGCAGGACCTCGTGGCCGTTCCGCTCCCGTGCGTAGGCCGGGAAGGTCTCGGTCTGCCAGGCGAGCAGGGCGTCTGTCATGCCCTTGAACGTCTTGCCCACCATGATCGGTTCGCCGCCGTCCGGGTCCCGCGCGCCGAGATGGATGTTGGACAGCGTCCCCGTCCGCCGGCCGTACCCCCACTCGGCACCGAGTACCACGAGGTCCAGCGTGTGCACCGGTTTCACCTTCTGCCACGCTCGCCCCCGCCGACCTGCGGCGTACGGGGCGTCCAGGTCCTTGACCAGCACGCCCTCGTGGCCCGCGGCCAGCGCCTTCTCGAGCAGCGCCGTGGCCTCGCTCCTCGACGGTCGCAGCAGGCCGGGCATCCGGTGCGCCCCGGCCACCTTCTCCAGTGCCTCCAGCCGCGCGGACAGCGGCTCATCGATGAGGTCGGCGCCGTCCAGGTGCAGGCAGTCGAAGAAGAACGGGCGCAGCAGCAGCTCGTGACTGTCGGCCCCGAAGCGGCTCGCGGTCTCCTGGAACGGGCGCGGGCGGCCATCGTCCTGCAGCGCGAGGGTCTCGCCGTCCAGCACGACGCGGCGACCGGGCAGCCCGCGGACCAGCTCCACCAGCTCGGGCACGCGGTCGGTGACCTCGCGCAGCGTGCGCGTCCACGCCCGCACGGCGTCGCCGTCGCGGTGCACCTGGATTCGGGCGCCGTCCAGCTTGTACTCGACGCTCACCTCCTGGCCCAGCTCCGCGAGCGCGGCATCCAGGCTCTCTGCCGGGCTCGCGAGCATCGGCCGGACCGGCCGACCGACCTCCGGCACGACCGCCTCCAGCGCCGCAGCCCCTCCCGCGAGGGCGAGCCGGGCGGTCTCGGGCAGGCGGCCCGACAGGAAGAACGCCCGACGGACGGTCGTCGCGGGCACCTCCGCCGCCGCGGCGACCGCCTCCAGCATCACGCCCTCCAGCGCGCCCTGGCGCAGCTCGCCGGTGAACAGCCGCTGCAGGAACCGCTGCTCGTCCGCCGTCGCGGCCCCGAACAGCGCCTCGAGCTGTGCGGCGCGGCGGACCGTCGAGCCGGTGCCTGCCGTGGCCGCCAGCGCGTCGAGCCGGGCCTCGACGTCCGTGATCTCCAGGCTCGGTGCGGCCGCCGGTGGCACGCAGAGGGTCGCCAGCGTGCGCCAACCCGCGCCGAGCCGGCCCTGCCGGGGCTCGCCCGTCAACCAGGCGGTGGCGGGCCCGATCTCGTCCGGTTTCGCGGCGCGAAGCAGACCGGCCAGCGCCGCGGCCTTCGCCGTGCGGGCACGGGTGGCCCCGACGGCGGCGGAGCAAGCCACGACCTCGGTGAGCAGCATGCCGCGATTGAAGCAGCGCCCACCGACAGTTCGCGCGATGCGGACGCCGCCGGGGATTGCGGCAAGGTGGCCCTGCTCCAACAGTTTGCGCGCTGCGGACGCCGCCGGGGATTGCGGCAAGGTGGCCTTGCTCCAATCGGATTGCAGTAAGGCCACCATGCTGCGAACCCCGGCCGGGCGCGTGGCACGCCTGCGCAGGGTCAGGCCGTCGCGGCGCGGACCCGGTCGGTGTCGAGCCGGACCACGGTGCGCTCGCCCGCGTCCGGCAGGCCCGGCCGGGTGACCGCGTCGACCGTGACCTCGCCCGCCTCGGTGGCGATCACCAGCCGGGTGACCCCGCCCAGGAAGGTCCGGGTGACCAC
>JAEUJO010000341.1 GCA_016794615.1 Pseudonocardia sp. | reverse complement strand
GCCCCGGCCCTACGGTTCGGCGACCCTCGGGTCCAAGCCCTGGCCGGCGCCCTCGCCGTCACCCTGCACGCCGTCACCGGCATCACCAACAAGAGCCTGCGCGCCTTGATGACCGGACTGCTCGGCGAGCCCTACCCGATGAGCCGGGCCAGCTACGACCTCACCCGGCTCCGCCGCAACGGCCTGATCACCCGGATCGACGGCCGCAACCTCTACCGGCTCACCGACGACGGCCTGGCCTTCGCCATCTTCTACACCAAGGTCCACAACCGGGTACTGCGGCCACTGATGGCCACCGACCGGCCGCAAGCCCCACCACCACTGCGCGCGGCCCTGCGCACCCTCGACACCCACATCAACGCCCGGCTCGCCGAAGCGCGGCTACCACCGGCGGCAACCCTCTGACACTCTGGACAAGTGCCAAACTTCTAGCGACCAAGGATCGCTAGGCAGCTGCGCGCTGCACGGCGGGCTGCGCGGTGGCGCCGCCGACCACGGCGGCCGGGTCGGCGACGTCCGCCGAGCGCAGGCGCATGGCCTCGTTGTTGCGCATGAGCCACTGCAGCGCCCGGGCGAGCAGACCGCTCCGGCGCATCCGCAACATCACCCTGCGCCGGCGGGACTCGGCGCGGTTGGCCGGCACGAAGAACGCCCGGTTCTTGATCCCGATCTCCTGGAAGCCCTCGAAGTAGGGCCGCAGCTGCGCCTCCCACTCGGTCAGCGCGCCCTCGACGTCGCCGGGCCGGCGCGCCAGCGCGGTGCCCAGCAGTTCGGCCCCGGCGATGCCCGACGACACACCCATGCCCGCGTAGAGCGTCACGCACCACGCGGAGTCGCCGACCAGCACCACCCGGCCCCGGTGCCAGCGCTCCAGCCGGACCTGCTCGACGGAGTCGAACAGCACCTCGGGCGCGGACTCCAGCACCTGCACCGCCGCCTCCAGCGTGTCGCCCAGCGGCTCGGTACCGAACACCTCCCGGACCCGCTGTGCCGGCGTGCGGGTGAACTCGGCGTCCACGTCGTCGGTGTGCCACGTCCACAGCACCGTCGAGGCGTGGTCGGCGAACGGGAAGACCCAGAACGATCGTCCCGGCTCGGCCAGCGTGGCTCCCTCGCCCCGGGCCAGGCCGGGCAGCTCAGCCGGCAGCTCGTAGGCCGCGATCATGTAGTTGAGCCGGTGCAGGTGCTCGGCGTCGGGCCCGAAGGTCAGCCGGCGCACCGTCGAGCGCAGCCCGTCGGCGCCGACCACCAGGTCGAACCGCTCGGTGGTGCTCTCACCGGTCGCCGTGCTGCGCAGGGTGACCTCGACCTGGTCGCCGTCCTGGATGATCGCGGTCGGTCCGGTCGAGTAGCGGATCTCCGTCTGCGGGTCCAGCTCCGCGAAAGCGGCCGCCTCGACGTCGCCGCGCAGCATCATCCACGGCGCGTCCGGAATGTCGGCGAAGCCGATGCCCGGCCGGCGCCGGCCCTGCCGGTCGATCTGGTAGGTCTGGACGCCGGCGCCGGTCCGGTTGTGCAACCGGTCGAGGATGCCGAGCCGCTCCGCCGAGTACTTCCCCGCGCCGAACAGCCCGACGAAGTAGCCGCCGGACCGGCGCGCGGGTGCCCGCTCCACGATCACCGGCGTCCATCCGTTGCGCTGCAGCTGGATCGCGGTGGAGATGCCGCTGATGCCCAGCCCTACCACGAGGGCCCGGGGCTTGCTCTCGGTCGTCATACCTACATGCTAGACTGACTGACCGAACTAGTCATTCAGTCAGTTGATGACGTGCATCACCCCCGATCTCGGAGCGCGGCACGTTTCCCGGGCCGGCCGGACGGGCATTGCTTGCGCATCCGGAGCGCACACGGACGCCCACCGACGACGTCGGGGCCGGGAGTTCCGTCCCCCGCCCGCACGACTGCTCAGGAGACCGTCGTGACGCACGTGACCTACCTGGCGGCGACGATGGCCGCGCTCGGGACCGCCTGGACCGACCTGCCCGGCGAGCCGGTGCACCGGTGACCGCGCTCGACCTCAACTCCGACCTCGGCGAGTCCTTCGGCCGGTGGGTGCTCGGCGACGACGAGGCGATGCTCGGGCTCGTGACGTCGGCGAACGTCGCGTGCGGCTTCCATGCGGGCGACCCGACGACACTGCGCCGCACGTGCACGGCCGCCGTGGAGCGCGGGGTGGTGGTCGGGGCCCAGGTGGGTTACCGCGATCTCGCCGGGTTCGGCAGGCGGTTCATCGACGTGGGACCGAACGAGCTGGCCGACGACATCGTCTACCAGATCGGGGCGCTCGACGGGATGTGTCGTGTCGCCGGGACGGCGGTGCGCTACGTGAAGCCGCACGGCGCGCTCTACAACGCGATCGTGCACCACGAGGCCCAGGCGGCCGCAGTGGTCGCGGCGGTGCGTGACTACTCCCCGGAGCTGCCCGTGCTCGGCCTGCCCGGATCGGCGTTCCTGCGCGCGGCGGAGCAGGCAGGGTTGCGGACGGTGGGCGAGTTCTTCGTCGACCGCGGCTACACCCCGTCGGGCACGCTCGTGCCGCGCTCTGAGCCGGGCGCGATGCTGCACGATCCGGCCGAGGTCACGGCACGCGTGCTCCGGCTCGTCGACAAGGGTGTGGTGGCGTCGGTCGACGGCACCGACCTCGACGTCCTGGCCGAGTCGGCATGCGTCCACGGCGACTCGCCGGGCGCGGTCGAGATGGCGCGCGCGGTGCGGGACGGACTCGCCGCGGCCGGAGTCACCGTGCAGGCGTTCACATGAAGGTGCTGCCGTTCGGCGACGTCGCGCTGCTCGTCGAGGTCGACGGGTTGCCGGAGGTGCTGGCGCTGGCCGCGGCGGTGCGCACCGCGCAGCCGGCCGGGGTGCTCGACGTGGTGCCCGCCGCGCGGACCGTGCTTCTCACGGTCCGGCCGGGCACGGACCTCGCCGCGCTGCGTCGGACCGTCGTGGGCCTGCCCCTCGACCCGGCGTCGGTCCGCGAGGGTGCGACGGTGGAGATCCCGGTGACCTACGACGGCCCCGACCTCGCCGAGGTCGCCCGGCTGACCGGGCTGGACGAGTCGGAGGTCGTCGCCGCGCACGCCGGCACCCCGTGGCGGATCGCGTTCGGCGGCTTCGCCCCGGGCTTCGCCTACCTCACCGGCGGGGACGAGCGGCTGCGCGTGCCGCGCCGCGCCGCGCCGCGCACCGCGGTGCCGACCGGTGCGGTCGGGCTGGCCGAGGAGTTCAGCGGCATCTACCCGCGCCCGTCGCCGGGGGGGTGGCAGCTCATCGGCTCGACCGAGGCCCGACTGTGGGATCCGGACCGCGACCCACCCGCGCTGCTCGAACCCGGCGGATGGGTGCGATTCGTCGTGGAGGGGACATGAACCGCGCACTCGAGGTGCTGGCCGTCGGCCCGTCGGCCCTCGTCCAGGACCTCGGACGCCCGGGCCGCGGGGGGGCCGGCGTCGGGCGCTCCGGGGCGGCCGACCGCGCCTCGTTGACCCTGGCGAACCGGCTCGTCGCCAACGACGAGGGCGCCGCGGCCGTCGAGGTGCTCCTCGGTGGTCTGGCCGTCCGGGCGGCCTCGCTGCTGACGGTCGCCCTGGCCGGCGCCCCCGCCCAGGCGTCGGTCGACGGCACGCCGGTCGGGCACCACTCCGTCATTACTCTGCGGGCTGGAGCAGTGCTGCGCCTCGCGGCACCGCCGACCGGGCTGCGCACCTACCTCGCCGTCCACGGGGGGATCGACGTCGCACCGGTGCTCGGGTCGCGCAGCACGGACACGCTCTCGGGCATCGGGCCGCCCCCGCTGCAGGCCGGCGACGTCCTGCCGATCGGGCCGGAGCCGGCGGAGCTGCCGGTCATCGACGTCGCACCGGTGCGCGCGCCGCCGGGCGAGACCGTGGTACTGCGCACCGTGGCCGGCCCGCGCGCCGAGTTCGTCGCCGATCCGACGGAGCTGACCCGGATCACCTGGACCGCGTCGAGCCGCAGCGACCGGATCGGCATTCGCCTCGAAGGCGGGCGGCTGCGGCGGTCCGGCGACGAGGAGGTGCCGAGCGAGGGGATGGTCCGCGGCGCGATCCAGGTGCCGCCGGGCGGGGAACCGGTCGTGTTCCTCGCCGACCATCCGGTGACGGGCGGGTATCCGGTGGTCGCCACGGTGTGCGACGCCGACGTCGACCACGCGGCGCAGGTTCGGCCGGGTCAGAGTGTCCGTTTCGTCATCGTCCCCGCGGCCTGGAAGGACCCATCGGCGACCGTTCGGAGCAACGTGTCGACCTCGACCGCGAGTGGTGGTTGACGGGGCGGGATCAGCGACAACCCGGCACTCCGCGCCGAGAACCCCGACTGCGCGCGGGCCGCAACAGGTGCAGGTGCACGAACCGGGCGCGGAGCCGGGGCGAAGGCGCGGGTCCGGGGAGGGCAGGCCTGGCTGTGACGATGGCCCTGCCTGCGTCGGACGGAGGACCGACCGTACGGCCGTAACGACGACGAGATCGACAGCGACGGCATGGTGGGTAGCGGTATCAGTACCCCCGAGTGGGCTACTGGTATCACGCTCGCCGACCTCCATCGGCGGCCCCACGAGGGTCGCGACGGGGTGTGACGCGAGACGCAAGTGTGAGTGGACGGCAGGTTCGTCGAGAGCGGGGCGTCTGACACGTCATGGTTCGGCCACCGGGGGGATCGCGGCCCAGCTCGATCGGGGCTTTCGACAATGTCTCGATACCCCGCGTGATTGAGACCGAAAGACAGTCAGCGATACTGACCCCCGCTTGCTGCACGCGCGTCGGGAGGTGACGGGCATCGGAACTACGCTGTGTGCCCGGCCGCTCGTGAGCGCCCTCAGGATCGCGGTCCTGGCAGCCGCTCTGTGCGGGCTCGCACTCGTCGTCATCACCATGGCCGCGCCGACGCGGGCGTCGGCGGCGGAGCCCGCCTCGGTCAGCGCGTCGGAGAGCAACGCGGACAGCTCGGACGCCGGCTCCTCCGACTCCAGGTCCTCGGACTCCTCCTCTTCCTCGGACTCCTCCGACTCCAGGTCCTCGGACTCCTCTTCCTCGGACTCCTCCGACTCCAGGTCCTCGGACTCCTCTTCCTCCTCGGACTCCTCCGACTCCAGGTCCTCGGACTCGTCCTCTTCCTCGGACGCGGTCGACTCCGAGGCCAGGGACGATTCCAAGACCGGCGACTCTGCCGACTCTGCCGACTCGGCCTCGTCAGCGGCCGACAGCAACGACTCCGCCTCCTCGGACTCGTCCTCGGCTGCCACGACCGACTCCGCCGACTCCGCCGACTCCGCCGACTCCGCCGGCTCCGATTCGGACACGGATTCGGACACGACGGACACCGACAACGCCGGAAGCACGCCGGACCCGTCTGACCCAGGCACCCCTGTCGACGCCGGCTCCGCGGGGAACGCACCCGTCGACCACGCGGCAGGCGAACCGAGTATCGCCGCCGACGCGGCCCCGCACTCGGACAGCAGCAATACCGCCGACCCCGGCGCCGCACCCACTGGCGGTGCGCCGGACGGTGACGGCACCGCGAACCACCCGGCTGTACCTGGCACATCCGCCGCAAACGGCGTGCCCGCCATCGAAGACGCCTCGGACAGCACGGGCAGCGCCGCCGCCCCGGCCGAGGGCACGGGCAGCTCTGCTGAGCCCGACACGACGAGTGGGACCGACTCAGCCGCCCAGCCGGATGCCACGACCGGCCCCGCCAGCGACGCCGGCCCGCCGGACA
>JAEUJO010000336.1 GCA_016794615.1 Pseudonocardia sp. | reverse complement strand
CGCGCTCGACGGGGTGGCGCCACCGGGCCTCAGCCCGCGGTCTCGATCCGCTCCCGACACTCGACGCACCCGGCCCGACACCCGCCACACAGCCCGGTGCGCCGGGGCGTTCGCGGCCGTTCCGCGTACCAGCAGAAGCCGGTGATCATTGTCACCATGGCGAACGGTACCGCGACCATCATTGCGGCCAGCGCCGTCAACAGCGTCAACGCGCCGAAGGCGATGGTGAGGGGAGCAACGAGACGGATCACGGGTCCTCCGGGGCATTCGATGCCATGATCGGTGTCACTACCGACACCGATCCGAGATCATAACGTTACTCGCGGTGCCATCTTCCCCCGCCTTCGGCCTCCCTGGCGCCGCTCGACCGCGCACGGCATGCTGGAGCCGTCCGGCTTCCCCTCGGACCGTTGGCACGGCCGAGGGAGAACAAGTGAATCAGCACGAGCGGCGCGTGGCCGCACTGCGCGCGGACCGGAGCGTCATCGAGCGGGCGGCCGCCCGGTTGCGCAGCGATACGATCCGATCGGGCTACGCCGGCCTGCAGCACCAGCACGTCGCCTTCGGTCTCGCACTGATCTTGGACGAGCTCGCCCGGCACGTCGCTGACCTCGACCGGGCCGTCCGCTGGCAGGCCGTCCAGTCGTGCCGCCTGCTACTGGGTGAGCAACTCGACTCCCCACAGATCCGCCGCACCCGCCGCCGGTAGGCGAGCGATGTTTCACGTGAAACAGCGGGTGGAGTAGACGTCGCCGGTGACGTTCGACGACAGTGCCTCGGCGGTGGGGTTGGCGGCCCCGAGTTCCACAGTGGCTCCTCGCGGGAGAACGGTCAGGGCTGCAGCAGGGTCTTGATGGCGCGGCGCTCGTCCATGGCCCGATAGCCCTCAGCGGCCTGGTCGAGCGGCAACGTGAGGTCGAAGACCTTGCCGGGGTCGATCGTGCGGTTCCAGATCAGGTCGATCAGCTCGGGCAGGAACCGGCGCACCGGGGCGGGGCCGCCGTGCAGGTGGACGTGGGAGAAGAACAGCTCCTGACCCGGCAGTTCGACGTCGTGGGAAACACCGACATAGCCGACATGGCCACCGGGGCGGGTGGAGCGGATGGCCTGCATCATCGACTCCTGGGTACCGACAGCCTCGATCACCGAGTGCGCGCCGAGACCGTCGGTGAGGTCCTTGATCTTCGCCACACCGTCGTCGCCGCGTTCGGTGACGACGGCGGTGGCGCCGAAGTCCAGTGCGAGCTTCTGGCGGGCCTCGTGGCGGCTCATCGCGATGATCCGCTCGGCGCCGAGCTGCCGGGCGGCCAGGACCGCCAGCAGGCCGACCGCGCCGTCACCGACGACGACGACCGTCTTGCCGGGCTGCACGTCGGCCGCGAGGGCGCCGAACCAGCCGGTGCCGAGCACGTCCGAGGCCGCGAGCAGGCTCGGGAGCAGGTCGTCGGGCGGAACGTCCGGAGTGGCGACCAGGGTGCCGTCGGCAAGCGGGACGCGCAGGTACTCGGCCTGCGCCCCGAGCGCACCCATGGGCACGCGGTGCACGCAGGAGGTCTGGTAGCCCGCCTTGCAGATCTCACAGGTGTTGTCGGAGGCGAAGAACGAGCCGATCACGAACTGGCCAGGCTCCACCGTGCGGACGTCACCGCCGACCTCCTCGACGATGCCGACGTACTCGTGGCCCATCGGGGACGGCCCGTCGACCGCCTCGATGCCCCGGTAGGGCCACAGGTCCGAGCCGCACACGCAGGTGGCGGACAGCCGGATGACGGCATCGGTGGGTTCGACGATCTTCGGGTCGGCGCGCTCGTCGACGCGCACGTCGCCGGGTGCGTAGAGGATCACTCCTCGCATGGCTGTTCTCCCTGTATCGGTGCGGGTGACGGTAACGGACTGTCCGCCGGCACCACCGAGAAAACCTCCCCCACGTCCACGTGTCGGGTCGCGGTCATCCGGGATCTCCCGGAAACCGCTATGAATGAGGTCTCCGACCCGAAGGAGGGCGTCATGGAACTCCGGACCCTCGGCCAAGGACTGCGGGTCTCGGCACTCGGTCTCGGGTGCATGGGCATGAGCCAGAGCTCAAGGACTGCGGGTCTCGGCACTCGGTCTCGGGTGCATGGGCATGAGCCAGAGCTACGGCCCGAACCCCGGCGATCATGACGAGATGGTGGCCGTCCTGCGCGGCGCGGTCGAGCGCGGCATCACCTTCTTCGACACTGCGGAGGTCTACGGCCCGTACGTGAACGAGGAACTCGTCGGCGAGGCGCTCCAGCCGCTGCGCGACCAGGTCGTCATCGCCACCAAGTTCGGCTGGAACATCCGCGACGGCCGCGGCAGGGGCCTCGACAGCCGGCCCGAACAGATCCGCCGGGTGGCCGAGGCGTCGCTGCGGCGGCTGCGGACGGACCGGATCGACCTGCTCTACCAGCACCGCGTCGACCCTGCCGTGCCCATCGAGGACGTCGCCGGGACCGTCGCCGAACTCGTGGCGGCCGGCAAGGTCGCCCACTTCGGGCTGTCCGAGGCCGGGCCCGCGACGATCCGCCGCGCACACGCCGTCCAGCCGGTGACAGCGCTGCAGAGCGAGTACTCGCTGTGGACCCGCGACATCGAGGCAGAGATCATCCCGACGCTCGACGAACTCGGCATCGGTCTGGTGCCCTTCAGCCCGCTCGGCAGGGGCTTCCTCACCGGCACCATCAGCGCCACCGCCGAGTTCACCCCCGGCGACCTCCGCGCCACGATCCCCCGCTTCACCGTGGAGAACCGGGCTGCCAACCAGGCGCTCCTCGACCTGGTCGGGAGGATCGCCCAGGCCCACGACGCGACAGAGGCACAGGTTGCCCTCGCGTGGCTGCTCGCCCGGCGCCCGTCGCTCGTGCCGATCCCCGGCACGCGTCGCCTGCAGCGCCTGGACGAGAACATCGGGGCGACCCGGCTTCACTTGTCCGGCACAGACCTCACCGAACTCGGCGAAGCGGCCGCCGGGGTCGCCGGCGCCCGATACAACGAGGCGATGGCGCGCCTGACCGAGCACTGAGCCGATCAGGACACTGCCGACGGAGGCGCCATGGCCGCGGAGGCGGGTTCCAAGGCACTCGGGGCACCTCCTCGACCGGCAGCTCGCCGATCCGGCCGAGAAGGGCGACGCCGTGGTTCGCGCCGTCGCCGTCAGACCACGGCGATACTCGGGCCCGTGCACATGTCGACCCCCGCCCCGGCGAAGTTGGGGAGGTCGGCCAACGTCGCCTGGCCCTCCGCGCTGCTGACGGCGGCCTCGAAGGCTTCCACGGAGTCCCAGGTGAGGACGGCGATCAGGTAATAGGGTGGCCGGTTGCCGTCGCCGCTCGGGCCCGGCCTGCTCACGCTGCAGCTGCGCAGTCCCGGCAGCTTGGCGGCCAGCGGGATATGGGTGCCGTCGTAGTAGCGATCGAACGCCGCGGCATCCTCGGGATGGTGGTAGAGCACCGTGAGCTGATAGGTCATGCTGTCCTCCGAGCCGCGGCTCCCGGACGAGCCGAGCGCGTTGCCGCCAGCCGCACTTCTTACTCGCTTCCAGCGGAGAACGACACTCCAATATGGATGATTACGACAGATGCCGCGCGATGAGCCCGGGCAGGTGAGAAGATCCGTCGATGACGACCGGCATGCTCGACGAGCTGCTTCCTCGCCTTCGAGAGTTGTACTGCGATCTGCACCGCCAGCCTGAGCTCTCCTTCGCCGAGCACCGGACGGCGGGCATCGGAGCCGAGTGGCTGCGCGGCCGGAACTTCGAGGTGACCGAGGCGATCGGCCGCACGGGTGTTGTGGGCGTTCTGCGTCGAGGCGAGGGGCCGGTCGTTCTGCTGCGTGCCGACATGGACGCGCTGCCGGTGGCCGAGAACACCGGCCTGCCCTATGCCAGCCAGGCGCGCGGAGTCGATCCGGACGGGCGCGACGTCCCTGTCATGCACGCGTGTGGGCACGACATGCACGTGACCTGCTTGCTCGGTGCTGCCGCGGTCCTGGCTGCCGACACGTCCTGGTCGGGCACGCTGGTCGCGCTGCTGCAGCCCGCCGAGGAAGTGGCTCAAGGCGCGACGGCCATGGTCGAGGACGGGCTCTACGACACGGTCCCACGCCCCGATGTCGTGCTCGGCCAGCACGTAGCCCCGATCCCAGCGGGCTTCCTCAGCCTGCAGCCCGGGCCGGCGTTCGCGGCCACCGACAGTCTGCGCGTCACGATGTACGGCGCGGGTGGGCACGGTTCGCGGCCGGAGGCCACAGTCGACCCCGTCGTCATGGCGGCGGCCACCGTGCTGCGACTGCAGACCGTGGTCTCCCGGGAGGTCGCAGGCACGGACACCGCTGTGCTCACGATCGGCTCCTTGCAGGCCGGGACGAAGGCCAACATCATTCCCGACCACGCCGAGTTGCTGCTGAACATGCGCAGCTACGACCCGGATGTGCGGCAGCGGGTGCTCGCGGCCATCACCCGGATCGTGGAGGGCGAGGCACGCACGGCGGGCGCGGCGCGGCCTCCCACGATCGAGTCCTTCGAATCCGCCCCGCCCGTGGTCAACGACGAGGCCGCCACCGCGCGCAGCCGTCCGGCCCTGGAGGCCGTCGTCGGCGCGGCCCGGGTGATCGACCCGGGACCGGTCACCGGCAGCGAGGACGTGGGCGTGCTGGCGACGGCAGCCGGGGCGCCCTGTGTGTTCTGGCTGCTGGGCGGGGCCGATCCCGCGCTGTTCTCGCAGGTCCGGAGCAAGGACGACATCCTCCGCGTGATCGCCTCGGTGCCGTCGAACCACTCTCCGCGATATGCGCCGGTCATCGACCCGACGATCCAGGTCGGAGTACAGGCGCTTGTCAGCGTTGCCCGCACCTGGCTTGACGGGTCGGCATCCTCCTGAGCAAGCGTGGTCGAGGCGATCCATCAGCGACGGCTTGCGGCGGTGCTCGTCACGGAGCGCACCGATCCTGCGGCGGAATTCCTCCGCGGGGCAGACGTCGCGCAGATCGACCAGGAGGCCGGCGGTCCGGTCGCACGTCGCCGCGCAGTTGCTCGACCAGCAGCGCATCGCGCTCCCGGGCCGGCAGGCCCGTGACCCAGGCTGCTACGTCGGGACCGGAGCGGGAGACGATCGTGCTGCCGTCGGCCGCGGCGTCGAGCAGATCCCCGTCCAGCCGCAGGAACTCCGCCAGCGCCGTCTGCGAACCGGTCAACGCGCCCAACCCGGCCGGTACCGGCGGCTCGAGTTCGTCGCCGTCGAGCTCCTCGGCCTGTACGGCGAGCCACAGGATGCAGAGGGGCTGGTAGTCCGAGGGCCGTCGAGCGGACGGGCGACGGCCGCGAACTCGTAGTACGGGTATCCGCTCACTGGCCCGCCGCCCCCGCCCAGCGCCGGTACGCCTCGACCCACTCGGCCCCCTCGGGCGCCGGTTGCGGCAACGGTAGATCCAGAAGCGAGATCTGCTGCTGCATACCGTCACGGGCGCAACGGGCGACGATGCGGCCGTCGACCGTGTACTCGACCGCTGTGACGGTCACCGGCACGCCGAGGATGGTCGCGCCGAACGGCACAGCGAGATTCTCTTCGATCATGGTGAAGAGTCCGGTCTGCTGCTCGTCCTCGCCGTAGCAGTCGACCGTCGCCTCGGCGATCAACGCGTCCAGGTCCCAACCCATCGGCGGACCGTAGCGCCGACGACCGGCACCGGGAGACCCGGACCTCCTCCTCGCAACGTTGACGCCCTCGCCTGATCGCCAGGCGGTTTTCATGGCTGCCCGTGCCGCGTCCGGCTCGACCCGCGATGGGCTAAGCCCCGGCCGTCAACGACATGATCGCCCGCGACTTCGGCCTCACCCCGCCGTGAGCCTGCTGCTGGACACTCACGTCGTGCTCTGGTGGCTGACGGACGCTCGCGAGCTGAGTGATGACATCAAGCAACAACTCGACGACGAACCGGCGGTGCACCTCAGCCCGGTGACGGTGTGGGAGATCACCATCAAGCAGTCGATGGGCAAGCTGACCGCCCCGGAGAACCTCCCAGAGATCGTCGTCGACGCGGGGTTCCGACCCCTGCCGATCACCGCCGAACACGCCGTCGTTGCCGGTCGACTGCCGCTCCTTCACCGCGACCCGTTCGATCGAATGCTGATCGCACAGGCGCGCTGCGAAGGACTCACCCTCGTCACCCGCGACCCACAGATCCGCCGGTACGACGTCGCGCTCCTCCAGACATGAGCCGAGATCGGTGCACGACTAATTGAAAGGACGAGCTCCTACTGCGCGCAGATCTCCCGCATCCGAACAGTGGCCATCTCCATGACGGCTTGGATGGGTCGAGAGAGAACAGCGTCCGGCCGATGCACGATGGCGAACTGGTCGTTGAGCGGGGGATCCAGAGGAGCGCTGAAGAGCGGCGCGCTCAATATGGCCTGACGCCGGTGAAGCAGGCTACGAGCCGTGATCGCGTCAGCGATCCCCATCGCGGCGACCTCGAGAGCGGTCTCGATGTTCTCCACCTCGATCATGGCGTGGAGCGAGCCGCCAGCGGACTGCACAGCGTGCTTGAGCTGGCGACGAGTGAAGTCGTTGTCGCCCCAGGTGACCTCCGAGAGCACCAGGGAGGCGGCGGCAAGATCGGCGGGCGTCTTCGCCTTCGTAACGCGATCACCGTGCGCGCTCACGTACACGATCTCATCACTGACGACGGGGCGGACGCGGAGCGAGTTGTCGTCGACGGGGAGAGTGACGAGCGCCGCCTCGAGATGCCCCCGCCGGACCCGGTCGATCACATCAAGGGAGTTCTGCCCGATGAGGGCCAGCCGCGCATGCGGGAAGCGCTCGCGCATGTCGGCCACGAGTCGGCTGGCCACATACAGGTGCGCGGTTCCGAAGAGCCCGAACCTGATGGTCCCCGTGACGGCGTTGCCGGCGGAGGTCACCGCGCGGCTCCCCTGGTCGACCGCGCTCAACGCCTGCAGCGCGTAGGGCTCCAGAGCTCGGGCGGCCTCGGTCGGCACCACTCCACGGCCGACGCGCTGGAACAAGCACGTGGACAGGCTGCGCTCGAGAAGGCGGACCTGCTCGGAAAGCGAGGGCTGTGCGAGCCCGAGAGCCTCGGCCGCCTTGCTGAACGACCCATGTTCGACCGTCGCGAGGAAACACCGGAGTTGATGCAGTGTCGCCAAAGCATCCTCCTGTAGCTCATCAAGGAAAACAAGGATACCTCGTTGCCTGACCGGCCCCTACTGTTCGACGCACGTCGGCGAGGTGCGATCTGGCGGCGAGTGCGCGCTGCGTCGCGCATAGCAGAATGCGCGGATGCTGTCCAGGAGGGGTGCGTCATGACCCGGTTCGACCGCCGGGGCCGCGATCTCCTTTGGCGCGAGGCCCGCGACATGCTGCGTGGCGGGCCGCCCACCGTCGAGTTGATGCGGCCCGTCGGGCCGGAGATCCCCTCGGACGAGCGGGTGTACCAGGTGCTCGACCTATGCCTGAAGGTCGGGGATGTGCTGCTGTCCAGCGGCGAGGCGGCGGTGGACACGCGGGTGACGATGGTGCGTCTGGCCGCCGCATGTGGTCTGGACACCGTCGAGGTCGACATCACCTTCACCTCGATCGCCATGTGCTGCCGGCGGGGGAAGTCCGCTGCACCCGTGACGTCGATGCGGCTCGTGCGCAACCGCACGACGGATCTGACCCGGCTGGCCCTGGTGACCCGGATCGTCGACCAGGTCATCAAGGGGGAGATGAGCCTGTCGGCGGCCGACATCGCGCTGGCCGAGGCGGTGCGCGCACCGCATCCCTATCCGCGGTGGGTGGCCACGGCCGGGTGGGCCGGGCTGGCCGCGGCGGTGGCGTTGCTGCTCGGGGGAGCGCCGGTGATCTCGTTGGCGGCGTTCGTCGTCACGGCGTTCATCGACCGGATCGGGCGGTTGCTCGCCCGGTGGGGTGTCGCGTCATTCTTCCTGCAGCTGGTCGGCGGTTTCACGGCCACCACCGCCGCTCTCGGGCTGTTCGCGCTCGGGGTGATGCCGGTGGGGACCGAATCGTCGCTGGTGATCGCGGCGGGCATCACCGTGCTGCTGTCGGGGCTGTCCTTGATGGGGACGGTGCAGGACGCGATCTCCGGTCACGTCGTCACGGCGGCGGGTCGGGCCGTGGAGATCACATTGTTGTCGGCGGGACTGCTCGCGGGGGTCATTCTCGGCCTGCGGGTGGCGTCCTCCTTC
>JAEUJO010000329.1 GCA_016794615.1 Pseudonocardia sp. | reverse complement strand
CAGCGCCACGGTCGACCTCGCCCCTGACGCCGACCGGGCCCTGGCGGAGTTCCTGGAGCACCTGCGGCTGCAGCGGGGGCGGTCCCCGCACACGGTGCGGGCCTACCGTGCCGACCTCACCGGGCTGCTCGCCGGCCTGTGCACGCTGCCGGGCCTCGATCTCGGGCGGTTGCGCGGGTGGCTGGCCGACGCGCACGCCGCCGGAGCGGCGCGGTCCACGCTCGCCCGCAAGGCCGCCGCCGCGCGCACGTTCACGGCATGGGCACACCGAAGGGGACTGCTTCCCGGCGATCCCGGCGCCCGGCTGGTCGCGCCGCGGCCGCGATCCGCTCTCCCTACCGTGCTCGACCGCGAGCAGGCCGCCGCCGTGCTCGAAGCGACGGGCTCCGGGTCCGACGACCCGGTGGCGATCCGGGACCGGCTCGTCGTCGAACTGCTCTACGCCACCGGGATGCGGGTCGCCGAACTCTGCGGGCTCGACCTGGACGACGTCGACGAGCAGCGCCGCGCCCTGCGGCTGGTCGGCAAGGGTGACCGGGAGCGGACCGTGGTCTACGGCGTCCCCGCAGGTCGAGCCCTGCGGGTATGGCTCGACGCGGGTCGGCCTGCTGTGGCCCGACCGGGGTCGCCGCCCGCACTGCTGCTCGGTGCGCGCGGAGGCCGCCTCGACCCGCGGGTCGCCCGTGGAGTGGTGCACCGAGTCGTGGCGGCCGTCCCGGACGTTCCGGACGTCGGCCCGCACGGCCTTCGGCACGCGGCGGCGACACACATGCTCGACGGCGGCGCAGACCTACGGTACGTACAGGAGTTGCTTGGTCACCGTAAGCTATCGACGACTCAGCTCTACACGCATGTCACCGTCGAGCGGCTGAAGGTGGTCCACGGGCAGGCGCACCCCCGCGCATGACCTGCGAGCCGCCTGCCGCAGCGCGCCGTGCCTCCGCACCCGCGATGGGCCGGCCGTGCACCGTCGCCCGATGGTGCGCAGCGTCGCGCACCGGACCGCTCAGCGGTTGCCCGACCACGTCGATGCCGCCGACCTCGTGCAGTCCGCGGTGTTCGGGCTGCTGGAGGCCATCGACCGGTTCGGCCCAGGCCGCTGCGCGCGCTTCGAGAGCTACGCGGTGCCGCGCATCCAGGGCACGGTCCTCGACGAGCTGCGCGCGCAGGCCCGGGTCCCGCGCGCCGCCCGCCTCCGCGTCCGTGAGGCCGCCCGCTGCGAAGGCGCCCGGCCACGGGTCGGGCAGCGGCAGCAGCCGGACGTGCGGCGGCATCATCAGCAGCAGTGGATCCAGGTAGCTCCCGAGCCCCCGGCGCACCCCCCAGTGCAGGCACGCCGCGCGGCAGCCCCGGTGCCCGGGGGCGAGGGTGCCGAGCACGGTGGCCTGCCCGACCGGTGTCCCGGCCGCGACGACTGGGACCACCGGCTCGTACGTGGTGCGCAGCCCGTCCGCGTGCTGCACCGACACCACTCCGCGGCCCGCGAGCAGGCCGGCGAAGACGACCGTGCCCGCCGCGGCGGCGCGCACCGCGGCCCCCGCCGGCGCGGTGAGGTCGACGCCCCGGTGCCCCGGACCGAAGCGGTGCGTCGGCTCCCGGAACGGCACCGCGACCGGTGGCGCCGCCCCCGGCGGCGGGTCGACGGGCCAGGAGTACCGACCGGCGGACGCCCGTCCGCCACTTCCCGGCGGCCCGGGCCCGGTCGACCGTCCGGCCGGCGGCCCGGGCCCGGTCGACCGTCCGGCCGGCATCCCGGCCGCGACGAGGGTGGGTGGCATCCCGGCCGCTGTCCCGGCTGAGGTCCGCGCCGCCGCACCAGAGGCGATCACGACGGCGGCTGCCCACACCAGCCCGGCCACCAGCCCGGCCACCAGCCCGGCCGCCGTCCAGCGTGCGCCGACCCGCCCACCGCGTCGCGGGGGCTGCGCCGTCGGCCGTCCGTCCATGCCCTCACGGTGGGCGCCGGCGGGTGGTCGGCGGAACCGTTGTGCCTGAACTGTGGACGGGCCGACGCGGATGTGGACAACCGCGGCCCGGAGCGGGATGCGGGGGAGGGACGTCGCCGTCCGCGGCGTATGCTGTAGTCGCGCCTCGATTGCGAGGTGACTTCGCGCGTCCGCGTGTCCGTCAGGTATCCGGCCCCCGTGTCGGCCTGCGGGAACGGTGCCCGGGCGGTCCCGCGAGCCACGGCCGGCCGGCTCGTCGCCCGGAGCGTGGCCCACGGGTCCGGGCTCCGGCGCGACGCCAGGGCGGTGCCGCCGACCGGCGCGCCGCGACAACCGTACGCGCGGCCCGGCGGGCCGCGCCGAACCGAGAGGTGAACACCGGCCATGGCCGTCGTCACCATGAAGCAGCTGCTCGACAGCGGCGTGCACTTCGGGCACCAGACCCGGCGCTGGAACCCGAAGATGAAGCGCTACATCCTCACTGAGCGCAACGGCATCTACATCATCGACCTCCAGCAGACGCTGTCCTACATCGACCGTGCCTACGAGTTCGTCAAGGAGACCGTCGCCCACGGCGGGTCGATCCTGTTCATCGGCACCAAGAAGCAGGCGCAGGAGGCCATCGCCGACGAGGCGGGCCGGGTCAACATGCCGTACGTGAACCAGCGCTGGCTGGGCGGCATGCTCACCAACTTCCAGACCGTGCACAAGCGCCTCCAGCGCCTCAAGGAGCTGGAAGCGATGGAGCAGACGGGGGGCTTCGAGGGTCGCACCAAGAAGGAGATCCTCATGCTCACGCGCGAGAAGACCAAGCTGGAGAAGACCCTCGGCGGCATCCGCGACATGTCGAAGGTGCCGAGCGCGGTGTGGATCGTGGACACGAAGAAGGAGCACATCGCGGTCGGGGAGGCCCGCAAGCTGGGCATCCCGGTGGTGTCGATCCTCGACACGAACTGCGACCCGGACGAGGTCGACTACCCGATCCCGGGCAACGACGACGCGATCCGCTCCGCCGCGCTGCTCACCAAGGTGATCGCCCGCGCCGCCGCGGACGGCCTCATGGCCCGCTCGCAGCGCGCCCGCGGCGAGGGGGCCGAGACCGGCACCGGCACGGACGAGCCGCTCGCCGAGTGGGAGCAGGAGCTGCTGACCAGCGGCACCGGCTCGGACGGCGCGAGCCTGCCCGACCCCGGCGCGGAGGACCCGGTGGCCGCCGCCCCCGCCGCGGCCAGCTCGAACGGCACCCAGCAGACCACGGGCTGAGACCGACGCGGGTGCCGGACCGGATCCGGTCCGGCACCCGCGGACGTCGCCCAGCCCCGTGCGTCCTCCGATGCGTACGGGGCACCTTCCAGACAAGGACGTGAGAGACCCACGATGGCGAACCACACCGCCGCCGACGTGAAGCGGCTCCGTGAGCTCACCGGCTCCGGGATGATGGACTGCAAGAGGGCGCTGGAGCAGTCCGACGGCGACATCGAGAAGGCCGTCGAGCTGCTGCGCATCAAGGGCGCGAAGGACGTCGGCAAGCGCGCCGAGCGCGCCACGAGCAACGGCTTGGTCGTCGCCGCCGACGGCGTGATGGTCGAGCTGGACTGCGAGACCGACTTCGTCGCCAAGAGCACCGACTTCCAGGCCCTGGCCGACCAGATCCTGCAGGTCGCGCTGGCCCAGGAGCCCGCAGACCTGGAGGCGCTGCGCGCCGCCGAGCTGGGTGAGGGCACCGTCGAGGACGCCGTGCAGGCCCTGTCGGCACGCATCGGCGAGAAGCTCGAGCTCAAGCGCTACGTCGCGATCGGCGGCCCGGTGGCGCTCTACCTGCACCGCCGCTCGACGGACCTGCCGCCGGCGATCGGGGTGCTGGTCTCCTACGACGGTGCCGCCGGCAACGACCAGGCAGCCGACACCGCTCGCGGCGTCGCGATGCACGTCGCCGCCGCCCGCCCGCGCTACACCACCCGTGACCAGGTGCCCGCGGAGGTGCTCGACAACGAGCGCCGCATCGCCGAGGCGACCGCCCGCGAGGAGGGCAAGCCCGAGCAGGTGCTGGCCCGGATCGTCGAGGGCCGGGTCAACGGCTACTTCAAGGACGTCGTCCTGCTCGAGCAGCCCTCGGTCCAGGATCCGAAGAGGACCGTCAAGGCCCTGCTGGACGAGGCCGGGCTGACGGTCAAGGACTTCGCCCGGTTCGAGGTCGGCCAGGCCTGATCGCGTGGACGCCACCCGGCTCGACGGCGGTGACCGATCCGCCCAGGACGCATCCGCGTCGGATCACGAAGACCCCCGCCCCGGCTTCCGGCGCGTGCTGCTCAAGCTCGGCGGCGAGATGTTCGGCGGCGGGGCCGTCGGTGTCGACCCGACGGTGGTCGACACCGTCGCGCGGCAGATCGCCGAGGTCGTCGAGACGGGGGCGCAGCTCGCCGTCGTCATCGGCGGCGGCAACTTCTTCCGCGGGGCGGAGCTGTACGAGCGCGGCATCGAGCGCTCCCGCGCCGACTACATGGGCATGCTGGGCACGGTGATGAACTGCCTCGTCCTGCAGGACTTCCTGGAGCGCGAGCACCACGTCGACACCCGCGTCCAGACCCCCATCACCATGGCCCAGGTCGCGGAGGCCTACATCCCGCGCCGGGCGATCCGGCACCTGGAAAAGGGCCGCGTCGTGATCTTCGGCGCGGGAGTGGGCATGCCCTACTTCTCCACGGACACCGCCGGTGCCCAGCGCGCGCTGGAGATCGGCGCGGAAGCGCTGCTCCTGGCCAAGAGCGTCGACGGCGTCTACACCGCGGACCCCAAGATCGATCCCGCCGCCAAGATGTACGACGAGATCACCCACCGCGAGGCCTTGGAGCAGGGCCTCAAGGTCGCCGACGCCACCGCGTTCAGTCTGTGCATGGACAACCGGATGCCGATCATCGTGTTCAATCTGCTGACGGAGGGCAACATCGCCCGCGCGGTCGCAGGTGAGAGGATCGGAACGCTGGTCAGCACGCCCGCGCCGGACCCCGGCGCGCGGTTGAAGAGCACCTAGGGAGCAGCCGTGATCGACGAGACGCTCTTCGACGCCGAGGAGAAGATGGAGAAGGCCGTCGGAGTGGCCAAGGACGACCTCGCCAGCGTCCGTACCGGCCGCGCGACGCCGAACATGTTCTCCCGGGTGGTCGTCGAGTACTACGGCGCGATGACGCCGCTCAACCAGCTCTCCTCGATCAACATTCCCGAGGCCCGTATGGCGATCATCAAGCCGTACGACGCCAGCCAGCTTCGGACGATCGAGAAGGCCATCCGCGACTCCGACCTCGGGCTCAACCCGAGCAACGACGGTCAGATCATCCGGGTGATCATCCCGCAGCTGTCGGAGGAACGTCGGCGCGAGATGGTGAAGGTCGCCCGCGGTAAGGGCGAGGACGCCCGCGTGACCATCCGCAACATCCGCCGTAAGGCGATGGAGGAGCTGCACCGCATCGCGCGCGACGGCGAGACCGGCGAGGACGAGGTCGCCCGCGCGGAGAAGGAGCTCCAGGCCACCACCGACCGCTACGTGCACCAGGTCGACGACCTGGTCAAGCACAAGGAGACCGAGCTCCTCGAGGTCTGAACCAGACGACCACGGGGCTCCGAGAAGAGGGCCGCTGCCGGTGACCGCATCCCCCGATGTCCCCGCGCCGGACCGGTCGGCCCGCGACCTCGCCGGGTCGAGCGGGCGTGCGGGCGGACGTCCGTCGCGAGCCGGCCGGGACCTCGGCTCCGCGATCGCGGTCGGGCTCGCCCTCGGGGCGCTCATCCTCGTCCCGCTGCTGACCGTGCGGCAGACGTTCGTCGGGGTGCTGGCGGCGGCGACGGCGGTCGCGACCTGGGAGCTGCGCGACGCACTGCGCCGCGGCGCCGGGATCGAGGTACCGCTGCCGGTACTGCTCGTCGGCGGTCAGGCGATGATCTGGCTCAGCTGGCCGTTCGGGCTGCGCGGGCTCGCGCTCGCCTTCGTCGCCACCGCCTTGGGCTGTCTGGTGTGGCGGATGCGCGCCGGAGCTGCGCACTACCTCCGCGACGTCTCCGCCGGACTGTTCACCGCGGTGTACGTGCCGCTGTTCTGCTCCTTCGTGGTGATGCTGACCGTCGCAGCGGACGGTGTGGGCCGGGTGCTCACGTTCATGCTCTGCGTGGTCGCGTCGGACGTGGGCGGGTACGCGGTCGGTGTGCTCGCCGGTCGACACCCGATGGCCCCGTCGATCAGCCCGAAGAAGTCGTGGGAGGGCTTCGCCGGGTCGCTGCTGGCCGGGATGACCACCGGCGCGCTCACGCTCACGCTGATGCTCGACGGGCGGTGGTGGGAGGGGGCGCTGACGGGCGCGCTGCTCGTGGTCAGCGCAACGCTCGGCGATCTGGTCGAGTCGCTGATCAAGCGCGACCTCGGGATCAAGGACATGGGCCGCCTGCTGCCCGGTCACGGCGGCCTCATGGACCGCCTCGACTCGATGCTTCCCACGGCCGTCGTGTCCTATCTCGTGCTCGGCCTGATCGTCCCGCTCCGGTGACACGGGCGTTCCGGCGTGCCGCGGCGGCCGCCACGCCGCGCGACCGGCCGATCCCCAGCCCGAACATCTGGAACTGGCCGGACGTCTACGAGTGGGAGAACCAGGCGCAGGACGTGCACGGCGCCGTCTGGGCGGCCCTGCACGACGCGGTGCCGTGGCAGGGCCGCGACGTGCTCGACGTGGGGTGCGGCGACGGCTTCCACCTGCCGCTGTTCACCGGTGCGGCCTCGGTGAGCGGGGTCGAGCCGCACGCGCCGCTCGTCGCCCGCGCCCGGACGCGGCTGGCCGACCGGTGCGACATCCGGGTGTTGCGGGCCGGTGCCGCCGCGCTGCCGCTACCGGACGCGTCGGTGGACCTCGTACATGCCCGCACCGCCTACTTCTTCGGTCGCGGGTGCGAGCCGGGTCTCGCCGAGGCGCAGCGCGTCCTGCGACCCGGCGGGGCGATCGC
This sequence comes from Pseudonocardia sp., assembly GCA_016794615.1. Lineage (GTDB taxonomy): Bacteria > Actinomycetota > Actinomycetes > Mycobacteriales > Pseudonocardiaceae > Pseudonocardia. The sequence goes on along the minus strand of JAEUJO010000329.1, from coordinate 3,158 downwards.
GATCGTCGACCTCGACGCCACCGTGCCTCCGTACGGGGCGTGGATGCGTGCCGACCTGCCGCGCTACGACCCCGCCGCCGCGGAGGCGTTCTTCACGGGCCGGGGCTTCACGCTCCGCCGGATCCCGACGGTCTGGCGCTTCCCCGACCGCGCGACCCGTGACGCCGTGCTGCGCATCGAGTTCAGCCGGGACGTCGCCGAGCGCGCGATCGCCGCGACCGTCGGGCTGGAGATCGCTGTGGGATACCGGCTGCACGTGCGCCGCGGACCCTGACCGGCGCCGATCCGATGTGATCGGACCTCCCGGCGCGTGCCGCGATCGGGCCGGTACCGTCGGTGGTCCCGGTCGGCGGAGATGGGACGGTTCGTGCGCAGGCAGGTCGAAGTTCCGGGATCGGCGGTGCTGGCCCTCGCGGGATGCGCCGCCTGGCTGGCGGGCTCGATGGCCCTGCCCAGCGGAGCGGGCACGGTGGTGCTCGCCGCCGGCCTCGCGGTCACCGTGTGGCTGATGGTGCAGGCGACCCGCGCAGGCGGGACCGGTCGGAGGCCACGCCTGGACCGCGACCGACGGCGCCGAGTGCTGTCCTTGCTGGTGGTCGGGGTCGGGCTGGTGGTGCTCGGCGGCACCCTGCTGCGCGCGACGGGCCGCGCCGAGTTGACGGTGCCGGTCACCGTCGCGGTGGGTGGGGCGCTGCTGCTGCCGCTCGCCTCGTTGCTGGACCGCCGCAGCCTGATCGCGCTCGGCGCGGCGCTGATGCTCCTGGGGGCAGGCGGCGCCGTCCTCGCGCTGAACTCGGCGGGTGCCACCGAGTCCCAGGGCGTGGTGGGCCTGGTCGGCGGCGTCCTGCTGTGGGCGGCCGCGGCGCAGCAGGCGGGGCTGACCACGCAGCTACGCAACCGTATCCGGCGCTGACGGCCAGCCGGATCCCGCGTACCCCGGACCCACCTCGCCGGGCGACGAGGCGCCCGAGGGAGGCTGGCACACTGGAGGGGACATGACCGCCCTGCCCCTCGTCTTCGACGCCCCCAAGCGCGCGCTGCCGCCGCGCCACCTCGCCGACCTCGACCCCGCCGACCGGCGGGCCGCCGTCGGCGAGCTGGGCCTGCCCGGGTTTCGGGCGGACCAGCTCAGCCGCCACTACTTCGGCCGGTTCACCGCGGACGTCGACGCCATGACGGACCTGCCCGCCGCCGCCCGGGAGGACCTCGCCGCGCTGCTCCCGCCGCTGGTCACCCCCGTGACGGAACAGACCTGCGATAGCGGCACCACCCGCAAGACGCTGTGGCGTGGGCACGACGGCACGCTCGCCGAGTCGGTGCTCATGGGCTATCCGGACCGGGCCACGGCGTGCATCTCCAGCCAGGCGGGCTGCGGGATGGCGTGCCCGTTCTGTGCGACCGGTCAGGGTGGTCTGGAGCGCAACCTGTCCACCGCCGAGATTGTGGACCAGGTGCGCCAGGCCGCCGCAGCAGCTCGCGATGGGGCGCTGGGGGAGCCGACCCGGCTGTCGAACGTCGTGTTCATGGGCATGGGCGAGCCCCTGGCCAACTACAAGCGCATGGTCGCGGCACTGCGGCGGATCACCGACCCCGCGCCGGACGGTCTCGGGATCTCCGCGCGCGGCGTCACGGTCTCGACCGTCGGGCTCGTCCCGGCCATCGACAAGCTGGCCGCCGAGGGGATTCCCGTCACCCTCGCCGTCTCCCTGCACGCGCCCGACGACGAGCTGCGCGACACGCTGGTCCCCGTCAACAACCGCTGGAAGGTCGGCGAGGTCCTCGACGCCGCCCGCCGCTACGCGACTACGACGGGCCGCCGCGTCTCGATCGAGTACGCACTGATCCGCGACGTCAACGACCAGCCGTGGCGCGCTGAGCTGCTCGGCACGCTGCTGCGCCGGCGGATCGGGACGAAGCGGGTGCACGTCAACCTCATCCCGCTCAACCCCACCCCGGGGAGCCGCTGGGACGCCTCGCCGCGCGCGGTGCAGGACGAGTTCGTCCGCCGCGTTCAGGCCGCCGGGGTCGCGTGCACCGTCCGCGACACCCGTGGGCGGGAGATCGCCGCCGCCTGCGGCCAACTCGCCGCGCAGAACGCCTGACGGGGCAGACTGTGCGGTGTGCAGCTCCCCGTGATGCCGCCGGTCAAGCCGATGCTGGCGAAACCCGTCGCCGAGATCCCGCCCGGCCGGCTCTACGAGCCGAAGTGGGACGGCTTTCGGTCGATCGTCTTCCGCGACGGTGACGAGGTCGAGATCGGCAGCCGCAACGAGCGGCCGATGACCCGGTACTTCCCCGAGGTCGTCGCCGCCGTGCTCGCGAACTTCCCGGAGCGCTCGGTGATCGACGGTGAGATCGTCGTCGCCGACACCGCCCGCAACACGCTCGACTTCGAGGCACTCCAGCAGCGCATCCACCCCGCCGCCAGCCGCGTGAACCTGCTGGCCGAGCAGACTCCCGCGAGCTTCATCGCCTTCGACCTGCTCGCCCTCGGCGGAGACGACCTCACCGAGGAGCCCCTGGAACGCCGCCGCGCGTTGTTGGAGGAGTGCCTGTCCGCCGCCGCGCCCCCGGTGCACGTCACGCCCCTGACCCGGGATCTCGACACCGCGCGGCGCTGGTTCGAGATGTTCGAGGGCGCCGGGCTGGACGGGCTGATCGCCAAACCGCCGGACCTGACCTACCAGCCGGACAAGCGGGTCATGGCGAAGATCAAGCACGAGCGGACCGCGGACTGCGTGGTCGCGGGTTACCGCGTGCACAAGTCCGGACCGGACGCGATCGGCTCGTTGCTGCTGGGCCTGTTCGACGACCGGGGCCTGCTGGCGTCGGTGGGCGTCGTCGGGGCCCTCCCCATGGACGTACGCCGCGAGCTGATGATCGAGCTCCAGCCGCTCGTGACCACCTTCGAGGGCCACCCGTGGAACTGGGCGGCACACGAGCAGGGCGAGCGCACGCCGCGCAAGAACGAGTACAGCAGGTGGAACGCCGGCAAGGACCTCTCGTTCGTCCCGCTGCGGCCGGAGCGGGTCGTCGAGGTCCGCTACGACTACATGGAGGGCGTCCGCTTCCGGCACACCGCCCAGTTCGTGCGGTGGCGCCCGGACCGCGAGCCGGAGTCCTGCACGTACGCGCAGCTCGAGCGGCCGGTCGAGTTC
>JAEUJO010000054.1 GCA_016794615.1 Pseudonocardia sp. | reverse complement strand
GAACCCTAGAGCTACGATGCATTGCAGTTCTAGGGTCAAGGCGGGCGCATGCACATCACCAAAGACCTCGTCGCGGCCTCCGCGACGCCCCTCGTGCTGGGGATCCTCGCGGAAGGCGAGAGCTACGGCTACGCGATCCTCAAGCAGGTGGACGAGCTGTCGGGCGGCCAGCTGGAGTGGACGGACGGCCTGCTCTACCCGCTGCTGCACCGCCTCGAGCGGGTCGGGCATGTCGAGGCGACCTGGGCGACCCCACCCGGCGGACGTCGCCGCAGGTACTACCGCCTCACCGACCAGGGCCGGGCCGAGCTCGCGGAGCAGCGCCGCCAGTGGGCCGCCGTCGTCGACGCCCTGCGGGGCGTCTGGACCACGACCCAGCCCATCCGGCCGATCGCGGCACCGTCGTGGGAGGCGGGGCGATGACGCTCGCCAGCGACAGCGGGCTGGAAGGCCAGATCGCCGAGTGGCGGGCCTACGTGCGGCGCCGCCGCGAGCTGCACCAGGCCGACACCGAGGAGCTGGAAGACCATCTCCGCACCAGGATCACCGAGCTGACCGAGGCGGGCCTGCGCGCGGACGAGGCGTTCCTCATCGCCGTCAAGCGCATGGGCGGCCTCGACGAGCTGTCGCGGGAGTTCGCGCGCGAGCACTCGGAGCGGCTGTGGAAGCAGCTGGTGCTGCCCGGGGAGCCGAACGCCAGCGCGCGTTCCCGGCGCGAGCTGGTCGTCATGGTGCTGTGCGCAGCGGTCGCGGCCGTCGCGATCAAGGTGCCGAGCTGGTTCGGGCACGGCCTGTCCGGGGACGACTCCGGCTTCTACGCGCGGAACCTCAGCCTCTTCACGCTGCCGGCGCTGGCCGCCTACTTCGTGTGGCAACGCCGCGCCGGGCGTCGCGTCATCGCGGTAGTCACTCTGATGTTCGCCCTCGGCGCGGTCGCCGCGAACGCGTATCCACTGGCCGGCGGCTCACAAAGCGTCGTGCTCACCGCGATCCACCTGCCGCTCGCACTGTGGCTCGTCGTCGGTGTCGCCTACGCGGGCGGTGAATGGCGTTCGGGGCGGCGGCGGATGGACTTCATCCGCTTCAGTGGCGAGTGGTTGATCTACTTCGTCCTCATCGCGCTGGGCGGTGGCGCGCTCAGCGCCATCACGATCAACACCTTTCTCGCCATCGGGCTCGATGCCGAGGGATTCGTCCAATCGTGGCTGCTGCCGTGCGGCGCGATGGCCGCGGTCGTCGTGTCCGCATGGCTGGTGGAGGCCAAGCAGAGCGTCGTCGAGAACATGGCGCCGGTGCTCACCCGCGTCTTCACACCCCTCTTCGCAGTCGCCCTGCTGGCGTTCCTGGTCGCCATGATCTGGACCGACAACGGCGTCGACGTCGAGCGTGATGCGCTCATCCTCTTCGACCTGTTGCTCGTCATCGTGCTGGGCCTGCTGCTGTACGCCATCTCCGCCCGCGACCCCGCGGCCCGCCCCGGTCTCTTCGACCGCCTGCAGCTCGCGCTCGTCGTCACCGCTCTGATCATCGACGTCGTCGTGCTGCTGGCGATCACCAGCCGGATCACGGAGTGGGGCTTGAGCCCCAACAAGACCGCGGCGTTGGGCGAGAACATCATCCTGCTCACCAACCTGGCCTGGTCGGCCTGGCTGTTCCTCCGGTTCGTGCGCGGTCGGCTCCCCTTCGCCCGGCTGGAGAGCTGGCAGACCCGGTACGTGATCGTCTACGCCGCCTGGGCGTGGACGGTCGTGCTGGCCTTCCCTCCCGTGTTCGGCTTCGCGTGAGCCGTACCGAGCTGCGGACGGCCGATCTCCCCTCGGTCCTGGGTCGCGGCCAACCCGCCGGACCGCCGATCGTCGCCGTGACCGGCAGCGCGGACGACCCGGCCACCAACGAGCGGGCCGCCGACGATTCCGCCGTCCTGTCCGGCTGCGTGAACAACGCCGCGATCTTCCGTGATGCCGCGCTCCACACCGGCCCTCCGCCGACGTCACCAGCCTGATCAGCGCCAACCTCGCCCGGTGAGCATCGAGCCCGGCTGGGGCGGCTAGTGCCCCGTCACTAGGAATCGGCGACGAGGCGGCGACCGGTGACGAGCTGCAGTGGGATCGCGATCGTATGGGCGTCGTGTCCCTTCACCCACGGATCGGTGAGCGTGTCGGCGAGTGCGGCGAGGCGCGCCGGATCGACGATCTCGTAGGCCTCGCCGATGCCGAGCACGCTCCATCCGGTACGCGCCTCCAGGTCGAAGTCGTCGACCTCGAACCCGACGACAGCGTGCCGGGTGGCGGCAGCGAGCTTGCTGCCGTTCTTGGTCCGGAAAACGACCTCCTCCTCGTCGAGGTGGTAAGTGACCGGCTGCACCGCGGGCAACGCACCGTCAGTGAACGCGACCCGACCGACCGCGCAATGGGCGAGGAGGCGCAAGCACTCGGCTCGCTCCAGCTCCTGCATCTCGCTGGGGGCGAGGGGGATGTCCTCCACGTTGCGCTCCATCGCTGTGCAAACGATTTCGAACTGCCTCACTGTGCTGCCTGGCAAGAAATCCCACGAGGGACTTTCGGCCTGACCGAGCGGGCCACAGGATGGCCATCGTCCCCGGGCGGTACCTGCCCGGCGACGTCGACACCCGCCGAGCCTCACAACGGCGGGTGTGTGGCGCAGGCGGCACACGGCGCGGTGTGGGTGTCGGTGGCGCCTGGCCCGATTCGGACGCCACCACGACGCCGGTCCGTGCCGCCGGGGCGGTGAGTCGGGCCGACCAGAGCTGTTCACGTTCGGGCTCACGTTCGGGCGCTGACAGGCCGGCGAGGACCTCGTCGGGCATCAGGCCTTGGTAGGCGGCACCCCAGGACGCGACATGCACGGTGGCGAGAGCGTGAGCGTCGGCCGGCGTCGCGTCCCTGAGTTCGACCATGTGCCGATGCTGGCAGCGGGGCCGGGCACCTCCTGCAGGCGGTGCGGCAGGCCTCGGGTGTCCTTCCTCGCGCGACCCGGCCTGGGTGTGATCTCCTCGCGGCGCGCCCCCGGTGCCCTTTCCCCGATCTCTGAGGTGTCGGGTTCGGGGCGGAGCCCGGCCGCCGGAGGCATCAGTCTTGCCGATCGCGATGAGAACCGCGGTCGACCTCGGTCCGCCCTGGCAGAGGACGATCTCCGCGTGGGTGGGCCACGGCGGCGATGAAGGGACCGAGCATGGGACGACTGATCTACTTGACGCCGGCGTCGTTGGACGGATTCATCGGCGACGGGGACTACTCGTGGGGGGCGCCGTACGCCGAAGAGATCATGTCGGTGCTGACGACGGGCCTCGCGGACGTCGGCACGTACCTCTACGGGCGGCGGACGTACGAGACGATGGCGGTGTGGGAGACCGAGCCGGCGGTGGCCGAGCAGTCCCCCCAGTCCGCAAGGTTCGCCGCGATGTGGCAGGAGGCGGACAAGGTCGTGTTCTCCTCGACGTCGCCGCAAGTGCACACGCGGCGCACCCGGGTGGAACGGGAGCTCGACGCGCAGGTGGTGACCGGGATCAAGGCAGCGAGCCGGGGTGATCTGACCATCGGGGGGCCGACGCTGGCCGCCGAAGCGTTGCGGCTGGATCTGGTGGACGTGGTGGAGCTGCTGTGGTGCCCGGTCCTGCTGGGCGGCGGTATCCCGGTGCTGTCGGCGGGTGTGCGTCGGGATCTGAGGTTGCGCCGCGAGCGGCGGCTCGGCAGCGGTGTGGTCCAGGCCACCTACGAGGTGATCGGGCAGGTACAGCCGTGAGCAGTGGCTTACGGCGGGCCACGCGAGCTGGTGGCCGGCACCGTCGTTGCGGGGCGGTCGTCGTCCGAGCGGGGTCGACCGGGTAGCCGGGGCGGCGATCGGCCCGGGCCGGACACCACCGGGCAGACGACGATCAAGCTGGCGGACGTCGTTGCAGGTCGGAGCGGGTGAGCGGCGGTACCCCCGGTGGGGTTCGAACCCACACCGGGACCCTTTCAAGGGGAAACTCGACGAGAGCCTCAACCTGACCTGCACGTTCCCGCTCCCCCGGCCGTGATCGTCCGGAACTTCGGCACGTATTCGGCGCAGGGCAACCCAGGGTGTCCTTCTCCCCCACCCCTGGCGCCCTTCCCCCCTGGTCTCTGAGCGGTGCCGGGTGCGGGCGGAGCCCGATCGGTTCACTACAAGCCGAATTTTCATCGACGGGCGGAACAGGAGTCGCGGCCCTGGGCGGCTGTCTACGGTGGCAACCCGCGACCGAACGAAGGGGAGATATGCAGACGATCAGTGGCACAGCAGCCGGGGTGCCGTTCACAGCGCTCGCACCGGTTGGAGCCGTCGATGGGCCAGCGCCGCTGATCGTGACGTGGCACATGCTGGACGCGCCTCGGACGGACGCGGCGTTTGCGGCAGCACTGCCGATGACAGGAGTGCCTGCGTGGCGAGTGCACCTGGGCATGCCGATGTGTGGTGCCCGAATGGTCGACGGCCGCCTCGATGCCGCCATCGAACTCGCGCGCAAGGACGCGTTGCTGGCCTTCCTGGCCCCGTTCGTTTATCAGGCCGCTGAGGAGTTCCCGGCGGCGCTGGCCGCGGTGCGCGAGCAGTTGCCGATCGACGACAAGCCGGTGAGCATTCTTGGCGCCTCGCTCGGCGGTGCCGTGGCGTTGCAGGTGCTGACTTCGGGAACGACGCCAATCCGAGCGGCGGCGTTGGTCAACCCGGCGGTGCGGATAAGGTCGATTGTCGGACTCGTCGAGGCCCTCGCAGGTCATCCGTATCAATGGACTGCGGAGTCGGACAAGGTGGCCGACGAGCTCGACTTCGTTACCCGCGCTGAGGCCGTCACTGCGCAGCGGCCGCTGCTGGTGATCAGCGGAGAGCAGGATCATCCAGACCTTCGCGAGGACGCAGACGCCCTGGTGAACGCCCTTCGAGAGCGGTACGCGCGGTCAGGCGAGGTCGAGCTGATCACCGTGCCGGACCTGGCGCATCCATTGGCCGAGGAGCCGGGCCTGGAGCCTGCTCCGCAACTCCCTGCTGTCAAGGCAGTCGACGAGGTACTGACGCGGTGGTTCACCGATCAGTTCGCCCGCTGACGCCAAGGCGGTCGGAGCGACTGCGAGGAGCAGCGGCGGTGCCTTCGTTGCAGTGGTAGCGCGCGCGTGGCTGCCGACGCGCGGTTGCAGGATCGAGGTCGCGGTGGACGCCACTGTAGTCGGACGGTGGCCAGCCCCGGGCCGGAGGTAGAGGGCAGGCCGGCGTGGCCGGCCCGCGCCGCCGAAGGCGGCGCCTTGATCCCGATCTCGATCTATCTCGATCTCGTAGAGAGCGATTCGGCAGCGCTGTCGACTGGCGCGGACTGGCGTCGGCTAACACCGATAACCCTGCGCATCCGCGCCGGATGGGTGCCCGACGAGACGATCAAGGCCATCGAGGACTTCGTCGCCGGCCCCCTGCACCCGACCGGCGGCCAGGTCCTCTCCCTCAAGGTCGACGGCTCGGCGGCCGCGCCCGGGACGGTGCAGCGTGAGCGCGGAGTGCCGGTCAACATCGCGGCGTACGCGGTCGAGCGCAAGCTCCTCCTTCATAACCCGATCACTCGGCGCCCGCGGAAGGCGCCACGGATCGTCGCCACCGTGAACCGGCGCGCCGTCGTCGATCCCGAGCGGGCCCGGGCACTGCTGGCGGCCGTGGCGCAGCAAAAGCCGAGCGGGCCGGCGCTGGTGGGGTTCTTCGGGGCCATGTACTACGCGGCACTGTGCGCCCGACGATGCGTCCACGCTGCGGAAGGCGAACCTGCTGCTGCCAGCGGAAGGCTGGGGCGAGCTGCTGTTGGAGTCGTCGACCCCGGAGGCCGGCGCCTCATGGACCGACAGCGGCCGGCGCCGCGAGGAGCGCCAGCTCAAGCACCGGGCCAGGGGCGAGACCCGCATCGTCCCGTGTCCTCCGGCGTTGACCTCGCTGCTGCACGTGCACCTGTCGACGTTCGGCACCGCGCCCGATGGCCAGCTGTTCCGCGGCGTCCGCGGCGTCCGTGGCGTCCGCGGCGGCGAGCTGGCGGGGAGCACGTACTGCCGGGTGTGGCGCGAGGCCCGCAAGGACGCGCTGAGCGCGGCGGAGGTGGCGTCGCCGTTGGCCGGTCAGCCGTACGACCTGCGCCACGCCGCGGTGTCGACCTGGCTCAACGCCGGGGTGCCCTCCACCCAGGTCGCCGAGTGGACCGGGCACAGTCTCGCGGTGCTGCTGCAGATCTACGCCAAGTGCCTCGTGGGCCAGGAGGAGGCGCTCGGGACCGTGAGTTCTCACGGATAGTCTGGCGGAGTCACGCGAGTTGCTGGACGGTGCGGGAGGGTCGGAGTCGGGGCCGGTGCGGTACCGCTGACCGGCTACGTTCGGCCGGTCATCTTTGACCGGCGCTCTGCGACACGCGTCCGGCTGCGACCTCGCTAACGGACCTCGGCCGGCCAGCTCGACATGGCCGCCTCGGCGATTGCTTCGAGCGTCTCCCTGCCCGCGCCATCCCTCGCTCGTTGGGCCATGCCTTGCTGAACGGCGACGATGTATTCAGCGAGACGCCGCGCGTCGGTGCCGGCGGGGAGGACTCCGGCGTCGATGTCGGTATTGATGCGCTGCTGGACGAATGTGACCGTCATCGTGCGTCGTCGGGCTAGCCCTTCTGCGACGTCGGCTGATCTGGGCGGAGTGTTGGTCGCGCCCTGGATGATGAGACAGCCGTGCGGCAGCCCCGGAAGAGTCTGCGTCTTGGCCGCCTCGCGCAGCAGTTGCTGCACCGCGAGATACGCGGTGGGCTGTCCGTCGAGCGCGCGCGTGACGTAGCTGCCGAACTCCTCGGCGTAGCAGTCCACGGCGAGGTCAAAGAGTTCGCGCTTGCTGCCGAACGCCGCGTAGAGGCTGGACGCTTGCAGGCCGGTGATGGCCGTGAGGTCCGCGATGGAGACCCCCTCGTACCCGTGACGCCAGAACGCCAGCATCGCCTCGCGCAGCACGGCGTCTCGGTCGAAGCCGGGCGGGCGCCCGCGGGTGCCGGTCATACCAGACATTCTACAGCGAACACTACAGAACGTGGTACCGTAATTCTGGAATGACCCCTACAGATATGGACGAGGTGTGTGATGGGTGTACTTGACGGCAAGACAGCTCTGGTCACCGGAGGTGGACGAGGCATCGGCCGAGCGATCGCCGAACGGCTGGGCAGCGAGGGCGCCCGAGTCGGCATTCACTACGGGCACGACGAGCGCGCCGCCATCGCGGCAGTTGAAACGATCGCCGATGCGGGTGGCGAGGCCTTCACCGTGTGGGCGGACTTCGCGGACCCGGACGCCGCATCCCAGGTTCGGCACGGCCTGGTCAAACACACCGGTCATCTCGACATCTTGGTCAACAACGCGGGCATCGGGGACGTACGCGCGCCTGTCGCCGAGGTGACTGAGGAGGAGTTCGACCGCCTCTTCACCATCAACACCAGGGCGGTCTTCTTCGTGACCCAGGCACTCCTGCCGATCCTGCGCGACGGCGGCCGGGTGATCAACCTGTCGTCCAACCTCACGCGTGGTGGCGTCGAGGGGTATCTGGCCGCCTACGCCATGAGCAAAGCTCCGCTTGACCCCTTCACCGTCGCCCTCGCCAAGGATCTCGGCCCCCGTGGCATCACGGTCAACGCGGTGGCACCGGGCGTGGTCGACACCGACATGAACACCGACTGGCTGGCGCACGACCAGGCCAGGTCATTCGTCTCGGCATTGTCGCCCCTGGGCCGAGTAGCCGGGACCGACGACATCGCGGGCATCGTCGCGTTCCTGGCATCCGATGACAGTGGCTGGCTGACCGGACAGCGGGTCGAAGCAGCCGGCGGCGCGGGGACATGAGCCGCCGGGGTCCCTGGCAGGCGTTCGGTGTCCTGGCGCTCATCGAGCTCCTCGCGGTCATGGACGCCTCGATCGTGAACATCGCCTTGCCGACCATCGGCGAGTCTCTCGGCTTCTCGCCGACCATGCTGGCCTGGATCGTCGACGGCTACCTCATCGGCCTGGCCGGGTTCATGCTGGTCGCCGGGCGCGCGACCGATCTGGTGGGCCGCCGGGTACTGTTCCTGGCCGGTGTGGTGACCTTCACCGGTTTCTCCGTCGTGTGCGCGATCGCTGTCGAGCCGTGGCACCTGATCGGCAGCCGGGTCGGTCAAGGCATCGGAGCCGCGACGGCCATGCCCTCGGCGATCGCGCTGATCACCGACCTGTTTCCAGAGGGCAGCGCACGGAACAAGGCACTCGGCCTATTCAGCGGCATGGCCGGTGTTGCCGCACCCGTCGGCCTGGTGCTCGGTGGCGCGCTCACCGCCGCGGACTGGCGCTGGATCTTCCTGATCAACATTCCGTTCGGCCTGGTCGTGGTCGTGGCCGGACTGCGCCTGCTCCCTAAGGGTAAGCGACGGACGGGGACACGCTTGGATGTGGTCAGCGCCGTGGGATTGACCTGCGGCCTGATCCTGCTGACCGTGGCCGTGCTGCGCGGTGGAGCACAAGGTTGGGGGTCTGCGCTGACCCTGTCACAGTTCGGGGCCGCCGTGGCGATGCTGATCATCTTCAGCATCCGCCAGGCCACCGCCAGCGATCCCCTGATCCCGCGTGAGCTGTTGCGATCGCGAACCATCGTGACCGGCAACGTGGTCTTCGTGTTGGTCGGCACGATCCTGCTCTGCACCTTCTTCATCACCACGCTCTTCCTGCAACAGGTTCGAGGTCTGGACCCGCTGGCGGCGGCGCTGATCTATCTCCCCGTGCCGGCCGCGATGCTGGCGGGCACTCAGGCCGCTCCGCGGTTGCTGCGACTCGGGGCGAACACCCTGATGGGTGCCCTCGGGCTTCAGGCGGGAGCGCTTGCCTGCTGGGCGGCGCTCATGCGTCCCGATGGCGGTCTGCTGCTCACCTTCGCCCTGCCCGCCGCTGTGTGGGCCTTCGGTCTCGGGATCGCCATCGTGTGCTCGTTCGTGATCTGCACATCGGGCGCCTCACCACAGCTCGCCGGGGCTGCTTCGGGACTCGCGACCACCTCATACCAAGGCGGCGGCGCGATCGGCCTGGCCCTGCTCGCTCTTCTGGCCGACGCCCAGGCCAACGAGGCGGGCACCGGACCGGCCGCACTCACGACAGGCTTCGTGGCGGCCCTGTGGGCCTCATGTGCGATAGCTGTCGTCGCAGCCATCGCCGTCGCGCTCGTCATACCAGGACGGGCGCACCACGGCGCGGCACAGGATGCGGCGACACGCACGGAGCGGAGGTAGCAGCATGCCGGTGATTTTCAGAGTCGAACCGCCCAGCACGCGCGATGAGGCGCAGAACATCCTGGCCCCGTACCAGAACAATACCAGAACGGAGCCAAGCACCGACATTCACCACCGCTGCGACGATGCCAACCGCCGCCTGTGCAACCAAGCCTTCTTCACCAAGGTCTACGTCGATGAGGACGACGAGTTGCGCGTCGAGAACAACCGGCCCTTCGAGATGCTGCTCGACCCCGACATCAGCGCCAACGCCCTCACCTGGGCCGCAGACGCAGACAAGGCCCGAACCCCAGCCCTTGATTCAAAGGGCCAAGGTTCGAGCCTTGTGCGTTGGGTGCCCCCGGTGGGGTTCGAACCCACACTGGGACCCTTTTAAGGGGCCTGCCTCTGCCGGTTGGGCTACGGGGGCGAGGTCGCGAGTGTAGGCGCGCACCCTGAACCCGACGGCCCCGGTGGCGATCACCGATTGAGCGCGTCCGGCGTCGGTTCGACGACCATGACCACGCCCAACCGGCGATCGACCCCGGCAGACCCACGCGAATGGCGATCAGTGCGTCGCCGGTCGCGCGGTGGAACGGCACCGGTTATCGCGAGTGCTTCTTGACCTCGCCGGAGCCGCTGCACCGGCCGCACACGCGCCTGCCGTGGCAGGTGTCGCAGCGGTGAGTGATCCACGTTCCGACTGTGCCGGAGCCGCCGCAGCTGAGGCAGCGACCGTCACCGTTACAAGTCCTGCAGGTCTCCATATGGCTCGACCACCTTCCGGTCGTGTTCGGGGAGCTGTGACCGGTCACCGCACAGTGTGACACGCACCACTTCTCGACCCGCCGCCGGGTGGTCCCGCCACGCTCAGGAGCCCCTCTACGCCTCACCGGTTCCGTTGCATGCGCGGCACCTCCCGCTCTCCCGGCACGCCTTGCACTTGACCTTCCCGAGAAACGACCCGTGCTGCGCGCTGCCGTCGCACGTCGGGCAGCGCCGTTTGCCCTTGCACTCGGGGCACTCCCGCCCGGCCGCTCGCGTACGGCCCTTCCCGCCGCACGCCCAGCACCGTCCGCCCTTGCACGTACACGGCGTGTAGGTGGCATGGGCCAGGGACCAGTACTTCGTCGTCCCGTTGCATCTCGGGCACTTCGTCGTTCCGTTGCAGGTCTCGCACTTCGCCATGTCCGCATCCCCCTCAGGACACACCGGCTGCGGCACCCACCGCCGCTGCCAGGACCTCCTCCAGCATGTCGGGAGTGAGCCGTCCGGTGAAGGTGTTCTGCTGGCTCACGTGGTAGCTGCCGAACAGCTGCAGCGGCACACGGTCGGGGGTGGCGGGCGCGAACGTGACGTGCACGCCGTGCCCGAAGCGAGGTCGCGGCCGGGGCACGACCCAGCCCGCCCGCGCCAGCACCGGGAGCAGCGCCTGCCAGCCGAACGCACCGAGGACGACGACGGCGCGCAGCGTGGGCGCGAGCAGGTCCAGCTCGGCGGCCAACCAGCGGCCGCAGCGGTCACGCTCGTCGGGGGTCGGCTTGTTGTCCGGCGGCGCACAGTGCACCGGCGCCGTGATCCGCGTCCCGGACAACTCCAGGCCGTCGCCCCTGCGGACGGACGTCGGCTGGTTCGCCAGCCCCACCGCGTGGAGGGCGGCATAGAGGACGTCGCCGCTGCGGTCCCCGGTGAACATCCGGCCGGTGCGGTTGCCGCCGTGCGCGGCCGGGGCCAGGCCCACGATCAGCAGCGGAGCGTCGGGGGGTCCGAGGCCGGGCACGGGGCGTCCCCAGTACTCCTCGTCGCGGTACGCCGCGCGCTTGTCCCGCGCCACCTGCTCGCGCCAGGCGACGAGCCGGGGGCAGGCGCAGCAGTCGACGAGCGCGGCGTCGAGCTCGATCAGGTTCGCGAACGTCATGCGAGCGAGACGGCGATGCCGTCGAGGATGTCGTGCTCGCTCACGACCAGCTCGGTGATGCCGGCCCGGGTGTGCAGCTCACGGGCCAGCTCGTCGACGACGATCGCGCCGCCGCCGATCACGTCGACCCGCCCGGGGTGCATCGGTCCGAGCTCGGCCCGCTGCTCGCGGGACATGGCGAGCAGCCCGGCCGTGACGCGGTGCAGGTCGGGCAGTGGCTGTCGGGACAGATGGATGACGTCGGCGTCGTAGGCCGGCAGGCCCATGGCCAGCGCGGACAGCGTGGTCACGGTGCCCGCGACGCCCACCCACGTCCGCACGCCCTCCACCGGTACGGCCGCGAAGGCGCCGGCGAGGATCTCCGCCGTGACCGCCCGCGCCTTCTCGACCTGCTCCGCGGTCGGCGGGTCGTCCGGCAGGCAACGCTCGGTCAGGCGCACGCAGCCGATGTCCACCGACCGGGCTGCGCGGACGACCGGTCCGTCGTCGGTCAGGTCACCGACGACGACCTCCGTCGAGCCGCCGCCGACGTCCACGACGACGACCGGGCCGTCGTCGGGGTCCAGCTCGCCGACCGCGCCGACGAACGACAGCCGCGCCTCCTCGTCCCCCGAGATCACCTCGGCCTCGACGCCGAGGGTGGCGCGCACCATGGTGAAGAAGTCGTCGCGGTTCGCGGCGTCGCGCGTGGCCGAGGTCGCGACCATCCGCACCCGCTCCACGCCCTTGCGGAGCATGATCGCCGTGTAGTCGGCGAGGGCGACCCGCGTGCGCTCGATCGCCTCGGGCCCGAGCACGCCCGTCGCGTCGACGCCCTGCCCGAGCCGGACCACGCGCATCTCGCGGTGCACGTCCCGCATCCCGGCCTGCGTGAGGTCCGCGACCAACAGGCGGATCGAGTTCGTCCCACAGTCGACAGCGGCCACCCGCGCCATGCGCACTCCCCAGCCCTCGGAACCGACGACGCGCCCACCGTACGCAAAGGTTGCTCCCCACGGCCCGGGCCTGCGCCTATACCCTCCCCCACGTGGCGGAGACCGGCGGTGTCGGGAATCAGCCTCCGCCGCTTTCCGGCTTCGACCCGCTCGCGTGCGATCCCGCTCTCGCCGACGCGGTTCACCGCGAGGGTGCGGGCGACGCCCTGCCGACCCTCGCCTCGCTGGCCGAGGTCGTCGGCTCGGCCGAGGCCCGCGCGCACGCCCGGCTGGCCGACACCCACCCGCCGGTGCTGCGCACCCACGACCGGTACGGCCGGCGGGTCGACGACGTCGAGCTGCACCCGTCGTGGCATTGGCTCATGGACACCTCCGTCGGGTGGGGCCTGCACGCAACGCCGTGGGTCGCCCCCGCCGGGTCGGGCGCGCATGTCGCCCGTGCGGCGGGGTTCTACCTGATGAACCAGCTGGAGAACGGCCACTGCTGCCCGATCTCGATGACGTACGCGGCCGTCCCCGCGCTGCGGCACGACGCGGAGCTCGCGGAGCGGTTCGAACCCGGGCTACGTGCCCAGCACTACGATCCCGGCCCGGGGACACCGGACGGCAAGGCCGGGCTGCTCGCGGGCATGTCGATGACCGAGGTGCAGGGCGGCTCGGACCTGCCGGCGGTCGCGACGCGGGCGGAGCGGGCCGCCGACGGCACCTACCGGGTGACCGGGCGGAAGTGGTTCACGTCCGCGCCGTGCAGTGATCTGTTCCTGACGTTGGCGCTGGCGCCGGACGGGCCGACCTGCATCGTCATGCCCCGCGTGCTGCCCGACGGCAACCGGAACGGGATGCACCTGCTGCGGCTCAAGGACAAGCTGGGCAATCGCGCGAACGCATCCGCCGAGGTCGAGTACACCGGAGCCGTCGGGTGGCGCCTGGGCGAGGAAGGCCGCGGAATCGCGACCGTGCTGACCATGGTGACGATGACGCGGCTCGACTGCGTCCTCGGCTCGGCAGGGCTGATCCGGATCGCGCTGTCGGAGGCTGCGCACCACGTCGCGTACCGCAGCGCGTTCGGTGCTCGGCTCGCCGACGCCCCGTTGATGCAGGCCGTGGTGGCGGATCTGGCGCTGGAGTCGGAGGCGGCGACCGCCCTCGGGCTCCGGCTGGCAGGCGCCGTGGACCGCGAGGAGCGCGAGCTGCTGCGGCTGGCGCTGCCGGCGGCGAAGTACCTGGTGTGCAAGCGTGCACCGACGGTCGTGGCCGAGGCGCTGGAGTGCCTGGGCGGGGACGGGTACGTCGAAGACTCCGGGCTTCCGCGGCTGTACCGCGAGGCGCCGCTGAACTCGATCCAGGCGGGGTCGGGGAACGTGACGGCGCTGGACGTGCTGCGCGCGATCACGCGGGAGCCCGGCTCCGCGGAGGCCGTGTTGGCCGAGATCGACGAGGCGGCGGGCATGGACGCGTGGTTCGACCGCGGCGTGCAGGAGCTGCGCACCGAGCTTCGGGGTCGAGAGGAACGGCGTGCGCGGCGGCTGGCGGAGATGCTGGCGCTGTGCCTGCAGGGGTCCCTGCTGCTGCGGTACGCGCCGGACGACGTGGCATCGGCGTTCGTGTCGTCGCGTTTCCTGCCCGACGGCCCGTGGCGCACGGCCGGCACGCTCCCGGCGGAGGCGCACACGGAGACGCTGCTGGAGCGCGTGACCCCGGTCCGGTAGCCCGACTCGCGGCGGCGACGGTGGCGACGCGCGGTCAGGGCACAGGGGTGACGCAGGGACCGGAAGTCCACCATTCGCCGAGTTCGGCGAGCGTCTCGTCGCCGAACGGGTTCACGCCGGGACCGGCGGCGAGCGCGTGGGCGACGTGCACATGCAGGCATTTGACCCGTGTGGGCATGCCGCCTGCGGTCACCTGTGTACCGAGGGTCTCGATCGCGTCGCGCTCGGCGAGATACGCCTCGTGCGCGCGGCGGTAGGCCTCGGCGAGCTCCGGGTCCGTGCCGAGCCGGTCGGTCATCTCGCGCATCCGGCCGTCGGCCTCGAGCCCGCCGATCCGGGAGTTGAGCCGCGCGCAGGTCAAGTAGTAGAGCGTCGGGAACGGCGTGCCGTCGGCGAGCCGGGGCGCGGTCTGCACGACGGCGGGCAGGCCGCACGGGCAGCGGGACGCGACGGTCCGCAGCCCCCGGGGACTGCGGCCGAGCTGGGCGGCGACGGCGGCCTCGTCGGCAGGGTCGACCCCGGCGCAGGTCGCGCCGTCGGGAGGCGTCATCGGGGGCACGGCGGCAATTCTCGGTGACCGCCGCTCAGCGGGTGGGCCCGGCCCCCGCCGGGCCGTCGGCGACCTCCCGCCACAGCTGGCGGTACCAGGGCAGTCCGTCCGTCGCCGGGTCGGCCGCGCGATCGGCGCCTGTGGACGGCAGCTGGACGATGTAGGGCACCTCGCCCGGTCGGACGTACCCGAGCCGGGACCGGGCCTCGGCGGCGATCTCGGCCGGGTCGGACAGGCGAGCCCGCTCGCGGTTGAGTTCGTCCACCTCGGCCGCCAGCACCTGTTGCTGTGTCGTGACGGCGGCCAGCTCCTGACGCTGGGCGACGTAGTTGCGCAGCGGGACGACGACCGTCAGCGCGAGCGCGCAGACGACCAGCGCCAGGACGGCCGCCCGGCGCGTCGACGACAGTCCAAGCAGGCCGGTGGTGGCCGCGACAACGCTCCCCGCGCGGGCCCGAGCGTGCGTCAGCCGCGGCTCCCGTCGAACCCGTCCCGGTGCTGCGGAACCCGATCGACGCGGGGCAGGCTTGCGCCCCCGTTCGGGCCTGGCCCGGCCCCGCTCCTCCGGCACGCGCATCCCCTCCCCGGGTCTTGCCGGGTGCCGGGCGGCGACCCCGTCGACCACCACATGTCATCACGGCGCGGTGACGGAGACCGCCCGACCCGCCGGGCGCTCGGCGCTCGGTGCTCGGCATTTCCAGGCCACCGATGTAGCGAAAGCGGCATTCGGTACGTTGAGTGCACCGAACGCCGCTTTCGCTACATCCAGACCCGCCCCGGCCCCGCGGGGACCGACCCGCGGGGCGGGGGGCCGGGCTCAGCCCGCCGGGGTGTACCGCGGGAACGCCAGATCACCCGCATACCGGGCCGCGTCCCCCAACGACTCCTCGATCCGCAACAACTGGTTGTACTTCGCCACCCGCTCCGACCGCGCCGGCGCACCAGAC
>JAEUJO010000048.1 GCA_016794615.1 Pseudonocardia sp. | reverse complement strand
TGGGGGACACCCCGGATCGGCTCGGGCCCCGCGCCGACCTCGGCGAGCACGTCGTTCGCCGCCAGCACCCCGCTCGCCGCGGCGCGCTCCATGAGGCCGGTGAGGAACGGGGTCTCGACGTGGTCGCCCGCCACCCGGATCCCGCGGGCCTCACCGCTCGGTGTCGGGCGGCTGCCGGCGCCCCCCGGCGGGAACGTGGGCGCCGTCGCCTCCATCCGTTGCTGCAGGTGGACGACCCGCGCGTCCGCGGTCTCCGGCCACAGCGCCGCCAGCTCGGCGCGCATCCGGGCGGTCGCCGTGTCGACGTCCGGCGCCGTGCAGGCGTAGGAGTGCAGCTCGACGACCGACCCGCCGGTGCGGGCCGCCCACCGCGCCGACGGGCGCTCCAGCCGCGAGTACACCGTCACCGAGTCCAGCGTCGGCTCCCGGCTGATCGCGCTGAACGTGGGCCGCTCCGGCGCGACGTCGCGGTCGAGCCAGAGCCGGGTCACCGCGAACGGCGGCGCCACCACGACCTGCGCGGCCTTGGCCGCGAGCCGCGGTGCGGCGAGCGCGGCGTCGGGGGAGGCCGCGAACAGGGCGCGCAGGGCGCCCGGATCGGTGGCGAGCACGAGGTGCCGCGTCGTCCACGCACCGTCGTCGGTCCCGACCCGCCAGCGGTGCTCGTCGCGGTCGTCAGGCGCGGCCCCTTCGCGGAACCGCCGCGTGTCGACGATGTCGGCGTGGCTGGCGACTGCGAAAACCGGCGCGATCGTCCGGGCCGGGGTCGCGGTGCGCACGACCGCGCCGTGCTTGTCCAGGTAGGCTGCGAAGGGCGCCCAGATGCAGGTCAGGTGGTCGGTGGCGGGCGCGTCGAACCCGATGCCCTCCGGGTTGCCCAGGAAGTAGTAGTGGAACATCGCGATCAGCTCGCCTGCTGACAGGGCTCCCGGCTGCGCGAAGAACGAGCGGGCGAACGCCTCGAACAGCATTGCCTGCGCCCGGTCCGACATGCCCAGCCCGGCGAGGAACGCCGCAGCGGGCAGGTCGTCGAACAGGGCGGTGGTCCGGTCGCGGTCGTAGGCCAGCAGCTCGGCGGCGAGCCCGGTGTCCGAGCCGAACAGGTCGCGCAGGCCGAGGCTGGGGGAGCGGGCGAAGAGCGCCAGCAGGTTCAGCGGCGGCGCCGCGGGCAGCCCGGTCAGGTCCTCGGGTGCCCAGGTGCGCGACAGCACCGGGTAGCCCCCGACGGGCCGGAGGAACCCGAGCTCCGGGTCGATCCGGCGCAGCACGTCGCGCCAGGTGTAGTAGTGCCGGAAGAAGGCGTGGAAGCCGTGCTCGACGACCTGGTCCGTGCCGTCGGGCAGCGTGTGCGGCCAGGCGCCGAGCCGCCCGCCCAGCGTCGGCGACGCCTCGAGCAGTGTGACGGCCACCCCGCGTTCGGCCAGCACCACCGCGGCGCTGACCCCGGCGATCCCGCCGCCGACGACGACGGCCTCGGTGCCGTCGGGGACGGTGCGCGGCAGTCGCGGGTCGGCGGCGACGACGACGCGGGGGCGCATGCGCAGCGGCGCGGCGCGCGAGGTGGGGGCAGGGGGGCCGAACACGCGAGCGAGCCTAGGTCGGCCTCCCCGCCGGTGCCCCGACCCGCGCCGGCGGATGCAGCGAAAGCGGCGTTCGGTGCGGTAGATGCAGCGAAAGCCGCTTTCGCTACGTGCGGGCCCGGCTGGGCTGCCTGCGCTAGCTCCGGGTGTCGGCCGGGTGGGCCTGCGGGGCGGCGATTCCGCAGTGATGGCACCGCTGCACCGGCACCCGCTCGCCCACCGGGGCCGGGATCGGGCGCCGGATCAGCAGGTAGGACACCACGCTGGCCACGGCCAGCAGCCCGGCGGCGATGAGCATCGCCGTCCGGAACCCGGCGCCGAAGGCGACCGGGTCGGTGTACACGGTGCCGCTGATCCCGGCCAGCCCGGGCACGACCGCGACCGAGAGCAGCCCGGCCGCCCGCGCGACGGCGTTGTTCACCCCGGAGGCGGCGCCGACGAACCGGTCCGGGGCAGCGGCGAGCACGGTCGCGGTCAGCGGTGCGACGGTGAGCGTCAGCCCGGCCCCGAAGACGAGGACGGCGGGTAGCACGTCCGCGAACCAGCTCGCGTCCGGCCCGACGCGGCGCAGCAGGAGCAGGCCGGCCGCGCCGGTCAGCGGGCCGAGCGTCATCGGCAGCCGTGGCCCGATCCGCTCCGCGAGCGCCCCGGCCCGCGCCGAGAACACGAGCATGATCGCCGTGACCGGCAGCAGCGCCGCACCGGCGACGGTCGGGCTGAACCCGGCGACGACCTGCAACTGCAGCACCAGCAGCAGGAAGACGACGCCGAGCGCCCCGTAGACCAGCAGCGTCGCCCCGTTCGCCGCGGTGAACTGGCGGTCGGCGAACAGCTGCGGCGGCACGAGCGGATGCGGCGACCGGTGCTCGACGGCGACGAACGCGGCGAGCGCGATCAGCCCCGCGGCCAGCACGGCCAGCGGCACCGGGGCCGCGCCGTCCGCGCCGAGGACGGTCAGCGACCAGGTCAGCGCCGCCAGCGCGGCCGCCGCGAGCACGGTGCCCGGGACGTCCAGGCCGGGGGCCGCCTCGGGGTTGCGGCTCTCCGGCACGTGCCGCAGCGCGACGACGACCACCAGCGCGGCCAGCGGCAGGTTGATCAGGAACACCGCCCGCCACGTCCACTCCACCAGCCAGCCGCCGACGAACGGGCCGACCGCTCCGGCGATCCCGCCCAGCCCCGACCAGGCGCCGATCGCCGCGGCCCGGTCCGGCCCGCGGAACGACGCGGAGATCAGCGCCAGGCTGCCCGGGGTCAGCAGCGCCCCGCCGACGCCCTGCAGGGCCCGGCCCGCGACGAGCAGCGGAAGGGTCGGCGCCGACCCGCACAGCAGCGACGCGACCGCGAACCACACCACACCGATCACGAACACGCGGCGGCGCCCGAACCGGTCACCCAGCGAGCCGCCGAGCAGGATCAGCGAGGCCAGCGTCAGGGTGTAGGCGTTGACGGTCCACTGCAGGCCGCTGAAGCTCGCGCCGAGGTCTGCGCCGATCCGCTCCAGCGCCACGTTGACGACGGTGCCGTCGAGCATGACCACGCCCGAGCCGAGCACGGTCGTGAGCAGCACCCAGCGGGCCGCGGGTGTCCCCATCCGCAGGTCGGCGGGGCCGACCGATTCGGTCACGGCACGCCTCCCGAGGTCGCAAACCGGTTCCAGCCTGCCAGAATGCGGCCGGAATGCGGCGGTGCCGGCCGACCGGGCGGCCCGGGCGGCGGTGCTGCTCGCGGGCACCACCGGGGCCCGCCACCCGGTCGCTGCTGACGACGTCCGCAGGGGCGCCCGCCGACCCCGACGGGTTCACCAGCGAGCAGGATGGGCCCGTCCCCGAGGTGCCGCCGTGCCTGCCGCGGTCCGGGCGTGCGTCGAGCTCGCCGCGGACCACACAGGGCCGCTCGGCAACGATCACGCCGGGCGACGAGGAGGACGCGCGCGTGTTCGTCACCCACCTGCAGGTCGGCGACACGGTTCGGCGACACGGTGCAGATCCGGTGACCGGGTGCGTCCGACCGGGTGCCGTCCGTGTCGCTCTACGGGACGTAGAGGTGCAGTCGGCGAAGCGTAGAATCGGTTCCGTGCCGAACCTGGGCGAGCTCGAGAGGGCTGTGATGGAGCGCTTGTGGGCGGCTCCGGGCTCGTTGACGGCCCGCGACGTCCAGGAGGGGCTCACCACGAACCCCGCCACCACGACCGTGCTGACGGTGCTCAGCCGGCTGCAGCGCAAGGGCCTGGTCACCCGTGAGCGCGACGGGCGCGCGCACCACTACTGCGCGGTCGGCAGCCGGGAGGACCACGTCGCCGAGCTGATGAACGTCGCGCTGGACACCGCTACGGACCGTAGCGCCGCGCTCGCCCGCTTCGTCGGCTCCATCGCGCCCGAGGAACGCGCCCGGCTCCGCGACCTGCTGGGCTGACGCGGAGCTGGCACGATCTCGGGCGTGGAGGTCGCGGCGCTGGGGCTGCTGGTACTCGGGGTGGGGCTCGCCGAGCCGGTGAGCCGCGCCCTCGCGGATGCGCGCTGGCCGGCCCGCGACCCGGTCGGGGCGCTGCTCGTGTGGCAGTCGGTCGGGCTGGTCGGCGGGCTCGCCCTGGTCGGCGCCTGCGCCGTGTACGGCATCGCCCCGTTGGGCCCGGACCTGCGCAGCGTACTCGCCGTGCTCGGGGCCGACCCGGGTGCGGTGCTCGCGGTCGGCCCCAGCCACCTGCTCGGGCTGGCCCTTGGGCTAGGCCTGGTCTGCTGGTTGCTCGGCGTCACGGCGGCGACGACACTGCGCACCCTGCGTGCGCGGCGGCGCCACTGCGACTTGCTCGACGTGCTGGCCACACCCTGGCCCGCGGTGCCGGGCACCCACGTGCTCGACCACGCCGCGCCCGTCGCCTACTGCCTGCCCGGCCGGCGCTCCCGCCTGGTGCTCTCGGTGGGCACGCTGCGGGCGCTCGACCCCGCCCAGGTCGTCGCCGTGCTCGCCCACGAGCGCGCCCACCTGCGCGAACGCCACGACCTCGTGGTCCTGCCGTTCGTCGCGTGGGGGGCGACCGCCCCGTTCGTCCCAGGGATGGTCCGCGCCCAGATCGCGGTGGCCGCGCTGGTCGAGATGCGGGCCGACGACGTCGCGGCCGCCCACACCCGACCGGCGGAGCTGGCGTGCGCGCTGCGCACGGTCGGGGGTGCCGCCCCCGCGGCGGCGCTCGGGTCGTTCGTCACCGCGCTCGACCGCCGCCTGGACCGGATCACCTCGCCGCCCGCGCCCCTGCCGCCGCCGGTGTCGGTGCTGGTCCGGCTCGCCGCCGCCGCGCTGGTCGCCCTGCCGCCCCTGGTGCTGCTCGTCCCCTGAACCGCGATCCGGTGAGCCGGGGAACGCACCGAAAGCCGCTTTCGGTGCGTGGGATGCACCCGACGCCGCTTTCGGTGCGTGGGATGCACCCGACGCCGCTTTCGGTGCATCGCCGCGCCCGGGTCCGGCCTCGTGGACGCCCGTCGATCGAGGGGCCGGGGGCCGAAACCGCGGCGTAGCGTGGCCCGCGTGCCCCTGACAGCCCCCGCACACCTTCCCCGCACCCTCGGCGCGCTGCGCGCGTCGGAGCACGGCGTACCGCAGAGCGTCAAGACCGAGATCCGCGACAACCTGCTCGCCGCCCTGCGCGCGGGCCGCGACCCGTGGCCGGGCATCCTCGGCTTCGAGTCCACCGTCCTTCCGCAGCTCGAACGCGCCCTGCTCGCCGGGCACGACGTCGTCCTGCTCGGCGAGCGCGGGCAGGGCAAGACCCGCCTCCTGCGCGCGCTGGCGGGCCTGCTCGACGAGTGGACCCCGGTGATCGCCGGCGCCGAGCTGGGCGAGCACCCCCTGCACCCGATCACGCCGCTGTCCCGCCGCCGCGCCGCCGAGCTGGGCGACGAGCTGCCCGTCGAGTGGCGGCACCGCACCGAGCGCTACACCGAGAAGCTCGCCACCCCGGACACGGCGGTCGCGGACCTCATCGGCGACGTCGACCCGGTCAAGGTCGCCGAGGGCCGCTCGCTCGGCGACCCCGAGACGATCCACTACGGGCTCGTCCCGCGGGCGCACCGGGGCATCGTCGCGATCAACGAGCTGCCCGACCTCGCCGAGCGGATCCAGGTCTCGCTCCTCAACGTCATGGAGGAGCGCGACATCCAGGTCCGCGGCTACACGCTGCGGCTGCCGCTGGACGTGCTGCTGGTCGCCAGCGCGAACCCGGAGGACTACACGAACCGCGGCCGGATCATCACCCCGCTCAAGGACCGCTTCGGCGCGGAGGTGCGCACCCACTACCCGTTGGAGCTCACCGACGAGCTGGCGGTGATGGGCCAGGAGTCCGACCTCGTCGCCCCGGTGCCGCTGTTCCTGCTGGAGATCCTCGCCCGGTTCACGCGGGCGCTGCGGGAGTCGAGCGCGGTCGACCAGGGGTCCGGGGTGTCGGCACGGTTCTCCGTCGCCGCGGCCGAGACCGTCGCCGCGGCCGCGCTGCGCCGCGCGGCGGTGGCCGGGGAGGCGAACGCGACCGCCCGGCCGGTCGACCTCGAGTCGGTGCCGGACGTGCTGCGCGGCAAGCTGGAGTTCGCCTCCGGTGAGGAGGGCCGCGAGGCGGAGACCCTGACGCACCTGCTGCGCCGCGCGACCGCCGACACCGCCCGCGCCCGGCTGCGCGGGCTCGACCTGACCCCGCTGGCCGAGGCGGTGTCGCGGTCCCCGGTGCGCACGGGGGACCGCGTGCCCGCCGCCGTCGTCGTGTCCGCCCTGCCCCGGGTGGCCGTGCTGACCGAGATCGCCCGGCGCCTCGACGCGGGCGGCACCGAAGACCCCGGGCCGATGGCCTCGGCGGCGGAGCTGGCGCTGGAGTACCTGTTCCTCACCCGCAAGCTCGCCAAGGACGAGAGCGACGACGAGACGGTCACCTACGGCTGACCGCCCGCCCGCTCCGGCCGGGCGAACCGACGTTGAGCGCACGTACGGCACCGCCGAACGCGCTGTGCCGCGGTGGGGCGGCACCGTGCCGTTACCGTCGCGGCGGCCCGGCACCGGTCGGGCTACCCGCGGCGGTGACCCGCAGCCTCCGGTAGACCGCGACCTCCCCGGTCCCGCCGCGCGGGATACCGGAGTGGTGGAGTGTGATGCGCGAACTCGGACAGTTGCGAGTCGAGGAGCAGGAGCGGGTCGAGGCGTCCGGCCTCGTCGCGAACGGGCCGGACACGGAGCCGCCGGACGACGCCGGCACTCCCGGGCCGGTCGTGCCCGCCCAGCGCCGTCGCCCGGGCAGCGGGCAGCTGTTCGTCGCGACCGAGGACCTCGACGCCCTTCCCGACCCCGACGAGCCCGACGAGCCCGTCCCCTTCCCCGACGACCCCGTCCCCGACGACGAGGCGGAGAGCGTCCCCGGCCGGCTCGGGGGCGCCGCGCTCGCCCCCGCGGCGCCCGTTCCACCAGGAGAGCGGGACGGCACCGAGGAACCGCACGCCGCAGAAGCCGAACCGGAGGACGCGGCGGACGCCCCGGAGGGACCGGACCTCGCAGCACCGCCCTCCGCCGAGGCACCGTCCGTCGGGACCGCCGAGCCACCCGGTCCCGCCGACACCGCGGCACCGCGGCTCGACACGGACGCGGCGCAGACGCGGGCACCGGCACCGCTGTTCAGCGAGGCCTGCCCGGTCACCATCCTGCCGACGCCGACGACGCGGCCCACGACGGAACCGCTGCCCACGCAGGAGCCGGTGCCCACGACGGAGGCCGGCGAGCCGCCGACCGACCCGCGGCGTCGCGGCCGGCTCCTCGCCCTGCTCGCGGTGCTGCTGCTCGGCGCGGCCGGCGTCACCGCGATCCTCACGCTGGTGCCCCACCCGCCGCCGCCCGCGCCCCCGGTCACCGCCCGCACCGCCGCTCCGCCGGTCACCGCCAGCACCGCCGTCCCGACCGTTGCCGCCACCGTGCCGGTCGGCCCCGCCCCGGGCTACATGGAGATCGCCCCCAACGGCGCCTACGCCTACATCGCCAGCCGCGCCTCCGGCACGGTGACCGTCTTCGACACCGCCCGCAACGTCGTCACCGGCCGGATCCCGGTGCCGGACGGCGGCCCGCAGTTCATCACCTTCTCCCCGGACGGCGCGCGCGCCTACGTGAGCATCTACTCCGACGACGGCGCGGTGAACGAGGTCGGCGTGCTGGACACGGCAACCGCGCGGTTCACCGCCAGGATCCCGGTCGGCGTGCGGCCCTTCGCGCTGGACGTGCTGCCCGACGGCAGCCGCGTGTACGTGCCCAACCACGACTCCAGCTCGATCTCGGTGATCGACACCGCGCGCGCCGCCGTCGTCGACACCATCGCCGTGGCACCCAACCCGCACTGGGTCGACGTCTCCCGCGACGGCACGCGGCTCTACGCGGCGAACCACGAGTCCAACGTCATCTCGGTGATCGACACGGCCACCGACCGGGTGCTCACCACCGTGCCCGTGGGGACCAGCCCGCACAGCGTCCTCACCCACCCGGACCTGCCGTACGTCTACAACGTCAACTACGACGACAACACCCTCACGGTCATCGACACCACCCGCGACGCGGTCGTGGCGACCGTGCCGACCGGGACCCACCCGCAGGACGTCTCGCTGGCCGCCGACGGCAGGCACGGCTACGTGGCCGCCGTCGACGCCCACACGGTGCAGGTCTTCGACACCGCGACGT
>JAEUJO010000232.1 GCA_016794615.1 Pseudonocardia sp. | reverse complement strand
GTCGCGTCCGCGAGCGTCCCGACCGTGAGGGGCGCGAGCAGCACCGCGAACGACGTCATCAACACCGCCCGTCCGCTCGCCAGCGCCGACTGCTCCGGCGCGAGCCCGACCGCCACGGACAGCCCCAGCGGGAACAGGTTGCCGAGCCCGAGCCCGAGCAGGGTCAGGCCGACGAGCGCCTGCCCGGGTCCCGTCGATGGCCACAGGACCGCGAACCCCGCAGCCGTCACGGCGAGCGCGAGCGCGAGCAACCGCGCCGGATCGAACCGCCGGGCCAACCCGCTGCCGAGGGTCCGCCCGACCACCACACCGCCGAAGTAACCACCCATCAGCGCGACCGCGGCGTCCGTCGACACGCCGGCGGCGTCCTCGACGAAGCTCGCGCCCCACGCGGTGACGCACCATTCGGCCGCGACCATGCAGAACAGCATCGTGGCCGCGATCCAGAACACCCCGGGCAGCCGGCCCTGCGCCGCCCGCGACGGCGGCTGCGCGTCGATCGCCAGCGGCCGGCTGCGCCACCACGCGAGCGCCGGGACCACCAGCGAGACGAGCAGCGCAGCCCGCCAGCCCGCGTCCACCGCGGCGGCGAGCGACAGCACGCCGATCAGCACCACGTACGCGACGCTGGCCGCGACGTTGGCCTCGGTCAGCGCGACGGCCCGGAGTGCGCCGTGCCGGTCGGCGAGCGCCGCCTGGATCGTCACGAGCAGCAGCCCACCGCCGACCCCCATGACCAGCACCGAACCGACGGTCACCGCGGCGACGCGCCCCGCCGTCAACCCGACCGCACCCGCGCCCATCAGCAGGGCCGCCGACCAGAACAGGCTGCGCCGCCCGACCGCACGCTCGAGCCGCGCGGCGGCGACCCCCGCGACCATGCTCCCCGCCGCGAACGCGGCGACGTGCAGCCCGCCCGCCGAGTAGCTGAGGTCGAGCTCGGCGCGCAGGTGCACGATGACCAGCCCCGGCGCCGCCTGCAGGTAGGCGAACCAGGCCAGCATCACGTACGCGACCCAGGTGAGCCGGTCCCGCCGGAACTCCGTCCCCGGTCGTTCAACCATGAAGTGATCAGACTCCTCGCCGGTCGGACGCGCAGCACGGACCGGCGGCCTGAACCCGGCGCGGGGCCACATCGCGTGGCAGGGGTGGATCGTCCGCGGCGCGTGTCATGCGAGCGAACGGACGGCGACCACCTCGCCGCGACCACCACGGCCACGACCACCACGGCCGCGACCACCGGCTGAGGTTCGGCTCAGCGGCGTTGTATCTCCACCGACGGCCCGGCACTCTCCTCCTCAGGACACACCTGAGGGGTGGGCTATGCGGGTCGTCGTCGTCGGGGCCGGGCCGACCGGGCTGTTCACGGCGATGGCGCTGGCCCGAAGAGGGCACGGCGTCACCGTCGTGGACCGCGATGCAGGGCCACAGCCGGACGGGTCGTGGCCCCGCCGCGGGGTGATGCAGTTCCACCATCCGCACGCTTTCCGCGCGCAGGTGGTGGAGGCGCTGCAGGCCGAGCTGCCGGAGGTGTGGGGCGATCTGCTCGCCGCGGGTGCGCAGCCGATGACGCCCCCGGCCGGTCCGAACGGTTCGGGCGGCCCCGTGCAGGTGATGGGCATCCGGTGCCGCCGGCTCACCTTCGAACGGGTCCTGCGGGCCGCCGCGGAGCGCGAGCCGGGGATGGCGGTGCGCGTCGGGCACGTCGACGACGTCTGCACCGGCCACGGCCGGACGACGGGTGTCCGCGTCGACGGCATTCCGTTCGACGCGGACCTGGTCGTCGCCGCGTCCGGTCGGGCCGGACGGCTCGGCCGGGATCTCCGCGCGCCGGCACGGGGCGGGGACTGCGGCATCGCCTACGTCTCGCGCCAGTACCGCCTGAACCCCGACGCGGTGCCCGGGCCGATGAACTCCCCGCTCGGGCAGATCGACCTGTATCCCGGCTACCAGGCCATCGTGTTCCCGCACGACGACGGGATCTTCTCCGCCGTGATCACCCGCTCCAGCGACGACGGCGCGCTCACCGCCCTGCGCTCGACCGAGGTGTTCGAGGCCGCGGCCCGCGCGATCCCCGCCCTCGCCGACTGGACGGACCCGGCGCGCGCCCGTCCCTACACCCCGGTCCTGCCCGGCGGCCGGCTGCTCAACACCTTCCAGGGCCAGCTCGACGGCGACGGTGCCGTCGCCCTGCCCGGTCTGGTCTTCGTGGGGGACAGCGTGTGCACCACGAACCCCGTCGTCGGCCGGGGCGTGACCACCTCGCTTCTGCAAGCCGGCGAGCTGCTCCGGCTCGTCGAGGAACACCCCCACGACCTCGCCGCTGCCACGCTGGCCTTCGACGGGTGGTGCACCGACAACATCGCGCCGTGGTACCACGACCACGTCGCCTGGGATGCCGATCTGGGCCGCCGCTGGGCAGGCGGCGACGTCGACCTCGGCCGGCCGCTGCCGTCGGACCTGATCGTGGCCGCCACCGCTGCCGATCCCTCGCTGTTCCCCCTCGTCGTCCCCTACCTCGGCATGCGCGCGCTCCCGGACAGCCTCGACGCCGTGCAGCCCCGCGCCCGCGAGATCTACGCAGGCGGGTGGCGCCCACCCGTCCCCGACGGCCCCACGCGTGACGAGCTCGCCGAGCTGGTCGGCGCGCGTGCCGCCGCCGGTCGGAGCTGAGGCGGGCCGAACCGGGTCAAGCGGCGGGCTCGACGTTTCTGCGCTGGTCGCACAGCGTGCGGCCGTCCCGGAACCGCACCCCGTCGGCGCACCGCGCCTCCACCGCACCGCCCGCGAACTGCTCGGTGTAGAGCTGCGCGTAGAGCCCGCCCCGGGCGAGCAGCTCGGCATGCGTCCCGCGCTCCACGATCCGCCCGGCGTCGACGACGAGAATGAGGTCCGCGCCGAGGACGGTCGAGAGCCGGTGGGCGATCGCGATCGTCGTGCGTTGCCGGGTCGCGTTCTCCAGCGCCTGCTGGACCAGCCGCTCGCTGGTGGTGTCCAGCGCGCTCGTCGCCTCGTCGAGGATCAGGATCCGCGGGTCCTTGAGCAGCACGCGGGCAATCGCGAGGCGTTGTTTCTCACCGCCCGAGAGCCGGTACCCGCGCTCCCCCACCACGGTGTCGTAGCCGTCGGCGAACGACAGGATCCGGTCGTGGATGTTCGCCGCACGGGCGGCGGCCTCGAGCTCCGCGTCGGTGGCGTCGGCCTTGGCGTAACGGAGGTTGTCGGCGATCGTCGCGTGCAGCAGGTAGGTGTCCTGGGTGACCATCCCGATCGCGTCGGCGACGGATGCCTGGGTCAGCGACCGCACGTCGTGCCCGTCGAGCAGGACGCTTCCCCGGTCGACGTCGTAGAGCCGCGGGATGAGGTAGGAGATCGTCGTCTTGCCCGAGCCGCTGGGCCCGACGATCGCCGCCAACCGTCCCGGCTCGACGACGAACGACGCCTCCTGTACCGCCCACCGGCGCGTCACCGGTTCCGCGGGCTCCAGTCCCGGCACCTCGGGCTCGGGATAGGAGAACCAGACGTCGTCGAACTCGACCCTCCCGGTGACCGTGGCCAGGTCGAGCAGGCGCGCGTCGGGGGCGTCGACGATGCGCGGCCGCAGGTCGAGGTACTCGAAGATCCGCCCGAACAGCGCCAGCGAGGTCTGCACGTCCAGCGACACCCGCAGCAGGTTCACCGTCGGGAACAGCAGGCGCGCCTGCAGGGTCGTGAACGCGACGATCGTGCCCGCCGACACCCCGTCCCCGGCCGCGATCAGGAACCCGGCCACCAGGTAGACCAGCGCCGGGGTGACCCCGAGGAAGGTCTGCACGACCGCGAAGAACGACTGCCCCGTCATGGCCTGGCGCACCTGCAGGTCGACCTGCCGGACGTTCTCCGCGGTGTAGCGCTCGACCTCGGCGGCCTGGCGGTTGAACACCTTCGCCAGCAGCACGCCCGACACCGACAGCGACTCCTCGGTGATCGCGGTCATGTCCGACAGCGACTCCTGCGTGCGCCCGGCCAGCCGGCGCCGCACCCGCCCGACGCGCACCTGCAGCAGCACGAACACCGGTAGCAGGGCGACGGCGACGAGCGTGAGCTGCCACGACAGCAGCAGCATCGCGACCAGCGCCGCCACGACGGTGACGACGTTGGACAGGATCGAGCTCGCCGTCTCCGAGAGCACCGACTGGACCCCGCCGACGTCGTTGGCCAGCCGCGACTGGATCGCCCCGGTCCGGGTCGCGGTGAAGAACGCGAGGTCCATGTGCTGGAGGTGGGCGAACAGCCGGCTGCGCAGGTCCGCCATGACGCGGTTGCCGAGCAGCGTCGTCAGGTAGGTCTGCCACACGCCGATCAGGGCGCTGACGACCGGGATCGCGATCATGCCGGCGACCAGCCACGCCAGCAGCGTGATGTCGACCCCGCCGCCGGCCGGGAACAGCGCCCGGTCGAACGCGGCCTGGGTGAGGAACGGGGTGACGATGCCCAGCCCGCTGCTCACCAGCACGGCGACCACGATCAGGACGAGGCTGCGGCGGTACGGGGTGAACAGCGCCCAGACCCGGCGCCCCAGGTCGGTCCGCGCCGGACGGTCGGCCATGGCGAGACGGTAACGCCAACCGCGCGGAGATCGTCGCGTTCGGCACGCAGAAGTGGGGGCGCGAGGCGCGTCAGCGCAGGAGCTCGACCAACGCGGCCACCCCCACCAGCACGACGACCACGCGCAGCACCGTCGGGGACAGCATGCGGCCGACCCGCGCGCCGATGAGACCGCCGAGCACGGAGCCGACCGCGATCAGCGCCACCACCGGCCACGACACCGGCGCGACGACGGCGAAGACCAGCCCGGAGACGAGATTCGCCACCGTCGCGAGGACGTTCTTGACGGCGTTGTGCCGCTGGAGATCGTCGTCGAGACCGATGCCGAGCAGCGCCAGCAGCAACACGCCCTGCGCGGCGCCGAAGTAGCCCCCGTAGACACCGGTGCCGAAGACCCCGGCCAGCAGCGCGGGGCCCACCCGGGAGCGGCCGGCACCGTGGCGGCCTGCGAGGCGCCGCGCGAGCAGCGGCTGGACGATCACCAGCACGACGGCCACGCCGACCAGCACCGGCACGACGGCGTCGAACGCACCGGGCGGCAGCCACAGCAACAACACGGCGCCGAGCAGCGCACCCAGCACCGACGCGACGGCAAGGCGGGCGACGCGCCCGCCCAGCCCGGCCAGTTCGCGCCGGTAGCCGATGGCCCCGGTCAGCGACCCCGGCACGAGCCCCAGCCCGTTCGACACGTTCGCGGTGAGCGGCGGGTACCCGAGCGCGAGGAGCACCGGGAAGGTCACCAGTGTTCCCGAGCCGACGATCGTGTTGATCATTCCTGCCCAGACGCCTGCGACCACGATCACCAGGCCGTGGGCGACGCTCATCTGGTCCGCAGGAATGGCACCTGGATCAGTTGGCGGCCCGGTACGCCTCGATGACCGACTTCGGGATGCGGCCGCGGTCGCTCACCTGGTGACCGTTCTCGCGCGCCCATCCGCGGATCGCGGCCGTTTCCTCACGGCTGGAGCGCGTGGGCTTGTCCGCCACGGCGGTCTGCCGCGGAGTGCGCCCACGCCCACGGCCGGCGGCCTTGCGAGCAACACCGATGTAGGGCGCCAGCGCGTCACGGAGCCTGGCCGCGTTCTCATCCGACAGGTCGATCTGGTAAGTCCGGCCTTCGAGCGAGAAGTCGAAGGTGCCCGATGCGTCCGATCCGTCCAGGTCGTCGATGAATCTGACGGTCGTCTGCTGTGCCATTGTGTACTTCCATCCTCGTTCGGGAGTTGCGGGGAGTCGTAGGCGATTCTCCGGATCGGCGCCGAAAAATGCAACTTTCCCGAAAGAAGAAGGCGGACGGTCAGGCCACGAGGTGTCGCGGTCACCCGCGGGCGAGCGGTTGCGCGCTACTCCGCGGGCATCGACACGACCACGTTGTCGAACCAGACGACCATCGTGCCCGATATCTCGGGGTCCCGATACAGCCCGAGCTTCAGGTAGGCCTTGGGGTAGTCCATGTTGGCCCGCTTCGGGGAGGTCTTCGGTATGACCACCTGACCGTCCCTGGTCACCTCCTCGAACGCCTCGTCGGGATCGTTCGAGAACTTGACGTGGATCACGTACGAGTGCCAGACGCCCGGATCGAGGGAGCCGACGAGCAGTTCGGTCTTGTCCCCGACCATCAGGTACAGGTTCCCGTCGGCCCCGCACTCCAGGTTCAGCTCCGGTGACCCGTCCGTGGCGTCCCCGTCCTTGTCGGCGCCGTGCCACTGCATCGGAATGCACCAACCGCCGGGATTGGAGAACCCCTTGTCGAACATGAGGGAGAACGAATACCACCGCTCGTCCCCGTCGGAGACGTCGTAACGATCTACGGCCCTGACCTCGGACCGCTCTCCGCTGTCGACCGGGGTGTCCCCGTCACGCACCTCGAACCGCCCGGCTGCCGGGTGGCCGGGCCCGCCGTCGGCGATCGTCAAGGAATAGTCCTTGGCGGTCTCCAGCTCCCACGGGGAGTTGTCCCCCGGGTTGAAGTCGCCGCGGAACTGGACGATTCCCGGCGGTGCGGGCACGGCGTGGTCGGTCTCAGGAATGCTGCTTGTGCACGCTGCCGCTCCCAGGCCCAACACGACCGCTACAGCCACGGCCGCGGCGGATCTCCGTCTCCTCTGGAGGTTCATGACTGGCTCTCCGTCGCTTCCCGTACGCGCCGTCCGTGAAACCCGTCGCATGTTGATCGGTCGGGACGGAGGTTCGCATGGTCGTGCCGGACCGGGTGATGCGGGTACACCTGCCCCCCACCCGTTCCCGATACCGAGAATGCTGTCTCCACCAGGATGCCTGCCGCCTGCTGTGATCGGGCTGAGAACCGCTCCCCGGGTCACCGGGGTCAACCCGGCCACGTGCCGGTCGATTCCGGCGACGGAGACACCGCCGCAGGCGCGGACGGTCGAGCCCGGCGCGCGGCACTCGGCCGGGTGATCGAGGGGACGGCAGGCCGGGCTTCCCCGCTCCGCGGCCGGCCAGCAGGCTGAGGACGTGACCCGACTCCTGATCGTCCACCACACCCCGTCCCCGGCCACCGCGGAACTGCTGGACTCGGTCGTCTCGGGCGCGCGGGACCCGGAGATCGGCGGAGTCGAGGTGGTGTGCCGCGCCGCGCTCGCCGCCACCGCGTCCGACCTGCTCGCCGCCGACGGCGTCGTCCTCGGCACGCCGGCGAACATCGGCTACATGTCCGGCGCTCTCAAGCACTTCTTCGACCAGGTCTTCTACGTCTGCGCAGCCGACACCCGCGGCCTGCCCTACGGCGCCTACGTCCACGGCAACCTCGGCCTCGAGGGCGCCGTCCGGTCGGTCCGGTCGATCACCGACGCCCTCGGCTGGGCCGCCGTGGCAGCTCCGGTCCAGGTCACCGGGGCACCCGACCGCAGCGACCGGGACGCCTGCCGGGAGCTCGGTGCCGTCGTCGCGGCGACCATCGCTCCCGACGGGTGAGCACGGTTCCAGGGTGCCGGCACCAGCAGCACGGTTCGCCGGGTGGCGACGTGCAGCGCGCCCGGACCGGCGCGGTATGGATCGCGGGGGGTGCGGAACCGTACCGTCCTGACTGCCGATCGACGCACGGGGGTGGGGGGCATCGGCGGGGTGGCGTGGAGTGCGGTCGTGGCGGTGCTGTGCCTGGGCACCGGCCTGGTCTGTCTGGTCCTGGCCGTCGCCCGGGTGGGTGATCGGCCGACCCAGCTCACCCATGCGGCGATGGGTGTGGCGATGGCCGGGATGTTCGCCCCGTGGGGCGACCCCGTGCCGACGTGGGTGGGCGTCGGCGGCTTCACCCTGCTCGGGATGTGGTTCACCGCGCTCGGCCTGCGCCGCGACCGGGCCGGCCACCCGGCCCGGCACCTGACGATCTCCTCGGCGGCGATGGTGCTGATGTACCTCACGCACGGGCGCCCGGAGCCGCCCCCGGGCGGCGGAGGGCACGCTGCGCACACGGCGGCGGGCGGCGGTGCCACCGGCCTGGTCGCCCTGCTGCTCACCCTGGTGCTGGCCGGCTACTT
>JAEUJO010000215.1 GCA_016794615.1 Pseudonocardia sp. | reverse complement strand
TGCCCGCGGACCTGATCGACCTCTCGTACTGGTACCTCACCCTGCCGACGGGTCAGGCGGGCAGCCCGGAGACCATCCAGAACCCGAACCTCGAGAAGTTCACCAACGAGGCCTTCAAGCTCAACAACTCCCGCGACGGCGTGGTGTTCAGCGCCCGCGCGGACGGCGTCACCACGAAGAACAGCCACTACCCGCGCTCGGAGCTGCGCGAGATGAACGGCGGCCAGAAGGCGTCGTGGAGCAACACCGCCGGTTCGCACATCCTGGACGTCTGCGAGGCGATCACCAGTACGCCCACCGCGAAGCCCGAGGTCGTCGGTGCGCAGATCCACGACGCCAGCGACGACGTCATGCAGATCCGCCTCGAGGGCAAAACCCTGATGGTGCAGTACGACGACGGCAGGACCGAGACCGTCATCGACCCGAACTACGTGCTCGGCACCCCGTACAACGTGCGGATCGTCGCCGAGGGCGGCAAGGTCGACGTCCTCTACAACGGCCAGAAGAAGGCCGAGCTGCCGCTGTCGGGCTCGGGGTGGTATTGGAAGGTCGGTGCCTACGTCCAGTCCAACACCGAGAAGGGCGAGTCGCCGGACGCCACCGGTGAGGTGACCGTCTACTCCCTCAAGTGCGTGCACACCTGAGCATGCCGAACGGCTCTGACGAGAACGGGCCCGGACCTCCGCGGAGGTCCGGGCCCGTCGACTTCAGCCGGTCAGGGCGCGCGCAGCTCCCGCTCGATGTCGGCGAGCTCGGCGTCGCTGCCGGCCTCGCGGATCGGGCCGGTGAACCACTTGCGGGCCGAGATCAGGTACCAGCCGCCGAAGAGGATCAACGCACCGGCCACGGTGATCGGCGAGAAGTTGACGACCTCCCAGTCGAAGTCTTCGGCACCCGGAACCCCCTTCGGGGAGACCGGCAGGATGCCGGCGATGCAGATGAACGCGATGTAGGCGACGGCCACTGGTGAGATCCACTTGTAGTGGCGGCCCAGGCTCCAGGCGCCGGCGTCGAAGCGCTTACCTGCCTTGATCCGCAGAATGATCGGCAGAGCGAAGGCGATGTTCAGGCCGATGACCGCGATCGAGGTCGCCACCAGGTAGGCGACGAGGCTGAACAAGCTCGGAACCATGATCAACCAGGCGAGGACGCCGATCGCGAGCACGGCGTTCACCGGGACGCGGTTGCGGGCGACCTTGCGCCAGATCCTCGAACCGGGAACGGCGCGGTCGCGGGAGAAGGCGAACATCATCCGGGACGCCGACGTGACCGATGCCGTCCCGCAGAAGAACTGCGCGACCACAGCGATCAGCAGCAGGAACTCGGCCCAGGCGGTACCGAGCGACGTCGTCCAGATGTAGACGACGGCGTTCGCGACGGCATCGAGCGTGCCCTGCACGTCGGGCACCGCAAAGGTGATCGCGACGAGCAGGATGAAGCCGAAGAAGACCGAGGCGACCACCGACATGACCATTCCGATGGCCGCGGCACGCGACGCCTGCCGGGTCTCCTCGCTCATGTGTGCCGAGGCGTCGTAGCCGGTGATGGTGTAGGCCGACATGATCAAGCCGAGCACGAACACGTAGGCGAAGCCGACCCCGGAGAACCCGGAGTTGTCGATGGTCTCGGTGAACACGAACCCGACGGACTGGTGCTGCGGCACGACGGCGAGGACCACGACCACGACGGCGACACCGACCATGTGCCACCACGCGGAGATCGTGTTCAGCTGGGCGAGCAGGTTGATGTTGAGCAGGTTCAGGGCGATGTGCAGCGCGATGATCACCGTGAACACGACGAAGATCGTCGACGTCTCCGTGCTGACGACGTTCGGGAACCACAGGTTCAGCAGGGCCGTCGTGAAGGTGGCGGCACCGTAGTCGATCGCTGCCGTCACCGAGATCTGGCCGACGAGGTTGAACCAGCCGGTGAACCAGCCCCACGCGGGGCTGCCCAGCTTGGACGACCAGTAGTACAGGGCGCCCGCGGTCGGCATGGACGAGGCGATCTCACCCATCGCCATTGAGACGAGGATCGAGAAGGTGCCGATGAGCAGCCAGCCCCAGGTGATGGCGACCGGACCGCCGTAGTTGAACGCGATGAAGTACGAGGTCAGGCAGCCGGCCAGGATCGAGATGATGGTGAAGGAGATGGCGAAGTTGGAGAACCCGCCCATCTCGCGGTACAGCACCTGGGCGTAACCCAGGCGATGCAGCAATGCCTCGTCCGACTGCCCGGAGGAGCGACTGTGGGTTGCCGACATGAATCTCTCCTGGATCTCGGTCTCCTGACCGTGTCGTGCCCATCGTTCGGGGGAGGGTGGGTGCATTCCGTGACGACGTTGTCGGAAC
>JAEUJO010000208.1 GCA_016794615.1 Pseudonocardia sp. | reverse complement strand
CAGCGCCGACAGGACGAGCACAGACTTCGTGCGGGCCACGAACCGCTGCGAGCCGATCTGCTCCAGCACCCGCTCGAAGTGATGCATGTCGGCGGCGACGATCCGCAGCAGCGCGTCGGCCTCGCCCGAGATCGTGCTCGCGTCGACGATCTCCGGGAACCGCTCGACGGCGGCCCGGATGGCCTGCGGCGACGTGCTGGCCCGGCAGTACAGCTCGACGTATCCCTCGACCATCCACCCCAACGCCCCTGGCTCGAGGCGCACGGTGAACCCGC
Organism: Pseudonocardia sp.; assembly: GCA_016794615.1. Taxonomy (GTDB): domain Bacteria; phylum Actinomycetota; class Actinomycetes; order Mycobacteriales; family Pseudonocardiaceae; genus Pseudonocardia. Next base: position 10,414 of record JAEUJO010000208.1, on the reverse strand, counting down.
CGATCGCTCCGCCCGACCGCAACCGGTCCACCCGGCGTTTGACCGCCGACGCCGTGAGCCCGACCCGGCCGCCGATGTCGGCGAAGCTGCGGCGGGCGTCCTCGACGAGCAGGGTGATGATCTTCTCATCGACGGCGTCGAGGTGCACGGCACTCATCTCACCATTGGTGCCGTCAGGTGGTGGAATGGCGCGATGACCGGTCCCCCGTCCCGTGCCGGATCGTTCAGTACCGGATCCTTCAGGGTCGACTCCGAGGTCGGACGCCTGCGCCAGGTGATCCTGCACCGTCCCGGCCCGGAGTTGCTCCGCCTGACCCCCGGCAACAAGGACCGGCTGCTCTTCGACGACGTCCTGTGGGTGCACCGCGCCCAGGAGGAGCACGACCGCTTCGCCGAGGTGCTGCGCGGCCAGGGCGTCACCGTGCATCTCTTCGCCGACCTGCTGCGACGCACCCTCGAGGAGCCCGACAGCCGCCGGCACGTCCTGGACCGGATCTTCGACGAGCGCGTGTACGGCCCCATGGCCATCGACGCCCTGCGCAACGCGTTCGACGCCTTCGACTGCGACACGCTCACCGAGCACCTCATCGCCGGCATCACCAAGCGCGAGCTGCTCGACCGCATCCCCGAGCCCCGTTCCATCGTCCTGCATGCGCTCGGGCCCGACGACTTCGTGCTGGAGCCGCTGCCCAACCACCTCTACACCCGGGACGCCTCGGCCTGGATCGGCACCGGCGTGTCGATCAACAGCATGCAGAAGCTGGCACGGGTCCGGGAGACGGCGAACTACGAGGCGATCTACCGCTGGCATCCCCTGTTCGCCGGCGCGGGCTTCCCGGTGTGGTCGGCCGGCACGACGAACGGTGTCGCGACGACCGAGGGCGGCGACATCCTCGTCATCGGCCGGGGTGCGGTGCTGGTCGGGATGAGCGAGCGGACGACCGCGGCCGGGGTCGAGCGCCTCGCCCGGCAACTGTTCGCGGGCGGGGAGGTGACGCGGATGGTCGCGGTGCGGCTCCCGGCGACCCGGTCGATGATGCACCTCGACACCGTCATGACCATGGTCGACCCCGGCACGTTCGCCAAGTACGCCGGCCTCGGGATGCTGCCCACCTACACGGTGGAGCCGGGCGACTCGGAGAAGGAGCTGACGGTCACCGACCACGCCCCGGAGCGGATGCACGACGCGATCGCCGCCGCGCTGGGGCTGTCGGAGATCCGGGTCCTGACCACGGACCAGGACGTCCGCGCGGCCGAGCGCGAGCAGTGGGACGACGGGTGCAACGCGCTGGCCGTTGCACCCGGCGTCGTCGTCACCTACGAGCGCAACGAGGCGACGAACACCCATCTGCGCGCGAACGGGATCGAGGTGCTGGAGATCCCGGGCGGGGAGCTGGGCCGCGGTCGCGGTGGGCCACGGTGCATGAGCTGCCCGATCGAGCGGGATCCGCCATAACCCGGCCGCGGTGCGGCCCGCGGTGTGGCCGCGGTGTGGCCGCGGTGTGGCCGCAGTCGAGGGGGCCTGGCGGCCGTTGCAGCAAGGTGGCCCTGCTCCAATCCGATTGCAGCATGGCCACCTTGCTGCAATCCCGGCCGACCACCGACCACCCACCGATCACCGACCACCCACCACCCACCGACCACCGACCGACCACCGGCGCTCCGGCGGGGAGCGCTCAGCCCCGGTCCGGGCGCTCTCCCCGGACCACGCGGCGCAGCTTCGGCAGCCGCTCTGCCAGCACCCGCTCGGCGCCGTGCGTCGTCGGCCGGTAGTAGTCCCGGCCGACCAGCCCGTCGGGCGGGTACTGCTGGGCGACGACGGCCCCCTCGACGTCGTGGGGGTAGCGGTAGCCGACCGCGTTGCCCAGCTTCTGCGCGCCCGCGTAGTGCCCGTCGCGCAGGTGCGGCGGGACCGGGCCCGCGGCGCCGGCCCGCACGTCCGCCAGTGCGGCGTCGATCGCGGTGACGACCGCGTTCGACTTCGGCGCCGTCGCCAGGTGCACCGTGACCTGCGCCAGCGCGATGCGCGCCTCGGGCAGCCCCACGAGCGCGACGATCTGCGCTGCCGCCACCGCCGCGGGCAGCGCCGTCGGGTCCGCAAGGCCGACGTCCTCGCTCGCGTGCACCATCAGCCGCCGCGCGACGAACCGCGGGTCCTCGCCCGCCACGAGCATCCGGGCGAGGTAGTGCAGCGCCGCGTCCGGGTCACTGCCGCGGATCGACTTGATGAACGCACTGATCACGTCGTAGTGCTGGTCACCTGCGCGGTCGTAGCGCACGGTCGCCTCGGTGACCGCCCGCTCGACCGCGGGGACGTCGACGACGCTCTCCCCTGCCGCCGCGACGCCGTCGGCCGCCGCCTCCAGCGCCGTCAGCGCCCGGCGCGCGTCACCGTTCGAGAGCCGCACGAGCGCGTCCTCGGCCTCCGCGGTCAGGAGGACCGCTCCGCCCAGGCCGCGGGGGTCGGCGACGGACCGGCGCAGCAGGGTGCGGACGTCGTCGTCGGACAGCGGCTGCAGCGACAGCACCAGCGAGCGCGACAGCAGCGGCGCGACGACGGAGAACGACGGGTTCTCCGTCGTCGCCGCGACGAGCAGCACCAGGCGGTCTTCGACCGCGCCCAGCAGCGCGTCCTGCTGCGTCTTGGAGAACCGGTGCACCTCGTCGATGAACAGCACCGTCTGCTGGTCGAGCCGGTCGCGACGGTGCCGGGCGTCGTCGATCACCGTGCGCAGCTCGCGGACCCCCGACGACAGGGCCGAGAGCGCGACGAAGTGCCGGTTCCCGACGCCCGCCAGCAGGCGCGCCAGCGTGGTCTTACCGGTGCCGGGCGGGCCGTACAGCAGCACCGACGCCGCCGCGCCGCCGTCGACGAGGCGGCGCAGCGGGGCGCCGGGCCGCAGCAGGTGCGCCTGCCCGACCACCTCGTCCAGCGACTGCGGCCGCATCCGCACGGCCAGCGGCGCGGTGGACGCCGACGCCGCGACCGCGGGCGGGTCCGGTTCCTGCAGGTCGAACAGGCCGTGACCACTCTCCTGGCTGGTACTCATCGCCGTCCAGCCTGCCACCGCCGGGGCCGGTCAGAACATCCGGTCGAGCTCCGCGGCCAGCGCCGGCGTGGTGATCGCCGGGTTCTCCCGGTTCCGCAGTGTCGCGTAGGTGACCACTGCGACACCCACCGAGGCGAACGTGACCGGCAACGAGAGGATGTTGCGCAGCAGGTCCGACACGAACCCCGTGGGGCCGACCAGCGCGGACACGATCGCGCCTGCGATCGCGGAGTAGACGATCGCGGCGAGCATGAAGGTGAGCAGGCGCCCGAGCGTCTGCCCGAACGCGGGATTGACCAACGCGAACGTCCGGCCGATCCCGGCCCGCTCGAACATGATCACACCGGTCAGCGAGGCGGCGAAGACCACGATCAGGTAGAGGCCGGGGATGATCAGCAGGATCAGGCCGACCGCGACGAGGAGCCCGGCGAGCAACCCCCACCCCAGCAGTGGGAGCGCGCGGCCCGCGGCGAAGGTGAGCGCCGGTCCCGCACCGACCTCCTGGCCCGACGCCTGCTTGCCGACGACGTAGACGGACGCGCCCTGGGCCAGCAGGGCGACCACGAACAGGACGACGGCGCCGAGCAGGCCGACGACGGCCGCGCCGACCGACACCGCGGTGGACTCGGTCCCCGCGGCGGCGGTGCCGACCGCGACGATGATCATCCCGGGCACCACGGTGGCGAGCTGGATGAACAGCAACGGCTGCCAGCTACGGGTGAGCACGCCGATGACCTTGGCCCACCAGTCGGAGAACGACATCGCCACCAGCGGGTCCGCGGCGGCGTACGCGGGCTGGCCGCCGGGGTAGGCCCCCTGCGGCGGGTACTGCCCCGGCGGGTACTGGGGCGGGTACTGCCCGGCCGGGTACTGGGGCGGGGGCGGGTACTGCCCCGGGGGGTACTGGTTGCCGGGGTACTGGTTGCCGGGGTACTGGTTGCCGGGGTACTGGCCACCCGGGTACTGGTTGCCGGGGTACTGGCCACCCGGGTACTGGCCACCGGGGTACTGGCCACCCGGGTACTGCCCGGGATCGGGCGACGGGCCGCCGTGGGGCGGACCGCCGGCGTCGGGGCGCGGCTGCTCGCCGCTGCCCGGATACGGCGGAGGTGTCGACATGCCACCCGACCGTAGGGGCCGCTCCCTTGGCGGGAACCACCCACCTCGGGTTGTCACCGGTTCGTGACTGTCGTTCCCCTGCAGGACGCCGGGCTTGCATCACATAGGGTCGGGGAGTGCGGGAGATCCTGGAGCTGCTCGAGCGCGACGCGCACCTGTCCCACGACACGATCGCGACGATGACCGGACTGCCGGTCGAGCAGGTCGCGGCGCAGGTGGCGCAGTGGCAGGCGACCGGCGTCATCCGGCGTTACACCGCCGTCGTCGACTGGGACCGCGCGGCCGCCGCCGGCGAGGACAGCATCCCGGAGATCGTCACCGCCTTCATCGACGTCTCGGTCGCCCCCGCCCGCTCCGTCGGGTTCGACGACGTGGCCCAGCGGATCTCCCGCTTCCCCGAGGTGCGGAGCATCTACCTCGTCTCCGGCGGGCACGACCTGCGCTGCACCGTGACCGGGCGCAGCATCCGCGCCGTCTCCGACTTCGTCTCGCAGAAGCTCTCGACGATCGAGCGCGTGCGGGCCACCGCCACCCACTTCGTGCTCAAGGCCTACAAGCGCGACGGGGTCGCCTTCGCCGAGCCCGAGGCCGACCACCGGCTACGGGTGACCCCCTAGCTAGTAGGAGTTGACGCAGCAGTGAAGCCGCTCAACGACGTCATCACCGCCTGTCCCCCGTCGGGCATCCGGCGGTTCTTCGACATCGCCGCCGAGATGGACGACGTCATCTCCCTCGGCGTCGGCGAACCCGACTTCGTCACCCCGTGGCGGATCCGCGAGGCCGGGATCTACGCCCTCGAGAACGGTTACACCACCTACACCTCCAACGCGGGCCTGCCGAAGCTGCGCAGGCTGATCTGCGCCGACCTGGCCGCCCGCTACGATGCGCACTACGCGTGGGACACCGATTGCCTGATCACGACGGGTGTCTCCGAGGGCCTGGACCTGGCGCTGCGGGTGTTGCTCAACCCCGGTGACGAGGTGATCGTCCCCGAGCCCTGCTACGTCGCGTACGAACCGTGCGTGCGGTTCGCCGGCGGTGTACCGGTGCGGGTGCCGACCCGGTGGGAGGACGACTTCGCCGTCGACGCCGCGCGGGTCGCCGAGGCGGTGACCCCGCGCACGAAGGCGATCCTGCTCGGCTCGCCGGCGAACCCGACCGGCGCGGTGCAGCCCCGGTCGTCCCTGGAGGCGCTGGTGGCGCTCGCCCGGGAACGTGACCTCTACCTCGTCTCCGACGAGATCTACGACCGCCTCACCTACGAGGGCCACCACACCTGCCTCGGTGCGCTGCCCGGAGCCCGCGAGCGGACGGTGGTACTCGGCGGGTTCTCCAAGGCGCAGGCGATGACCGGTTGGCGGGTCGGATGGATCTGCGCGCCCGAGGCCGTTGCTTCGCTGTGCGTACGGGTGCATCAGTACACGATGCTGTGCGCCCCGCACGTCTCCCAGCTCGCCGCCGTCGAGGCCCTCGAGCACGCCGAGGACGACGTCGCCGCGATGGTGGCCGACTACGACCGCCGCAGGCGGGTGTTCGTCAAGGGCCTGCGGGAGCTCGGCCTGGACTGCCCGGAACCGGCGGGCGCGTTCTACGCGTTCCCCTCGGTCCGCCGCTCCGGACTGGACTCGGAGACCTTCGCCGAGCGCCTGTTGCACGAGCACCAGGTGGCGGTGGTGCCGGGCGACGTGTTCGGCCCGTCGGGCGAGGGCCACGTGCGGTGCTCCTACGCCACGGCGCTGCCGCTGTTGGAGGAGGCCCTGGAGCGCATGGGACGGTTCCTGGCGTCGCTGCGCTGAGAGCCGTCAGAGGGCGTCGTGAAACCCCAGGGCGCGCAGGCGCCCGCGGCCCGGGTCTCACGATGCCCTCCCAGATCACCGTGACGCTGCGAGCACGTTTCGACACGCTGGCATCAAGCGTGTTCGGTGGTCACCCGCGCCCCGCTGCGCCATCCTCGGTGGATGGACGCCCATTCCCATCCCGCCGTCGACCCACCCTGCCCGGGTTGCGGCCGACGGCGCACCGCGGACGCCCGCGGCCTGGCCTGGAGCAGCGAGCACGCGCCGGACGGCACGGTGACCTTCGTCTGCCCGGCCTGCACGCGCGCCGACATCTTCCGGATCGAGGCCGGGCTGCCGGGCCGGCAGCCCCGCAGGCCCGCGGCCTGACAGGGCCCCGCGCCTGAGGCTGAGAGGACATCTGAACCCCAGGGCGTGCAGGCACGCGGCCCGGGTCAGATGCCCTCACCGGGCGCGGAGCGCAGAGCGGGGAAGACCGCCAGTTGCTCGGGTGCGTCGGGGAACCGCCTGCGCAGGGCGGCGACGACCGCGGCGGCGAGTTCGGCCGTCGGCCCGCGGCCGCGATCGGCAGCCGCCGCGCCCAGCTCCTGCCAGTAGTGGGCCAGCGCGGTGCTGATCCGGGGCGACCGCGCCGCGTCGGGACCGATCGGGGCGTCACGCCCCGGTGCGCCCCGCTGGAGCAGCCGCGGCAGCAGCCACCAGGTGCACAGCCAGACCCACAGCACCTGCGCGTCGAGCAGGCGGCGGTCCAGGCGCTCCGGTTCGTCCAGCTCGGGCCACACGCCGGCGATCTCCGTGCGCCACGCCTCGACCAGCGCGGCCGCCAACCCCGCCGGCAACGCGAAGCTCGCCTCGCAAGCCGGGAACGGGACCCGGAAGTAGGCGGCGTCCAGCACGATGTCGCGGAAGCAACCCCACTCGAAATCGACGAAACGGACACCGCGACTGGTCACGAGGTTGTTGTCCGGGCAGGTCTCGGACGGGCTGAACGCCCGGTAGCGGGTGCCACCGAGTAGCCGGACGGTCTCGTGGGCCTGCACGACGGCATCGGTCCCGACCCGCACCCCGAGCTGCTCGTCGAGCAGACCGGGCACCCCGGCCAGGGCGGCGCGGGCCTCCTCGGCCATCGGATCGCGCCAGGCCCGCTCGCCCTGGCGCCGCAGCAGCGCCCCGAAGTCGCTCTCCCGCCCGGCCGTGGCCGCCTGCATCCGGCCCAGCGCCCGGGCCCAGCCGAGCAGGCACCGGTGCGCGGCGGCGGCGTCCGGCCCGAACAACTTGTCCGCCAGCGTCGAGCTGCGACCGAGATCCTCCAGCACCAGCAGCCGCGCGGCGGGGTCGTGAGCGATGAGGACGGGGCTGGAGCGGTCGTCGGCGGGAAGCGCGGTGAACAGCTGGCAGCTGGCGACCTCGTAGTGGAAGGGGTCCGGCCGGTCCGGGGCCGGATCGGCGACGTAGTGCTTCACCACCAGGGTGCGCGGCAGCGAGAACGGGTTACGGACAACGCGGGCCCGGGCCACGACCGACCGGTCGCTACCGCCGAGGTCCTCGGGATCGGCCAGGACGACGCCCGCACCGGTACGTTTGCTCAACACGCGCTCGGCGGCCGCCAGCGCGGCGAGCACCGGCCTGGGAGGATCGCCCGGGTCGTGAACCATCGTCGTCGACCCCTACCCCCCCTTGATGCGCCGAGTGACTCTCCGCGCACGTCCATCGGCCGCCGGCCTGCAGCCCGCGGCGCTCAGCTCGGCGCGATGGCGTCCAGAGCCGTCGGCGGCTCCGGCTGCCGGACGGTGGGCATGACGTCGACCCCCGCCTCGCGACGCTGTTCCGGCGTGATCGGTGCCGGTGCCGACGTGAGCGGGTCGAACCCGTTGCCCGTCTTCGGGAACGCGATCACCTCGCGCAGCGACTCCGCACCGGCGAGGAGCATGCAGGTGCGATCCCAGCCGAACGCGATCCCACCGTGCGGCGGTGGCCCGAACTGGAACGCGTCGAGCAGGAAGCCGAACTTCTCCCGCTGCTCGCGCTCGTCCATCCCGAGCAGCCCGAACACCCGCTCCTGCACGTCCGAGCGGTGGATACGGATCGACCCACCGCCGATCTCGTTGCCGTTGCAGACGATGTCGTAGGCGTAGGCCAGCGCGTTCGCCGGGTCGTCCTCGAACCGGTCGATCCACTGCTCGTTCGGCGACGTGAACGGGTGGTGCACCGCCGTCCAGCCCAGCTCGTTGCCCTTGTCGTCCCTGGTCCTCTCGAACATCGGGGCGTCGACGACCCACACGAACGACCACGCGCTCTCGTCGACCAGCCCGCAGCGGCGGGCGATCTCGCCGCGCGCGGCGCCGAGGAGGGCACGCGCGTCCGCCGGGTGCCCGGCGCCGAAGAAGATCGCATCGCCCGGCTCGGCGCCGGCGGCCTTGGCCAGGCCGTCGCGCTCGGCGTCCGACAGGTTCTTGGCCACGGGACCACCGAGCGTGCCGTCGTCGCCGACCGTCACGTAGGCCAGGCCACGCGAACCCCGCTGGCGGGCCCACTCCTGCCAGGCGTCGAACTGCCGGCGCGGCTGGCTCCCCCCGCCCGGCATCACCACGGCACCCACGTACGGGGCCCGGAAGACGCGGAAGGGGGTGTCGGAGAAAAACTCGGTGAGGTCGGTGAGCTCGAGGGCGAACCGCAGGTCCGGCTTGTCCGAGCCGTAGCGGGCCATCGCCTCGGCATGGGTGAGCCGCGGGATGGGTCGGGGGATCTCGTGGCCGGCCAGCTCCGACCACAGTGCGCCGACGATCGCCTCGCCCAGCTCGATGATGTCGTCCTGCTCGACGAAGCTCACCTCGATGTCGAGCTGGGTGAACTCCGGCTGCCGGTCGGCGCGGAAGTCCTCGTCGCGGTAGCACCGGGCGATCTGGTAGTAGCGCTCGGTACCGGCGACCATGAGGAGCTGCTTGAACAGCTGCGGGCTCTGCGGCAGGGCGTACCAGGAGCCGGGCCGCAACCGGGCGGGTACCAGGAAGTCGCGGGCGCCCTCCGGGGTGGAGCGGGTGAGCGTGGGCGTCTCGACCTCGATGAAGCCACGCTCGCCCAGCACCTCGCGGGCGATCCGGTTGACCTCGCTGCGCTGGCGCAGGGCGGCCGCCGGAGCGGACCGGCGCAGGTCCAGGTAGCGGTACCGCAGCCGGACCTCCTCGCCGACCTCGCTGTACTCGTCGACCGGGAAGGGCAGCGGCGCCGACTCCGACAGCACCGTCAGCGCGGTGGCGGTGATCTCGACGGCACCGGTGGGCAGCTCCGGGTTCTCGTTGCCCGCCGGGCGGGCGACGACCTCGCCGACGACCTGCACGCAGAACTCCGCCCGCAGCCGGTGCGCTCCGCCGGTGGGGTCCTGCGCGGTGGGGTCCTGCGCGGTCGTCGCCTTCGGGGCCGGGTCGACCTCGCGGAACACGACCTGGACGGAACCGGAGCGGTCCCGCAGGTCGATGAAGATCACGCCACCGTGATCGCGGCGGCGGGCCACCCATCCGGCGAGGGTCACGATCTGTCCGACGTGCTCGGCGCGCAGGGTGCCGGCGTCGTGCGTGCGCATCACGGTTCGAGGCTATCCGGGCGACCCGGGCGACCGGTCACCAGGTTTCTGCCGCGCGACCGGCGGCGGTTGCGCGGCGATCACCGCTCACAGCAGCGTCAGCTGGCACGGCGGCCCCGGTGCCTCGCGGAACCGCGCGGTGTCGTCATCGGTCGAGCCGCCGGGCCCGGCCCGGACCTCGGCGGCGAGTGCTCGATGCAGCCCGATCGAGCCGGGCACGGCACCTGCCGCGCCGGGCCCCGACGCCGGTGTCGCCGGAAGCGGGGCGACCTCGCTCACGAGCCGGTGGCGACGCAGCAGCGGTGTCACGCGCTCGGCGAGAGCACGCCGGTAGGCCGCGTCCACGTACGCCCCCCGTCGGTAGAGCCGCGCGTACGGCTCGACCAGGGCCGGGTGCTCGCGCTCCAGCCAGGCGTGGAACCACTCGCGGGCGCCCGGACGCAGGTGCAGTGCCAGCACCGTCGCCCCGGTGGCGCCCGCGGCCGCGATCCGGGCGAGCAGGGCGTCCAGCGCCTCGGTCGAGTCGGTCAGCAACGGCAGGACCGGGGCGACCATCACCCCGCACGGCAGCCCCGCCTCGGTGATCCGGCGCACCAGCTGCAGCCGGGCCTCGGGCGACGGCGCGCCGGGCTCGAGCCGGGCCTGCACTTCCCGGTCCAGCAGGGCGATCGAGACGCCCAGCCCGACCGGGACATCCGCCGAGGCGGCGCGCAGCCGAGGCAGATCCCGGGCGAGGACGGTGCCCTTGGTCAGCACCGAGAACGGTGTGCCGGAACGAGCCAGCGCGTCCACGATGCCCGGCATGAGCCGGTAACGACCCTCCGCGCGCTGGTAGGGATCGGTGTTGGTGCCCATCGCCACCGGCTCAC
>JAEUJO010000024.1 GCA_016794615.1 Pseudonocardia sp. | reverse complement strand
ACTCCGCGGCGTAGCCGGTGCCGCGCACCGTCCGGATCGGGCTGGCGTCACCGAGCTTGGCGCGCAGTTGGGCGACGTGGACGTCGACCGTGCGGGTTCCGGCCGCCGCCGCGTAGCCCCAGACCGCGCCGAGCAACTGCTCCCGGGTGAACACCCGGGCCGGCGCGCGCATGAGATGCGCGAGCAGCGCGAACTCGGTGGCGGTCAGCGGGACCTCGCGGTCACCGACGTGCACCCGCCTCCGGTCGACCTGTACCCGGACCGGTCCCATCACCAGCATCTCCTCGCGGGCAGGCGACCCGTCCGCCCGGCGGAGGACCGCGCGAACCCGGGCGACGAGCTCCCGCGGGCTGAAGGGCTTGGTCACGTAGTCATCGGCGCCCAGCTCGAGACCGACGATCCGGTCGACCTCGTCGTCGCGGGCGGTGACGAACAGCACGGGGGTCCAGTCGTCGCGAGCACGCATCCGGCGGCACACCTCGACGCCGTCCATGCCGGGCAGACCGATGTCGAGGACGACCGCGACGGGGTGGAGCCTGCAGACGGCGTCGAGCGCCGCTGCACCGTCGCTCTCGACCTGCACCCCGAACCCGTCCTTGCGCAGGTAGAGCCGGACGAGGTCGGCGATGGCGCGGTCGTCCTCGACGACGAGGACGAGACCGCGCGGGTCGTGGTCGGGCACCTGGGTCCTGCCTCCGGGCGGCTGGTGGTGGCACCGATCGTGGCACCGACCGGGCCCGGGCAGGCACACGGTCACCGACCTGCCGCACCGGCGTCCGCGTCGAGGTCGCGTTCGACGGCGTCGACCGTGGCATCGACATCGGCGAGCGGGTCCGCGGAGCCGGAGTGCGCACCGTCCGACACCACAACCGGGGGGCCGGTGGCGGGAGCGGTCGACAGGGCGCGGTCGGCCGCGCGGCACCCGTCGAGCAACGGCGCGGCCGCCACCACGATGAGGACGAGCAAGGCCGGTGACCGGCGCCGACCGGGTCGGGACGCCGAGGTCATGAGGCGCAGTTCGCGTTGCGGAAGTCCGTGACCCGCGTTTTCGCGGCGGCCAGTCGGGTGAGCTGCGCGGGACGGGCGTCGATGCGCTTCTGGATCCGGTCGGCCACGTCGCTGTGCCCGGCCGTCTTCGCTGCGTTCTCCCGTGCCGTGAGCCAGGCCGTCGAGCCGCGGGTGCTCGCATCCGCGTTGATCCGGGTGGTCACCCGGTCGATGCGCGCGAGGATCGCCGGGATCCGCTGTGTGCAGACCTGCGTCGCCTGCTCGGGGCTGAGGGTGATCGGGCCCTGGCTGGTGGACGTGCCGGGGGCGTCCGCGAGCGCGAGGCCCGCACCGGCGAGGAGCAACCCCGCCGACACGACCGACACGGCGGCGATCCTTCCGATCCGGCGGGCGGTGGTGACCATCGGCGCGGTCTCCTCTCATCGTCGCCCGGCGCGGTGCCGGACAAGATCGAGCGTGGCCCGCGCACGTTCGGGCTCGGTGGAGCTCGTGTTCGGATCGCGTAAGGGGGTTTCAGCGGCGACGGGCCGGGCCGCGCCGCCCCGCCGCTGCCTTGCCCCCGGTCCGCGATGCGGCGCTCGTCGGGCGTCGGGCGGCGCGCGCGGACGGCCGGACGGGCTTGGCTCCGGGGCGCAGCGCCGGCACCGGCTCGACAGGCTCCGGCGCGACGGCAACGACGGCAGCGACGGCAGCCACCGGGATGGCGGAGCGGGCGGCGTCCTCGGCGGCGAACCGGCGGAAGACGATCCGCTGCTGCACGAGCGTCCACAGGTTGTTGGTCAGCCAGTACAGCAGGATGGCGATCGGGAACGCGGCGAACAGGCCGCCCAGGAGCACGCCGAGTGGAAAGATCCACGGGGTCAGGCGCATGATCCGCATCGCTGTATCGGTCGGGCCGGCGGCCGCCTCCACCGGTGCCGCCGTTGCCTGCTGGCGCAGCGAGGCGCGCGCGGTGAGGTGGGTCGCGACGGCGGCCAGCACCATCAGCGGCACGGCGACCACGACGACGTCGATCCGGTCGACGTGCCTCCCGAAGGAGTCGAGCAGGTCCTGCGGCATATGGATCCAGGCCGACAGCGGTGCCCCGAACAGCCGGGCCTCCAGAAACGACCGGACCTGAGCCGGACCGAAGACGTAGTTCGGGATGGCCGCGTTCTGCTCGAACGTGAGCCCGGGACGGTTGAAGTACCGCAGCACGTGCAGCAGCGCGAGGAATACCGGCACCTGGACCAGGGCGGGGACGAGGGCGCCGAGCGGGTTCACCCCGTGAGTGCGCTGCAGCTTCTGGGTCTCCTCGGCCAGCCGGCGGCGGTCGTCGCCGTACCGCTTGCGCAGCTCCGTCAACTGGGGCGACAGGGCGCGCATCGCCCGTGCCGAGCGCATCTGCACGAGGAACAGCTTGATCATCAGTGCGCGCAGGGTGAGCACGAGGAACACGACCGACAGCGCCCAGGCGAGCCCGCTGGAGGGGCCGAGCACCAGCGCGAACAGGGTGTGCCAGACCCACATGAGGGCCGACACGGGGTAGTAGAGGACGTCGAGCACGAGGAACTCCGAGGATCGCCGGACCGGGGGACGCGGGGAGCCGGCGATCACAGGCGGCGCGGGGCCGCCCGCGTCAGGTCAGATCGCCGGGAGCACGCGTCCTGGAGCCCGCGGACGCGGCCGTCCGGCGGCATCGGGATGGTGCTGGCGGGAGGTGCCGGCCGCGATGTGGCGGGTCCGGCGGCCGGGGACGACCACGGCCGGGCCCGGAACGGCCGCCGCGCGGTCGCCGTGGACGCAGGCCAGGGCCCACAGCGCGGCGCCGACCAGGGTGAGGAGCACACCCGGGTCGTCCGTCACACCGGCGGCTCCGAGCAGGAGCACGGTGAGGACGGACAACGCCGCGGCCACGCGCGCCATGCCACCTCCTCGCCTCGCCTTCACTCGCCTCGCTTTCACACGGTACCGGCGCGGCCGGCCGGTCGTGGCCGGAACCACGGACGCCGCCCACCACGAGGGTGGACGGCGTCCGGGAAAAGGAGTGCGTTCAGTGGGTGCCGGGCTGCTGCACCGGGCGGGTGACCTGCGGCTCCGCCGGGGCCGGTGCCGACGACGGCTGCGCCGCGGTGGGCTGGCCGGCGGTGACCTCGCCCGCGACCGGGGTGCCGCGCAGCGAGGCGCGGATCTGCTCCAGCCGGTTCTGGCCGGCCATGTCGACCGTCGACTGCTGCACCTCGAGCATCCGACCCTGCACCGAGTTCTGCGCGAGCTCCGCCTGCCCGATCGCGTTCGCGTAGCGCCGCTCGATCTTGTCGCGGACCTCCTCCAGGGACGGGGTGTTCCCCGGCGCGGACAGCTCCGTCATCTGCCGCAACGACGCCGCGGCCTGCTCCTGCATCTTCGCCTGCTCGAGCTGGCTGAGCAGCTTCGTGCGCTCGGCGATCTTCTGCTGCAGCATCATCGAGTTGCGTTCGACGGCCTGCTTGGCCTGGCTTGCGGCCTGGATCGACTGGTCGTGCAGCGTCTTGAGGTCTTCCACCGACTGCTCGCCGGTGACCAGCTGCGAGGCATAGACCTGCGCGGTCTCCTCGTAGCGCTGCGCACCCGCCTCGTCACCCGCCGCCCGCTGCCGGTCGGCCAGCACGAGCGCCTGCCGCGCCGAGGCCTGCAGCTTCTCGATCTCGCCGAGCTGCCGGTTCAGCTTCATCTCCAGCTGACGCTGGTTGCCGATCACCGCCGCGGCTTGCTGGGACAGCGCCTGGTGCTGCCGCTGGGCATCCTCGATGGCCTGCTGGATCTGCACCTTGGGGTCGGCGTACTCGTCGACCTTGGACGAGAACAGCGCCATCAGGTACTTCCAGGCCTTCGTGAACGGGTTGGCCATGACCTCCGCCTACCTCCGAGTGCGACACCGTCCGCCACCGGGCAGTACCGCCGGCGCGCTTGCTTCGCCCCATCGTGGCACCGGACGGAGCGGGCTTCCACCGACCGGGACGATATCGGGGATCTTCTCCGAGATCCCCAGGGGCGTCCCCGAGAGGGCATTTCCAAACCCGGCCCACACACCTGCGCGGCGGGGGGTCTCGACATGCCCTCTCGATGGAGGCTACCGGTGGTCGTGGTCGGGCGGCCGCACCGAGGGGCCGAACGCGACTTTCCCTACCGGGCGCTCACCCGAGGTGACCGGCGAAAGTGGAAGCCGGGTAGGGCTCGGATGTCGTGGAATCAGGCGGCGGCGCGCGCCACCGGACGGCCCGGGACGAGGGGTACCGCGGCGGGTGCGGCGCCCAGCGGCGGGGTGCCCGCACCGGCGATCCGCAGGTCGGTGTGGCGCAGTCCGATCGGCAGGCGCGGCGCGGTCTCCAGCGTCGATCCCGCGAGGGCGTGCGCGGCCTCGGTCAGCAGGTCCGGGAGCGTGACGTCGAGCGCCTCGCAGATGGCGGCGAGCAGTTCGCTGGACGGTTCCTTGCGGCCTCGCTCGACTTCCGACAAGTAGCCGAGGCTGACCCGGGCCGTGCGGGACACGTCGCGGAGTGTGCGATGGCGGGCTGTGCGGGCACGGCGGAGGCCGGCACCGATCGCCTCTCTCAGCAACAGCGCCATGCCACCCTCCTCGTCCTGGCCGGAATCATCCGGCCCAGCCCGGACCGTGCCGGTGGGATCACGGTACCGACTCGCGCGCTCGCCCGTCGCTTCGCGGCGCCGGTCGTCACGTCCGCCCAGGGCGAACAGGCGCCCCGGGGGTGGCGGACATCAGGCCGCGGCCGGCAGCGTCCCGGAGGCCCTCAGGTCGCGTCGGAGGGGTCCGGGGCGACCGCGGGCGCGGCGGCGCGCAGGCGTACCGCCCGCAGGACGTAGTCGACCCCGGTGGCGACGGTGAGCAGCACCGCGAGACCGAGGAGCGTGCCGCGCAGCCAGGCGAACGCCGTAGCGGCACCGAAGAGCTCCGGCAGCGGCAGCAGGTAGAAACCGATCGCGACGGTCTGGACCAGCGTCTTCGCCTTCCCGCCGCGGCTGGCCGGGATGATCCCGTGGCGCAGGACCGCGAACCGGAGCAGGGTGATGGCGATCTCGCGCCCCAGCATCAGGAGGGTCGCCCACCACGGCACCATGCCGAGCACGGACAGCCCGACCAGCGCCGAGCCCGTCAGCGCCTTGTCCGCGATCGGGTCCGCAATCGTGCCGAACGCGGTGACCAGACCGCGGCTGCGGGCGAGCTGGCCGTCCAGCCGGTCGGTGAACGCCGCGACGGCGAACACGCCGAACGCGGCGAGGCGCCACTGCACGCTCTGGCCGTGGTCGGCGAAGAGGGTGACGAGGAAGACCGGGACGAGTACCAGCCGCACGCACGTGAGCACATTCGCGATGTTGAGCAGCGGCGGCGCCCCCGCCGGGGGCGAGGTCACCGCACCGCTCCGCTGCGCACGGTCACGACGCCCCCACCCCCGCCATCACCGCGGCCCGCCGAGGCAGCACCTCCCGCGGTGAGACCAGCAGGTCCGCGCCCTCCGTACCGGTGACCTCGCAGCGCACCAGCTCGCCCGGCCCCAGACCGGACCCACGCTCGAGCACGCACTCGGCGTCCACCTCCGGGGCCTGGTGCTCCGCCCGCCCGGTGCACTCGAAGTCATCGTCCTCGGCCTGGTCGACCAGCACGGTGACCTCGGTGCCCACCCGGTCCTCGGCCCGCTGGGCCATCAGCTCGTCCACGAGTGCCGCGATCCGGGACACCCGGGCCGCCACCTCCTCGGCCGCGACCTTGTCGCCGTAGCCGGCGGCTTCGGTGCCGTCTTCGTCCGAGTAACCGAACACGCCGACCGCGTCCAGCCGCGCCGCCGTGAGGAACTCCTCCAGCTCGGCGACGTCGTCGGGGGTCTCGCCGGGAAAGCCGACGATCACGTTGCTGCGGATCCCGGCCTCGGGTGCCAGCGTCCGGATGCGCTCGCACAGGTCGAGGAACTGCGCCGTCGAGCCGAAGCGGCGCATGCGGCGCAGCACCGCCGGGCTGGAGTGCTGGAACGACAGGTCGAAGTAGGGCGCGACGCCCGGCGTGGTCGCGATCGTGTTCAGCAGCTCCGGGCGCACCTCGGCCGGTTGCAGGTAGGACACCCGCACGCGGTCCAGCCCCGGCACCGCCGCCAGCGCCGGCAGCAGGCCGAGCAGCGCGCGCGTGCCGCCCGGCAGATCCTTGCCGTAGGAGGTGGAGTTCTCGCTGACGAGCACCACCTCGCGTACTCCCTGCCCGGCGAGCCAGGCCGCCTCGCTCAGCACGTCGTGCGGGGGGCGGGAGACGAACGAGCCACGGAACGACGGGATCGCGCAGAACGCGCAGCGTCGGTCGCAGCCCGAGGCGAGCTTGAGCGGGGCGTACGGCTTGTCCGAGAGGCGCACCCTCGACAGGTCGGGCACCCAGGCGTGGCCGGGGACCGCGACGTCGGCCACCGCGGCGGGCCGCTGCACCGGCGAGATCGGCAGCAGCGTGCGCCGGTCGACCGGGACGTGCGCGGTCGGGGCGCGGCCGCCGAGGACGTCGGCGAGGCGGTCCGCGAGGTCCGGGTAGGCGTCGAAACCGAGCACGGCGTCGGCCTCGGGCAGGCTCTCGGCCAGCTCCGCGCCGTACCGCTCGGCGAGGCAGCCCACGGCGACGACCTTCGCACCCGACTCCTTCGCGACGTCCGACGCGGCGAGCAGGGTGTCGATCGAGTCCTTCTTGGCCTGCTCGACGAATCCGCAGGTGTTGACCACGATGACGTCCGGTGCGGCGGCGTCCGCGTCGAGGTCGACCAGCTCCCAGCCGCTGCCGGAAAGCCGACCCGCGAGCTCCTCGGAGTCGACCTCGTTGCGCGCACAGCCCAGCGTGAGCAGGGCGGCACGCCGCGGGGAGGACTGCGCGGCTCGCCGCAGGGAGGACTGCGCGGCTCGCCGCAGGGAGGACTGCGCGGCTCGCCGCGGTGTCGAGTGCGCTTCGGGAACCACCACGTGGCCAGGGTACTTTCCCTCTGATGATCTAGGCTGCCCGCCGTGACCGCGGTGCACGTACGCCGGGCGCGGACCGCGGACGTGACGGCCGTCAAGGGCCTGATCGACGAGTACGCGGGCCGGGTGCTGCTGGCGAAGGAGATCGTCACCCTCTACGAGTCGGTGCCGGAGTTCCTGGTCGCCGAGCTCGACGGCGAGATCGTCGGGTGCGGTGCCCTGCACGTGATGTGGGAGGACCTCGGTGAGATCCGCACCGTGGCCGTGCACCCGCGGACGGTCGGCCGCGGGGTGGGCCACGCGATCGTCGCCGCGCTCATCGAGCAGGGCAGGAAGCTGGGCCTGCGCCGGATCTTCGTGCTGACGTTCGAGGAGCACTTCTTCGCCCGCCACGGGTTCGCCGAGATCGACGGCACGCCGGTGCCGCCGGACGTGTTCGCGGCGATGCTGCGCAGCTACGACGCGGGTGTCGCGGAGTTCCTGGACCTCGCGCACGTCAAGCCGAACACGCTGGGCAACGTCCGGATGCTGCTGCACCT
>JAEUJO010000181.1 GCA_016794615.1 Pseudonocardia sp. | reverse complement strand
CCCCCGTGCCGGTCGGATGACGGCCGGTCTCGAGCACGGCCGAGCCGCTCGACGTGCTCGGGCGACCGCGAGCCGGCCATCGCGGATGTCGTCAGCCGGTCGGGCGGGGAGGAGCGTCCGGTGCCCCGTGCCCCACCGGTTGCGGTGTGCCGGCCGGTACCGCGGCGTCAGCGACCGCGGCGTCAGCCGGTTCGCCGGCGTCCTCGGCGGCCCGTGACGCGGCGGCGTCAGCGGGGGGAACGGAGGCGGCGGTGGGCGGCAGGTGCTCGGTGAAGGCCTTCGACACGTCCCGCAGCGCGGTGGTGACCTCGCTGGGGATGACCCAGAAGGTGTTGCCCTGGCCCTGGGCGAGCCGGGGCAGCATCTGCAGGTACTGGTAGGCGAGCAGCGTGGGGTCGGGGTCGTTGCGGTGCACCGCGGAGAAGACCTGGTCGATCGCCCGGGCCTCGCCCTCCGCCTGAAGGATCGCGGCGCTCCGGCTGCCCTCGGCGCGCAGGACGGCGCCCTGCTTGTCGCCCTCGGCCGTGAGGATCTGGGACTGGCGATGGCCTTCGGCGGACAGGATCGCGGCCCGCTTGTCGCGTTCGGCCCGCATCTGCTTCTCCATGGCGTCCTTGATGCTCTGCGGCGGGTCGATGGCCTTGATCTCCACCCGGTTGACGCGCAGGCCCCAGCGGCCGGTGGCGTCGTCGAGGACGCCGCGAAGCTGGTTGTTGATGCTGTCGCGGGAGGTCAGTGTCCTCTCCAGGTCCATCGAGCCGACGACATTGCGCAGGGTGGTGACGGTCAGGTGTTCGACGGCCTGCAGGTAGCTGGCGATCTCGTAGGCGGCCGAGCGGGGGTCGGTGACCTGGAAGTACAGCACGGTGTCGATCTCGACGACGAGGTTGTCCTCGGTGATCACCGGCTGCGGGACGAAGGAGACGACCTGCTCGCGCAGGTCGATCGCCGGGTAGACGCGGTCGACGAAGGGGATCACGAAGTTCAGCCCGGGCGCCAAGGTGCGCTGGTAGCGCCCGAGGCGCTCGACGTTGCGGGCGCGGGCCTGCGGCACGATCCGCACCGCGCGGACGACGACGAGCACGATGAGCACGGCGAGGACGAGCGCGGCGATCAGCGCGGGTTCCAGCGGGGGCACGGTTCTCACTCTCCCGGGTAGACGAGGGCGGTGGCGCCTCGGATCTCCATGACGTGCACGGTCGACCCCGCCGGGATCACCAGGGAGTCGTCGTAGGGGCGGGCGGTCCACTCGTCGTTGTCGATGCGGATCCGGCCGCCGTGGCCGGACACCTCGGTCACGGTCTCGGCGCTGCGCCCGACCAGGGCGTCGATGCCGAACCCGTCCTGCCGCGGCGCGAGCAGGTGCCGCTGGGCGAGCGGGCGGCCGAGCACGAGGCCCGCGGCGGCCGCGAGGGCGAAGGCGAGCAGCTGCAGGACAGGCGGCAGGCCGACCGCCGCAACCAGGGAGGCGACCAGGGCGGCCCCGCCGAGCAGGCCGAACGCGGCGGTCAACGTCGCGATCTCGATGGCACCCAGCAGCATCGCGAGGATCAGCCAGAGCACCCACGGATCCACGCCGTCCTCCCGAGATCGCCTCCGATGAATGGGTGCCGCCGGCCGGGTCGGAGGGTGCTGCCCGGCCGGCGGCGGGATCGCCGATGCCCGGGCACGGGCGGCCGGCGGTGCTCAGCGTGACCGTGGCTCCGGCGCGGCATTCTGGCCAGAGGCCCGCCGCGCGCCCCGGGCGGCCCACGGCCGGGCGAACTCGGCGATCAGCGTCGGATCCTGCTCGGCCAGCCGGTCCGCGATCTCGTCCAGGATCTCCTCGTCGCGGCGTGAGAGCGTCATGACCACCTCCCGTCCATCGTGCAGTGCGTGAGGAACAGGGTCGTCGGCTTCGTCGGGAAGGACCATTGGGTCCAGCACCCATTCCGGCGGTGGCCGCCGGGCCGAAGGCGGCTCTCGTGCCAGCACGAATGGGTGTCAGCCCTGATGGTCGTGCCGATTGCGGCCGTCCACGATAGACGCAGATGGCATGTCGGAACGGGAGGTGACACCGCCCGATCCCCCGGCTGCGGGACGAGGCCGGCGGATCGGGTTCGTGCTGTCCGAGTGCGAAAGAGAGGAGACGGCTCGGCCTCCGCCACGGCCGGGCCGAGTCCGGAGGCCACGTGACGCACCGGCTCGGCCGGCGCAGTCCTCCCTGGGGAGCCCATGCACGTCGCAGAAACGCTGGTGGTCCTCGGCGGGGCCTTCCTCGTCTGCGGTCTGATCGCGCGTGTCGGGGTGCCGATCGGGCTGCCCACGATCCCGCTGTTCATGCTCGCCGGCGTGCTCCTCGGGCCGAGCACGCCGGGCTTCGACCTCGTGCACGACCCCGTCGAGCTGGAGCTCGTCGCGCGTCTCGGACTTGTCTTCCTGCTGGTCTACCTCGGTCTGGAGTTCTCGCTCGACCAGCTCGCCGGCGGGGGACGACGGCTGGTCGCCACCGCCGCGATCTACCTGGTCCTCAACGTCGGCGGCGGGCTCCTCCTCGGCCTCTCGTTCGGGTGGGGGACCCGGGAGGCCCTCGTCGTGGCGGGCATCGTCGGCATCTCGTCGTCGGCGATCGTGACCAAGCTGCTCGTCGACCTGCGCCGCCTGGGCAACCGGGAGAGCCGGGTCATCCTCGGCATCATCGTCATCGAAGACGTCTTCCTCGCCCTGTACCTGGCACTGCTGCAGCCCGTGCTCGGCGACGCCGACAGCCTGGTCGCGGCAGTCGTCGACGTCGTGGCCGCATTCGGCTTCCTGCTCGCGCTCGCGCTCGTCGCCCGCTACGGGGCCCGCTGGGTCGGCAAGCTCATCGACACCATGGACGAGGAGATCGTCGTCGTCGTGTTCGTCGGGCTGGCCGTCCTCATCGCCGGGGTATCCGAGAAATTCGGTGTCTCGGACGCCATCGGTGCGTTCATGGTCGGGCTCATCCTCGGCGCGACGGCCAAGGCTCCGCGGCTGCGCCAGCTCGCCCACCCGCTGCGCGACGCGTTCGCGGCGATGTTCTTCTTCCACTTCGGGCTGAGCATCAATCCCGCCGGCCTGTCGGCCGTCCTGCCGCAGATCGCCGTCGCCGTGGTCACGACCGGCGTGTTCGCGCTGACCGCCGGGACGATCGCGTCCCGCATCTACGGCTTCGGCCGGGTGGAAGCGGCCAATGTCGGCCTGACCGTTCTGACGCGTGGCGAGTTCTCGCTGATCCTGGCCTCGCTGGCGCTTGCGGCGGGGCTCGACCAGCGGATCGGCACCTTCACGGCCGGTTACATCCTGACGCTCGCGGTGGTCGGGCCGCTGGCGGTGTCCCGGTCCGCGACCGTGGCCCGGTTCCTGCCGGCCCGGCTGCTTCCCGAGCGGGCCGAGCGCCGCGGACGTGACACGCCGATGGTCATGGACGTGGGCCCGGGCACGCTCGACCAGCTCGGAACGGACCTGCTGCAGATCCACGTCGTGCCCGGCTCCCGGCTGCACGGCTTGTACGTCGCCGAGCTCCGCCTGCCGACCGGCACCACACTCGGCCTGCTCGCCCGCAACGGCCGGACCGAGGCCGCCGGGCCGGATACCCGGCTGCGTGTCGGTGACGCGCTGGTGGTGTTCACCCCGCCACGGCAGCGGCGGACGGCCGAGGATCGCATCCGCGCCGTCCACCGCAGCGGGCGGCTGGCGCGCTGGCGGGGCGACGACGGCCGGTAGCATCCTGCACCACGGTGCGCGGGCACGGCGCGCACGTCAGCTCCGTTCGGCGAGGGCCGGCCGGTCGGCGGCGTCGGGCGACGGCGCGGGCGGCTCCGCGGGGGTGGCGTCCCTCGGACGAGGCGGGGTGGGGGGCGCGGCGACCGGTCCGCGCGTCGCGGTCCCCGTCCACACCGCCGCCGCCGCGACCGTCACGAGCGCCGCACCGAGGACGTGCAGCGACGCCAGGGCCTCGGGCACCCCCAGCGCGTACTGCACCCCGCCGACGACGCCCTGCAGGAGGGCCGCCGCCACCAGCATCGCGTAGCGCCGCAGCAGCCCGGCCGGTGCGGCGACGGCACACAGTGCGAAGCCGAGCCCGACGAGCAGGCCGAGGTAGCCGAACAGCAGGTCCGCGTGCAGCTGGGCCATGGCCGGAACCCCGGCGGCCAGCCGCGGCGTGTCGGTGTCACCCGAGTGCGGGCCCGCGGCGGTGACGAAGGTGCCGGCGAGCAGCAGCGCCCCGAGCACGGCCGTGGCCGTACCCGCCAGCGCGCGCACGGCGTTGGGCACGACGGGCCGTGGCGGCCCGTCGCCTTCGTCCACCGCAGAGACGAGCACGACGGCGAGCCACACGAGCGCCATCGAGACGAGGAAGTGCACGCTGACGCTCCACCACGCGAGCCCGAGCAGCACGGTGAACCCGCCGATCACCGCCTGCGCGATCACGCCGAGCGGCTGGACCAGGGCCAGCCGGACCAGCCGCGAACGGCGCGGGCGCCGGTGATCCGGTGCGGGGCGGCCGCCCCGCACGGAGTGTGGGGGGGACGCGTCGTGGCCGGATCGGTAACAGCCCAGCGCGGCGAGGAAGCACAGCCCGGTAATCGCCACGACCGCGAACGTGAGCAGCCGGTTGCCGAACTCCACCCACTGGTGCAGCGCGGCGACCTCCGGGTGCGGGGTCGGCACGAGGCTGCCGGGGGAGCACTGCGGCCAGGTCGGACAGCCCAGCCCGGAGCCGGTGACGCGCACGATCGACCCCGTGACCGCGATCCCGGCCTGCGCGACCACGGCGGCGATCGCCAGGCGGCGCACGGCGGCGGGCGGGACGGGGACGAGGCGGTCGAGGAGCGCGGGTCGGGCCACACGCCGATCGTAAGGTCCGGGGTGCGGGATCAGCGCAGGCGGACGGTCCGCACCGCCAGTGCGGTGCCCACCGCCGTCCAGGCGAGCAGGACCAGGACGGGCCCCGCACCCGGTCCGGAGCCCGTGGTCAGCACCGTTCGCAGCCCCTCGGCCAGCGCCCCCGAGGGCAGCAGCGCGGCCGTCGCGGCGACCGGCCCGGGCAGCCGGTCCAGGGGCACGACGATCCCGCCCGCCAGCAGCAGCACGAACCACACGGCGTTCGCGACCGCCAGCACGACGTCGGCCCGCAGCGTGCCCCCGAGCAGCAGGCCCAGCGCCCCGAAGGCGGCACAGCCGAGCAGCACCAGCAGCAGTGCCCAGCCCAGGCCCGCGACGGCCGGTCGCCAGCCGAGCACCGCGGCGAGCGCGGCGAGCACCACGACCTGCACCGCGACGGTCGCGAGCACCGCCGCCAGCCGGCCCGCCACGAGCAGCCAGCGCGGCAACGCCGTCGCCGCGAGCCGCCGGATCACCCCGTAGCGCCGGTCGAAGCCCAGCGCGATGGCCTGGCTGGTGAACGCCGTCGACATCACCGCGAGCGCGAGCACCGACGGCGTGACGGCGGCGATGCGCGGTTCGGGCAGCGGGACGACGTCGAGCACGGTGAGCCCGACCAGCAGCAGCACGGGGATGACGAGCGTGAGCAGCACCTGCTCGCCGTTGCGCAGCGCCAGCCGCAGCTCGGTGGCCGCCTGCGCGGCGAACATCGCTCCGGGCGCGCCGGCGCCGGGTCGCGGGGTGAACGTCCCGGGCGGGAACGAGGTGCTCACGAGCTCTCCTCGCCGATCGCGTCTCCGGTGGCCGCACGCCCGGTCACGAGCGCAGCTCCCGGCCGGTCAGCTCCAGGAACACGTCTTCGAGACTTCGCCGGGTGACCTGCACGTCGTCGGCCAGTGCGCCCTGTGCCGCGCACCACCCGGTGATCGACGACAGTACCGCCGGGTCGATCCGGCCCTGCACGACGTACCGCCCGGCGAGCGTCTCCGCCGCCCGGTAGCCGGCGGGGAGCGCCGTGGCCAGGCCGGCCACGTCCATCCCGGGACGGGCGCGGAACCGCAGCTCCTGGTCGCCGCCGGTGGTGAGCGCGGCCGGGCTGCCCTCGGCGACGACCCGCCCGTGGTCGACGATCACGACGTGGTCGGCCAGCGCCTCCGCCTCCTCCATCAGGTGGGTGGTCAGCAGGACCGCGACGCCGTCGCGGCGCAGGGCGTCCACCAGCTCCCACACCAGTCGCCGACCTTGCGGGTCCAGCCCCGCCGTGGGCTCGTCGAGGAACACCAGCTCGGGTCGCCCGACGATCGCGCAGCCCAGCGCCAGCCGCTGCTGCTGCCCGCCGGAGAGCCGCTTGTACGGGGTCCGGGCGCAGCCGCCCAGCCCGAGGACGTCGATCAGCCAGGCCGGGTCCAGCGGGTTCGCCGCGCATGCCGCGACCAGCCGGAGCATCTCCCCGGCCCGCACCCCCGGATAGGCCCCACCACCCTGGGGCATGACGCCGATGCGGGCGCGCAGGGCCTCGGGGGCCCCGGCGGGGTCGATGCCGAGCACGCGGACCTCGCCCGCGTCCGCGGTGGCGAAGCCCGTGCAGACCTCGACGGTGGTCGACTTCCCGGCGCCGTTCGGGCCGAGCAGGGCGAGTACCGAAGCGGGCGCGAGCGCCAGATCCAGCCCGTCGACCGCGGTGACGGAGCCGTAGCGTTTCACCAGCCCGCGGACGGACACGACCGGTGGCCCTGCAGGGCCGGGATCGGGTCGGCGCGGGAGCGGGCTCACGGTCGGAAAGTCTAGTGATCCGTCAGGCCGGCGCCCGGGGGCCGGTCGGGGACGGCGGCCCCGTGACGTCCGGGCGGGGCCGCGGGGCCGGCTCCCCGGCGGTCGCCGAGGTGGGCGCACCGCCGAGGCCGCCGACGACGGTGGGCTCGACGTCGTCCAGGGCGGCCCCGGGGACGGGCGGCCCGGCCGCGCGCAGCTCCCGCCGCACGACCAGCAGCGCGACCGCGAGGATGACGATCCCGGCGAGGATCGCCAGCGGCAGCTGGAACGACCGGAAGGCGAAGTCCGAACCCGTCGGGGGCAGCATGACCGCGAGCAGGGCCGACGCCGCCAGGGCGGCGCGCCGGTGCCGCGGCATCCCGCGGGTGGCGGCCAGCGGGATCGCCGCCCACAGCAGGTACCAGGGGTGCACCACCGGGCCGAGCAGCACGACCGCCCCCAGGCCGACGCCCAGCCCGGTCACCGGGTCCAGCCGCCCACGCAGCACGAGCAGCAGCAGCCGCACGCACAGCAGCCCGGCGAGCAGCCCGCCGAACCCGCGGGTGATCGTGAGCACGGTGTCGGTGTGGTCGCCGAGACCGGCGAGGATCCCGACCTGACCCGAGAGCTGGCCCAGGTCCGTCGCCAGCGACATCCAGCTGCGGATGACGTTCGCGGTACCGAGCGTGCGCGTCCAGCCGAACCCCAGCCCGGTGCCGACACCGAGCACGACGAAGACCGCGGCCGCGATCGCGCCCGACACCGCCGCGACCACCGCGACGTCCCGCACCCGCCCGCCGCGCCTGCGCGCCGCCGCCATCCCGACGAAGCCCAGTGCCAGCAGCGCCGGGAGCTTGACCGCGGCCCCCAGCGAGACGACCACCACGCCGAGCACGAACCGCGGATCGCGCAGGGACCCCGATCCGCGGTCGAGGGCGCGCAGCATCAGCTCGACCCCCGCGAGCATGAGCCCGATCATCAGGCCCTCGTTGTGGATACCGCTGACGAGGTGGAACAGCACGAGCGGGTTCGCCGCGCCGAGCCAGAGCACGAGGCCGGCGTCGAGGTCGCAGCGGCGGGCCAGCCGCGGCAGCGCCCAGATGATCAGTGCCACGCCGCACAGGGCGAGGACGCGGTGGGCGTACACCCCCTGGATCACGTCCGAGCCGGTGAGCGCGGTGATGCCACGGCCGAGCATGAGGAACAGCGGGCCGTACGGGGCCGGGGTGTCGCGCCAGATCGTGGGGATCGTGCGGGTGAGCGGGTCGTCGACACCCAACGCCGCCGCAGGCCCGAGCGAGTACGGATCGAGGCCGCGTGCGGTGATCGCGCTCTGCGCGAGGTAGCTGTAGACGTCCTTGGAGAACATCGGGGGCGCCAGCGCGAGCGGCAGCGCCCACAGCAGCGCGGTGCGGGCGAGCTGGGTGCGGTCCGGCGCCGGGGCCACCGCGCCCCGGGCGCGCAGCATCTGCCCGATCCACAGCCAGGCCAGCACCAGCATGCCCATGCCGGCGTAGGTGATCGCGATCGCGGCGGTGGCGTTGCGCGCGGGCAGGCTGATCACCCGGAGCCCGAACAGCGGGTTCGGTACGGGCAGCGCCCCGGCCCCGAGGGCGCCGATACCCATCATCAGCGTGCCGGTGAGCCCGAGCCGCCGCGGGATCCGGGCCGGGTCGCGGATCGCCGAGGGTCCGGCCTCCGGTGCCCCCACCTGCAACGCGGGGGTGACCGGCGGCGGGGTGCCCAACCCGACCCGCGACATGTCCGCAGGGTAGCGACCGGCTCCGACAGTGAGCCCGCTCACCCGGCCTCCTCTCCGAGGGGGGTCGGCCTTGCCGATCATCCGGATATAGGTAACATCGGTGTTGTGAAAAGCAGCGGCCCGGCTCCCGTCCTGGCCCCGGCCCTCGCGCGCCGGGGCCCGGGCGCCGACGCCGGTCCCGGCAGCGGCGCCGAGACGGGTCACCCCGAGGGCCGCACCCGCACCGCCGTCGCCCGGCTGCTGATGGAGCAGGGGCCGTGCACCGCGGCGGCGGTCGCGGCCGAGCTGGCGCTGTCGGCGCCCGCGGTCCGCCGGCATCTGGACGCGCTGATCGAGGCGGGAGAGGCCGAGCTGCGCGACGCACCTCAGCGCGGCCCGCGCGGTCGGGGGCGCCCGGCCCGGCACTACCTGCTCACCGACGCCGGGCGGGCCCGGTTCGGGCACGGCTACGACGACCTCGCCGTCTCGGCGCTGCGCTTCCTCGCCGCGCACGCGGGCGAGCAGGCGCTCGACGGTTTCGCCACCGAGCGCATCACGGACCTGATCGGTCCCGCCGCGACGCAGGTCGTCGAGCGGGGTGAGCCGCAGGCCCGGGTCGCCGCCCTGGCGGACGTGCTGGCCGCCCGGGGCTACGCCGCGCAGATCCGCGAGGTCGGCAGCGGCAGGCACCGGGGCGTGCAGCTGTGCCAGCACCACTGCCCGATCGCCCATGTGGCCGCGGAGTTCCCGCAGCTGTGCGAGGCCGAGACCCGCGCCTTCGCCGAGCTGCTCGGCACGCACGTTCAGCGCCTGGCCACCATCGCGCGCGGCGACCCCGTGTGCACCACCCACGTCCCGCTCGAGGCACCCGAACGCCCCGACGGGGAGGGTGACCGATCCGCCGCTCGCGGGTCGGAAGCACCCACCACCACCACCCCGCCGACCGTGGCGGGACGACAGGGAGGCAGTCCGCATGACGACCGCTCCTGAGAGGGCCGCGGAGAGCGCCCCGCTCACACAGGAGGAGACGCTCGCGACACTCGGCCGCTACGACTTCGGCTGGTCGGACTCGGACGTCGCCGGTGCGACGGCGCGCCGGGGCCTCTCGGCCGACGTCGTCGCCGACATCTCCCGGCTGAAGAACGAGCCCGCCTGGATGCTGGAGTTCCGGCTCAAGGCTCTGGGCCTGTTCGAGCGCAAGCCCATGCCGCGCTGGGGTGCGGACCTGTCGGGCATCGACTTCGACAACATCAAGTACTTCGTGCGCTCTACGGAGAAGCAGGCGACGTCCTGGGAGGAGCTGCCCGCGGACATCAAGAACACCTACGACCGGCTGGGCATCCCGGAGGCCGAGAAGGCCCGGCTGGTCGCAGGTGTCGCGGCGCAGTACGAGTCCGAGGTCGTGTACCACCAGATCCGGGAGGACCTCGAGGCCCAGGGCGTGATCTTCCTGGACACCGACACCGGCCTGCGCGAGCACCCGGAGCTGTTCCGCGAGTACTTCGGCTCGGTGATCCCGAGCGGGGACAACAAGTTCTCCGCGCTGAACTCGGCGGTGTGGTCGGGCGGGTCGTTCATCTACGTGCCGCCGGGCGTGCACGTCGACATCCCGCTGCAGGCCTACTTCCGGATCAACACCGAGAACATGGGCCAGTTCGAGCGCACGCTGATCATCGTCGACGAGGGTGCCTACGTGCACTACGTCGAGGGCTGCACGGCGCCGATCTACAAGTCGGACTCGCTGCACTCGGCGGTGGTCGAGATCATCGTGAAGAAGGGCGGCCGCTGCCGCTACACGACCATCCAGAACTGGTCGAACAACGTCTACAACCTCGTGACCAAGCGCGCGAAGGCCGAGGCGGGCGCGACCATGGAGTGGGTGGACGGCAACCTCGGCTCCAAGGTCACGATGAAGTACCCGGCCGTGCTGCTCATGGGCGAGCACGCCACGGGCGAGGTCCTGTCGATCGCGTTCGCGGGCGAGGGCCAGCACCAGGACGCCGGGGCGAAGATGACGCACCTGGCGCCGCACACCTCGTCGACGATCATCAGCAAGTCCGTCGCCCGCGGCGGTGGCCGGACGTCCTACCGCGGCCTGGTGCGGGTGAACCCGAACGCGCACCACAGCCGCTCCACGGTGAAGTGCGACGCGCTGCTGGTCGACACGATCAGCCGCTCGGACACCTACCCGTACGTGGACGTGCGGACCGACGACGTGTCGATGGGCCACGAGGCCACGGTGTCGAAGGTCAGCGACGACCAGCTCTTCTACCTGATGAGCCGTGGGCTGACCGAGGACGAGGCCATGGCGATGGTCGTGCGCGGGTTCGTCGAGCCCATCGCGCGCGAGCTGCCCATGGAGTACGCGCTGGAGCTGAACCGGCTGATCGAGCTGCAGATGGAGGGCGCGGTCGGATGACGAGCGCTGAAGTTGCCGGTCTCGCTCTCGAGCTGAAGGGCGCCAAGGAGGGCCAGGGCGAGGTCCCGGCCGCCTCGGCGGGGGAGCGGTTCACGTCCTACGACGTCGACGCGTTCGAGGTCCCGGGCGGTCGCGAGGAGAACTGGCGGTTCACCCCGCTGCGCCGCCTGCGCGGCCTGCACGACGGGTCCGCGCCGCTGTCCGGCGTGGCGGTCGTCGAGATCGCCGGGGCCGGCGAAGGGGTCACCGTCGAGCGGGCGACCCGCGACGACGCCCGGGTCGGCGAGGGCGGGGTGCCGGCGGACCGGGTCGCCGCCCAGGCGTGGTCCGCGGCACCGGACGTCACGATCGTGACGCTCGACGGCGACCCCGCGCCGCTCGACATCACCGTCACCGGCCCGGGTGCGGGCGCCGCGGCCGCCGCGCACCTGCAGGTGCGCACCCGGCCGAACGCCTCGGCGACCGTCGTGCTCACCCATCTCGGCTCCGGTGCGCTGGCCGACAACCTGGAGGTCGTGCTGGCCGACGGGTCGCGGCTCACGCTGGTCGTCACCGACGAGTGGCTGGACGACGCCGTGCACGTCGGCGCGCAGCACCTGTCCCTGGGACGCGACACCACGCTGAAGGTGATCTCGGTGGCGCTGGGCGGGGACCTCGTCCGGATCAGCCCCACGGTCACCTTCCGCGGGCCGGGCGGCGACGTGGAGCTGGTGGGGCTCGGCTACGCCGACGCCGGGCAGCACCTGGAGCAGCGCCTGCTCGTCGACCACGCGGTGCCGAACTGCCGGTCGAACGTGCTCTACAAGAACGCCCTCCAGGGCGACGGGGCGCACACGGTCTGGATCGGCGACGTCCTGATCCGGGCCGCGGCGGAGAACACCGAGACCTTCGAGTTCAACCGCAACCTCGTGCTCACCGAGCGCGCGCGGGCCGACTCGGTGCCGAACCTGGAGATCGAGACCGGCGAGATCACCGGCGCCGGCCACGCCAGCGCGACCGGGCGGTTCGACGACGAGCAGCTGTTCTACCTGCAGAGCCGGGGCATCCCGGAAGACGTCGCGCGGCGGCTGGTCGTCCGCGGGTTCTTCGGGGAGATCCTCTCCCGCCTCCCGCTTCCCGAGCTGCGTGAACGGCTCGAGGCGGCCATCGAGGCCGAGCTCGCCGTCACCGGCGCCTGAGCGGGTCCGGAGGCTCGCCGACCCCGGTGTCCTCACGATCCTCTGAATCCCACCCACCACACCTGGAGCATCGAGACATGTCCACGCTGGAGATCAGCGACCTGCACGTCGAAGTGGCCGTCGACGGCGGCGCCAAGGAGATCCTCCGCGGCGTCGACCTCACGATCCGCGCCGGCGAGACCCACGCGATCATGGGCCCGAACGGCTCGGGCAAGTCGACGCTGGCCTACGCGATCGCCGGGCACCCGAAGTACACGATCACCCGCGGGACCGTGACGTTGGACGCCGGTGACGGGATCAAGCAGGACGTCCTCGCCATGACCGTCGACGAGCGCGCCCGCGCGGGTCTGTTCCTGGCCATGCAGTACCCGGTCGAGGTGCCGGGCGTGTCGACGGCGAACTTCCTGCGCTCCGCGGCCACCGCCGTCCGCGGCGAGGCGCCCAAGCTGCGCACCTGGGTCAAGGAGGTCAAGCAGGCGATGTCCGACCTCGACATCGACCCGGACTTCGCCGACCGCAACGTCAACGAGGGCTTCTCGGGCGGGGAGAAGAAGCGCCACGAGGTGCTGCAGCTCGCGCTGCTCAAGCCGAAGATCGCGATCCTGGACGAGACCGACTCCGGCCTGGACGTCGACGCGCTGCGGGTCGTCAGCGAGGGCGTGAACCGCTTCAAGGAGTCCGGCGACGTCGGCGTGCTGCTGATCACGCACTACACGCGCATCCTCAACCACATCACCCCGGACGTCGTGCACGTCTTCGCCGGTGGCCGGGTCGTCGAGTCCGGGGGCCCGGAGCTGGCCGACGAGCTCGAGGCCGAGGGCTACGTGAAGTACGCGGGCGTGGCGGACGCCGCCGCGGCGTCCGCCACGGTCTGATGACCATCCTGGCGCCGTCGGTCCTCGACCCCGAACCGTTGGACACCGCCGCGATCCGGGCGGACTTCCCGATCCTGTCGCGGACCGTCCGTGACGGTCGCCCGCTGGTCTACCTGGACTCGGGGGCGACCGCGCAGCGGCCGCGGCAGGTGCTGGACGCCGAGCGGGCGTTCCTGGAGCAGCACAACGCGGCCGTGCACCGCGGCGCGCACCAGCTCGCCGAGGAGGCCACGGACGCGTACGAGTCGGCGCGCGCCCGGATCGCGACGTTCGTCGGGGCGGACCCGTACGAGGTGGTGTTCACGAAGAACGCCACCGAGGGGATCAACCTCGTCGCCTACGCGTTCTCGAACGCCTCGATCCGCACCGCCCTGGGCCCCGAGTCGGCGCGGTTCGCGCTCGGGCCCGGCGACGAGATCGTCGTCACCGAGCTGGAGCACCACGCCAACCTCGTGCCCTGGCAGGAGCTGTGCCGGCGCACCGGCGCGGTCCTGCGCTGGTACGGCGTGACCGACGACGGGCGCCTCGACCTCGACTCGCTCGAGCTGTCGCGGCGCACGAAGGTCGTGGCGTTCGCGCACCAGTCGAACGTGCTCGGCACGGTTCTGCCGGTCGCGGAGCTGGTGTCGCGGGCCCGCGCGGTCGGCGCGCTGACCGTGCTCGACGCCTGCCAGTCGGTGCCGCACCAGCAGGTGAACCTCACCGCGTCGGGTGTCGACTTCGCCGCCTTCTCGGGCCACAAGATGCTCGGCCCGTCCGGGGTGGGCGTGCTGTGGGGCCGGGGCGAGCTGCTCGCGGCGATGCCGCCGTTCCTCACCGGTGGCTCCATGATCGAGCTGGTGCGGATGGAGGGGACGACCTACGCCCCGCCGCCGCAGCGGTTCGAGGCGGGCGTGCCGATGACGTCGCAGGCCGTCGGCCTCGGAGCGGCCGTCGACTACCTCAACGGCATCGGGATGGACGCCGTGGCCGCGCACGAGCGGGCGCTGACCGCTGCGGCGCTCGACGGGCTGCGCTCCGTGCCCGGCGTACGGCTCGTCGGTCCGGCGGACCTGGAGTCCCGCGGCGGGGCGGTGTCGTTCGTCGTCGACGGCGTGCACGCCCACGACGTGGGGCAGGTGCTCGACGACCGCGGGCTGGCCGTGCGGGTGGGGCACCACTGTGCGTGGCCGCTGCACCGCCGGTTCGGGGTGGCCGCCACCGTCCGCGCCACCTTCGCGGTGTACAACACACCGGAGGAGGTGGCCGCGCTGGTGGACGGAGTGCACGCGGCCCGTGAGTTCTTCGGGGTGAGCTAGCCGGTGAAGCTGGAGCAGATGTACCAGGAGATCATCCTGGACCACTACCGGTCGCCGCACGGGGCGGGCCTGCGGGAGCCGTTCGACGCCGAGTCGTTCCAGATCAACCCCACGTGCGGGGACGAGATCACGCTGCGGGTGGCCCTGGACGGGGACACGGTCAGCGACGTCTCCCACGAGACGCTGGGCTGCTCGATCAGCCAGGCGTCGGCGTCGGTGTTGACGGACCTGGTCGTCGGCCGGTCCGTCGCCGACTCGCTGACGGTGCTCGCGGCCTTCCAGGAGATGGCGCAGGGCCGCGGGCAGGTCGAGCCGGACGAGGACGTGCTCGGTGACGGCGTGGCCTTCGCCGGCGTGGCCCGCTATCCGGCGCGGGTGAAGTGCGCGCTGCTGGGGTGGATGGCGTTCAAGGACGCCGTCTCCCGGGGAGTGACGGCAGGGGACGCAGGGTCCGGGAGCACAGCGAGGGAGAACGCATGAGCGTGGAACACGGCACCGGCGTCGAGGAGGAGGTCGTCCGCGGCGCCGCCGGGATGCCGGAGCCGCCCGCTGCGCCCGCGGCCGACACCGCGGCGGTCCTCGACGACCTCGAGGAGGCGATGCGTGACGTCGTCGACCCCGAGCTGGGGATCAACGTCGTGGATCTCGGGCTCGTGTACGGGATCGCGGTGGACTCCCGGGTCGCCACGATCGACATGACCCTGACCTCCGCGGCGTGCCCGCTGACCGACGTGATCGAGGATCAGGCGCGGTCCGCGCTGGTGTCCGGGGGCCTGGTGGACGACCTGCGCATCAACTGGGTGTGGATGCCGCCGTGGGGCCCGGAGAAGATCACCGAAGACGGCCGCGAGCAGCTGCGGGCACTCGGCTTCCGCATCTGACGCGCGGGGCTGCGCTCGCGTGCTCCGGCACCGCCGGAACCGCCCGCGCCCGCTCAGGGCCCGGGGACCGCGGCGTTCTCGCGCAGTGCCGGGCGCAGCGCGGGACCGACGAGGCGGCGGCGCAGCCGCCAGCCGGCCCGGCCGAAGAGGGCGTTCATGGCGGCCACCGTCGCGGCGAGGTCGTCGCGGCCGGTGAGGTAGGCCCAGCGGTGCGGTTCCGGCAGCTCGAAGAACACCTCGAAGAACGCGGGCACCTCCTCGGGAGGCATCCGCAGCAGCGCCTCGAGCCCCCGCCGGCGCAGCAGGTGCACGGCCCGCGCGGCGGGTGACCAGACGACCGCGCGCGCCGCCGAGAGAGCGCCCCGCGGATCCCGGGGCAGGTGCGCGGTGAGCGCATCGGCGACGGTCGGGGCCAGGCGGAGCGCCGCGGCGACGCTGAAGCCGGTGGCCGGGTGCGTGAGCGGCGCCGCCGCACCGAACCCGACGACGCCCGGCGTGTGGTGGCGGGCGGTGTCGACGGGGAAGTGGACCCGCTCGACCTCGGCGTCCGGCGACGGCGTGATGGCGTACCGGGCGAGGCGGGCGAGCAGCCGGTCCCGCAGGGCGCGCATCGGCAGGCCGGGCCGGCGGGCCAGCGACGTCTCCTCCAGCAGCACGCGGCCGCCGCCCACCGGCACCGCGTAGAGGAACGTGGGCCAGCCGGCCGCCGCGGCGTCCCCGGCCGCCCGGCCCGGCGGTGGCCGCCAGTCCATGAACAGGGCGGTTCCCGGCGTGACGACCGCCGCGGCCACCTGCTCGTCCACGACCACGCCGTACGCCGTCTGCTCCGCGGCCGGACGGGCCGCCGCCGATCCGCCGCCGACGCCCGGGGCCCGCAGCGGTTGGCGATGGCCGCCGGCGTCGACGACGACCAGGGCCGCCACGGTCGTGCCGTCGGCCAGCACGACGCCGCCGCCGTCGCGGCCCACCACGCGCCCGGCCACCACCGTCACACCGGACAGGCCGGCGTCGAGGTGGGCCCGCAAGCCCGCGACGTCCAGGACGGCGTACTCCCAGCCGAGCTCCCGCGTGGTCAGGGCGACGGCCCGGCCGCGGGCGCGGGCGGCGACGGCGGCCTCGGGAAGATCGGCGGGGAGCTCGTCGCACCAGGCGCCGTAGGTGAGCCGCCAGGGCCGCCGCGGATCGGGGTCGAGCAGCGCGGTGCGCAGCCCACGCAGGGCGCAGGCGCCGGCGAGCGTCCGGCCGGCCGGTCCGGCACCGACGACCGCGACGTCGTACACCGCCCCGGGTCCGCCCGCCGGGGGTCGACGCCCGGGGGCGGGATCGGGGGAGCGCACCCGCCAGTTGTACCGGGCCCGCCGCGGCGGGGCGACCTGCACGACGGCCGGGATTAGGGTGCGCGGATGGCACGCACCCGGGAGGTGGCCGGCGGGGGTCGGGCCGTCGAGGTGGAGCCCGAGCGGCTGCCGGGCTGGTTCGACCGGTTCGCGGCCCGTCACGGTGGTCTGGTCTCCCTGTCGGGCACCGGGCGGGACGTGCACGTCGCGGCGGCGGACGGGGCGTCGGCGGAGGTCGTCGTGCCGTTCGGCGGCCTGCCCCGTGGCGTGGTGCCGGGCGCCGAGCCGGCCGGGCCGGGTGCCGCCGTCGAGCCCGCCACGAACCGGCTGCGCGTCGAGCAGCCCGCTGCCGCCGTGCTCGACGCCCTGCACGCCCACCTGGCCGTCCCCCGCCGGATCGGGATCGTCCTCGTCCGGCTCGGCGGCTACAGTATCGGGGTCGCGGTCGGCGGCACGGTGGAGACCTCGACGACCGGGGCCCGGCCCGTGCACGGGCGCAACCGCAAGGGCGGGTCGTCGTCCGGGCGGTTCGCGCGACGGCGGGACAACCAGGCGCGCGTCGCCCTGGAGGCGGCGGCCGACGCCGTCGCCCGGTTCCTGCTGCCGGTCGCCCCGACCCTGGATGCGGTCGTCCTCGGCGGCGACGCCGTCGCACTCGACGACCTGCGCGCCGACCGGCGCCTCGCCGCACTGCTGGCCCGGGCCGAGCCGCGGGTGCTCGACGTCCCCGAGCCCCGCCGCGCCGTGCTCGACGAGGCCGCCCGCCGCGCCCTGGCCGTCGAGATCGTGGTCCGCGACCCCGCGCGATGATCACCGTGAGCGGTACACAGTGGTTGCTCACACAGCCCTCACGCACCGCTCGGGGCGATCACAGCGGAGCCTGCCCGCGCGAGCCGGGTAAACTCCAGCCGTGGCCCGCAACGGGTAGTGCCCTCGGCCGCCGCCCTCTCGAACCAGTCGACAGAGCCGCCCTGGGAGCCCTGTGATCACCGCGACCGACCTGGAACTCCGTGCCGGGTCCCGCATCCTCCTGTCCGACGCCACGCTGCGGGTGCAGGCAGGCGACCGGATCGGCCTCGTCGGCCGCAACGGCGCAGGCAAGACCACCTCCATGCGGGTGCTCGCGGGGGAGGGCGAGGCGTACGGAGGCACGGTCGTTGCGAACGGGCCGGTCGGCTACCTGCCGCAGGACCCGCGAGAGGGCGACCTCACGGTCACCGCCAAGGACCGGGTGCTCTCGGCCCGCGGGCTGGACCAGCTGCTGCGTGAGATGGAGAAGGCGCAGGCCAGGATGTCCGAGCTGGTCGACGGCGCGCAGCACGGAGCGGTCCGCGAGTACGGGCGCATCGAGGAGCGGTTCTCCGCGCTCGGCGGCTATGCCGCGGAGAGCGACGCCGCTCGGATCTGCGCGAACCTCGGTCTGCCGGACCGCGTGCTCACCCAGACGGTGCAGACCCTCTCGGGTGGCCAGCGGCGCCGCGTCGAGCTCGCCCGGATCCTGTTCGCGGCCTCCGACGGCGGTGGCGGGGGAGCGCCCAGCGCGACGACGCTGCTGCTCGACGAACCCACGAACCACCTGGACGCCGACTCGATCACCTGGCTGCGCTCGTTCCTCTCCGCCCACGGCGGCGGGCTCGTCGTGATCAGCCACGACACGGAGCTGCTCGCCGCGGTGGTCAACAAGGTGTGGTTCCTCGACGCCACCCGCGGCGAGGTCGACGTCTACAACATGGACTGGCGCCGCTACCAGGAGGCGAGGGCGACCGACGAGAAGCGCCGTCGCCGCGAGCGTGCGAACGCCGAGAAGAAGGCGTCGGCGTTGCACCTGCAGGCGGCGAAGATGGGTGCGAAGGCGACCAAGGCGGTGGCGGCCAAGAACATGGCGCGCCGCGCGGACGAGCTGCTGGCCGGTCTGGAGCCCCAGCGCCGCAACGACAAGGTTGCGCGGATCCGCTTCCCGAACCCCGCCCCGTGCGGGCGCACGCCGCTCACCGCGGAGGGCCTGTCGAAGGCCTACGGGTCGCTCGAGGTGTTCACCGGGGTGGACCTGGCCGTCGACAAGGGCGCGAAGGTCGTCGTCCTGGGCCTGAACGGCGCGGGCAAGACCACGCTGCTGCGGCTGCTGGCCGGCACCGAGACGCCCGACGCGGGGGAGGTCGTCCCCGGGCACGGGCTGCGGATGGGCTACTTCGCGCAGGAGCACGACACGCTCGACATGGGGGCGACGGTGTGGGAGAACGTCCGGCACGCCTCGCCGGACACCCCGGAGCAGCAGCTGCGCACCCTGCTGGGGGCGTTCATGTTCAGCGGGGAACAGCTGGACCAGCGTGCGGGCACGCTCTCGGGAGGCGAGCGGACGCGGCTCGCGCTGGCCGGGCTGGTGTCGAGCGCCGCGAACGTCCTGCTCCTGGACGAGCCCACGAACAACCTGGACCCGGCGAGCCGCGAGCAGGTGCTCGACGCGCTGCGCCACTTCGCCGGCGCGGTCGTCCTCGTCACCCACGACCCGGGAGCGGTGGAGGCGCTGTCGCCGGACAAGGTCATCGTGCTGCCGGACGGCACCGAGGACCACTGGTCGGCGGACTACCTGGAGCTCGTTCAGCTCGCGTGACGTGCGCCGGAGCAGGCCGACCACGGTCGTCGTGTTGCCCGGCCGCACACCTCCGACGACGTGGTGGGGCCCCCGAGGTTGCGCTGATCACCCGACTGCGTGATCCGTTCGGACGAACCGTTCACCGATCCGCATCGTGACTGGTGGCCAGCGGTGCGTGTGTCGTCGATCATTGACCCACGGAGGGGCGGACCGGCCCCGATGTCGCGTGACGTTCGCGAGGGGCGTTCGCGGGATGCGCCCGAGTGGGGGCAATGGAGGAGGTCCATTCGTCGTGGCCGACCTGAAGAAGGGTGCCCGTATCACGGGCACCCAGCGCGACAAGCTCGCCAGCGACCTGAAGAAGAAGTACGAGAAGGGCGCGAGCATCCGTGCCCTGGCCGAGTCGACAGGGCGGTCGTACGGGTTCGTGCACCGCGTCCTCAGTGAGTCCGGAGTGGTGCTGCGAGGACGCGGCGGTGCGACCCGGACCAAGAAGGCCCCGTAACCGGACGGCGTACGAGCAGGTAGCCCGACCCGGGTCGGGCGAACCTGGACAGGCTCTGCGCCCGCCGCAATGAGGGGTAACCGTGGGCGCAGCGTCGGTCGTCCGCGGGGGACGTTGCCAGCCCGGGCGACGTCCCCCCGGCCTGGTCGGCAGCACGGGAGAGAGCAGTGCTCGTCCGTCATTTCGTCAATGAATCAATGACGTAACGAATCGTCACGCAAACGCCGACCCGAACTGCCGGGGTCCGGTGCAGCGTCCGACGCGGGCCACCCGCGCGCAGCAGCGCCGGCGGCAGAGCAGTCGCCCAGGCCGCGGTTCGAGGTGCGACCAGACGCCCTCGGTGGCGTTGAGCTCGGTGGCGTCGAGCTCGGGGGCGTGGGCGGGCAGCCGCACGACCGGGGTGTGCCCCGCTCCGCCCCAGGTCCGGGCGTGGGGGCGGAGGTATCACGCCGCCTCGGTCCTGGCTCCTGAGTACGACCCGGGCGGGGGAGACGACGAAGGGGACCGGACATGCCACACGACGACGTCGAGCAGGCTCGACACGATCACCCCGGCCAGGCCCTGCCGGGCTGGACCGCCGACCAACTCGCGGGCACGTGCGCCATCGCGCCGAGCCCGGAGCTGCGGGAGCAGTGGCGCCGACAGCTCGCTGACGCGCGCGCAAGCCTGGCTGACGGCGGCGCTCCCGGTCTGCGGATCGAGGGCGAGCCACGGCGGCTCGGGTTCAACGACGGCGTGATCATCCCACCGGACGCCTTTCCCGTCGGCACGCCACTGGCCCAGATCCGCAACGCTGCGGCCGACCGGGCGCCACTGCGCGGTACCGTGCGGGTCGCCGTCATCCTCGTCGACTTCGCCGACCGCCGGATGACGCAGACCGCCGCCCACTTCCAGGACCTGTTCTTCTCCGCCGGGGTGCTGCCGCACGGCAGCGTCAAGGAGTACTACACGGACGTGACGGGCGGCCTGGTCACGCTCGACGGCGTGGTCGTCGGGCCGTACCGGATGCCGCAGACCCTGGCGTGGTATGCCGCCAACGGCTCGGGCATCGGCAAGAACGGCACGCCGTTCCGCAGCCCGCAGATGGCCCACGACGCCGCGGTCGCGGCCGACCCCGCCATCGACTTCAGCCAGTACGACAACGACGGCAACGGTTACGTCGACGCGTTCATCGTGGTGCACGCCGGGTCGGGAGCCGAGGTCACGGGCAGCCCCGGCGACATCTGGTCGCACAAGTCGACGCTGTCCTCGCCCTACAGCGCCGATGGGAAGCAGATCTACGGCTACCTCACGATCCCGGAGGACTGTCGCATCGGCGTCTGCGCGCACGAGCTCGGGCATCTCCTCTTCGGCTTCCCCGACCTGTACGACACCGACTACTCGTCGGAGGGCATCGGCAACTGGTGTCTCATGGCGGGTGGCAGCTGGAACGGCGGCGGCGACATCCCTGCCCACCCCAGCGCGTGGTGCAAGGCCAACCAGGGCTGGGCGACGGTCACGAGCGTGACGGGGAACGGGCCCGTGGCGGTCATCGCCATCGAGACCTCCCGCACGATGTACCGGCTGTGGACCGGCGGCGCGGGCGGCGCCGAGTACTTCCTGCTGGAGAACCGGCAGCCGATCGGCTACGACAGCGCCCTCCCCGGCAGCGGGTTGCTGCTGTGGCACATCGACGAGAACCAGCCGGGCAACACCGACGAGAACCACTACAAGGTGGCGCTGCTGCAGGCGGACGGCAAGCGTGACCTCGAGCTCGACCACAACCGCGGCGACAGCGGCGACCCGTACCCCGGCTCGTCGAACAACACCTCGGCGTCGGCCACGACCACCCCGAACACCAAGTCCTATGCGGGCGCCGACACCTCGGTGAGTGTCACGTCGATCTCCGCGTCGGGGCCCGGCATGACCGCCCAGCTGACGGTCACCGCGAAGTCGGTCTTCAAGGACGTCAAGGACGCGCGGAAGGAGCGCAAGGAGATCGTCAAAGAGCACAAGGAGTTCAAGGAGCTCAAGGAGTTCAAGGAGTTCGCCAAGGATCGCAAGGAGTTCCTGGAAGGTCCGGCACCGACGGCCACGCCGGGCGGGTCCGCGACGGCCCTGGACACCGAGGCCCGGTTGAGCATGCTGGAGGCCGCCGTCTTCGGTGTCGCGGCGGGTGACCCGGGCGCGGCGGGTGGCGCCGGAGCGCCCGCAGGCTCGCCGTTCATCCAGGCCGACCTGCGGCCCGAGTTGCAGGGCGCCACCGGCGACGAAACGTCCTCGGTCGAGCTGGAGCACCGGATGGCGGCGGGCGACGCCCACGCCAAGCGGGAGTTCGACACCGCGGCGCGCTGATGGGCGGCATCCTGGTTGTCGGCGACGACGAGGACGTCGGCATCCGCGCCGCGGTGGCTGCCGCCGCCCGCCGGGTCCGCCCCGGTCGCCTCATGTGGGCGACCGGGGCGGCCCTGGCCGCCGCCGACTGGATCCACACCGTCGACCGGTCAGGGCTCGGCACGACCCGGTGCGGGGCCGTCGCCCGCGGGGCCCGTGTGTGGTTCCGGTCGACGACGGTCGCCCCCGTGCGCCGCTGGGCGGACCCGCGCGACACGGACTATGCCGCCGCCGAGTACGGGGCGCTGCTCGCCAGCTGGCTGCGCCAGCCGGAGACCCGCACGGTGAACGAGGTGGACGGGGCGAGCCCGTGGGGGCCGAGTTGGACGACCGCGCGCTGGCGGAAGGCCGCGACGCGGGCCGGGCTCGAGGCGGTGCCGCTCGGCGGGGTCAGCTCCGCACGGCTCATGCCGGGGCCGCAGGCGGCGACCGCCGACGCGGACGCTCCCTGCCGGCCCTCGCCGCGGTCGTGGCCAGGTCCGGGGGTGGAGCAGGTGGTGCTCGTCGTGGGCGAGCACGTCATCGACGTCGATGGGCCTGCGCAGGCCGCGGGGTGCGAGCGGCTTGCCGCGGCGGCCCGTTGCGCGGTCCTCGAGGTGGCTTTCGACGCCGACGGCCGGATGGCGGACGCGCGGCCGCTCGCGGCCGTCGATACCCCCGCCAAGATCGCGGCCGTGGCCGGCTTCCTCGTCGTGGAGGCGTCGTGATCCTCCTGTTCGGGTACGGCGACGACCCCAGCCTCGCGCTCGTCCGGCAGGCCGCTCGCGACGACGGCGCCGAGGTGCTGGTCGTCGACCAGCGCGACATCGACGACGTCGACCTGCGGATCGACGACATGGTCGCCTCGGCCGGGTTCTTCGCGGTGGGCGGAGCGCGGGTGCCGCTGTCACGCATCGACGCGGTGTACGCGCGCCCGCTCGCCGCCCGCACCCGGCCTGACCCGCTGGCGACGGCCCGCGGCCGGGTCCTCGCCGATCTCGTCGTCGAGTGGCTGGATGTGGCCCCCGGCCGGATCGTCAACCGCCCGGGGGCGATGAGCTCGAACGCCTCGAAGCCCTACCAGGCGCAGGTCCTCGCCGAGTGCGGCTTCACGGTGCCCGAGACCCTGGTGACGAACGTGCCCGACGAGGTGCGGGCCTTCGCGGCGCGGCACGGCGCTGTCGTGTTCAAGTCGACCAGCGGGGTGCGCTCGATCGTGCGCAAGCTCGACGCGGCGGCCCTGACCCGGCTGAACCACGTCCGCGTGCTTCCGACGCAGTTCCAGGAGTGCGTGTCGGGTGTCGATGTGCGGGTCCACGTCATCGGCGCCGAGGTCTTCGCCACCGAGATCACCAGCACCGCGGTCGACTACCGCTACGCCGGGCGCGATGGCGCCACCTGCGCGCTGCGCGCCGTCGCACTCGAGGACGAGCTCGCCGCGCGGTGCGTGCAGCTGGCTCAGGTCCTCGACCTGCCGTTCGCGGGCATCGACCTGCGCCGCACCCCGGACGGTGAGGTCGTCTGCTTCGAGGTCAACCCGATGCCCGGCTACAGCTTCTACGAGGCGAACACGGCCCAACCGATCAGCGCGGCACTGGTGCGTCACCTGCGTGGTGCGGAAGGGTGAGGACGTGGTCTCGGCAGCCCCCAACCGCACTGCGCTCGTCGCCCGCATCGAAGGGCGGCGCCCGCACCCGTCGGTGGGCAAGTGGGACGTCCTGACGCTCCGGGTCGTCTCCTCCGCGCCTGTCGACGGGTACCACGACATGATCCGGGCCCATCCCGGCCAGCAGCTGACGGTCGCGGTCGACCGGGACTGGCTGCCCGCGGAAGGCGACCTGTCCGGTAGATCGGTCCGGCTGTCCGCGACCGTCGCGGGTCCGGACGTCATCACGGTCGCCTACGCCGACCCGGCCGTCACGCTCCTCCCTGATCAGGCGTGACCGTGCCGCGCGCGGTCGCCGTCCCCGACGCCGGGTGGTCGACGTTCGTCGCGGTGCTCGGGTACAGGGCGCAGCGGCCCGGCCGGACGCTGGTGTGTGAGCTTGTGCACCTCCGGCCGGCCGGCGCGGAATCGACCCCCGGGCCGGGTGTTGACGTGAGCGATGCTCACGACCTCCGCACCCGCCGAACGAGGTGGCTCCGTGCCCGACCTGACCCGCAGCCGACGGATGC
The DNA here is from genome assembly GCA_016794615.1 of Pseudonocardia sp. GTDB lineage: Bacteria > Actinomycetota > Actinomycetes > Mycobacteriales > Pseudonocardiaceae > Pseudonocardia. The sequence goes on along the minus strand of JAEUJO010000181.1, from coordinate 8,819 downwards.
TGGTTCTCGCCATCTGTTGTTCGAGCCTGTTCATCGTGGGGCTCGACAACACCATCGTGAACCTGGCGCTGCCCTCGATCCGGCGGGACCTCGGTTCGTCGCTGTCCGATCTGCAGTGGGTGATCGACGCCTACACGCTGGTTCTCGCGAGCCTGCTCATGCTGGGCGGTTCGACCGGGGACCGGATCGGCCGCCGCCGCACGTTCCAGACCGGACTCACCCTGTTCGGCATCGGCTCGCTGCTGTGCAGCCTCGCTCCGAGCACCGGCTGGTTGATCGCCTTCCGGGCGGTGCAGGCGATCGGTGGGTCCATGCTCAACCCCGTCGCCATGTCGATCATCACCAACGTCTTCACGGACCGTTCGGAGCGCGCGAAGGCGATCGGCGTCTGGGGCGGGGTGATCGGCCTGTCGATGGCGCTGGGCCCGCTGGTCGGCGGGGTGCTGGTGGACGCCGTGGGCTGGCGGTCGGTGTTCTGGCTCAACGTCCCGGTGGTCGTCGCCGTCGTCGTGTTGACCGCACGGTTCGTCCCCGAGTCGCGGGCCCCGCGGCCGCGGCGGTTCGACCCGGCGGGCCAGCTCTTGATGATCGTGCTGCTCGCGGGCACCACGTTCGGGATCATCGAAGGCCCCGGGCGCGGCTGGGGCAGTCCGCTGATCGTCGGGTCGTTCGTGGCGTCGGCTGCGGCGCTGGTCGGGTTGCTGCTCGTCGAGTCGCGGCGGGCCGAGCCCCTGCTGGACCCGCGCTTCTTCGCGAGCGTGCCCTTCTCGGCCGCGACGCTCACCGCGGTCGCCGCTTTCGCCGCCTTCGCCGGGTTCCTCTTCCTCAACGCGCTCTATCTCCAGGACGTTCGCGGCTTCTCCCCGCTGCATGCGGGGCTGATCACCCTGCCGATGGCCGCGATGACGGCGCTGCTGCCTCCGATCTCGGGCCGGCTCGTGGCCCGCAGCGGCACCCGGCTTCCGCTGGTGATCGGCGGCCTGGGCATCGCGGCGAGCGGGTTCCTGCTGCTGGCGCTGGACCCCGACACCCCCCTCCTCCTGGTCGTCGTGGCGTACGTGGTGTTCGGCATCGGGTTCGGGATGATCAACGCGCCGATCACGAACACCGCTGTGTCGGGCATGCCGCTGGCCCAGGCGGGGGTCGCGGCCGCAGTGGCGTCGACAAGCCGGCAGGTGGGTTCCGCCCTCGGGGTGGCCGTGCTGGGCTCGCTGGTCACGGCTCAGCTCGGCGCCTCGGTGACGACCGGGTTCTCCGACGCCGCCCGCCCGGCGTGGATCGTCGTCATCGGGTGCGGCCTGGCGGTGCTGGTCCTGGGGGTGGCCGCCACGACGGGCCGGGCCCGGTCCACCGCGCAGCGGACGGCCGAGCGGTTCGAGGTCGCTGCACCGGCCACGGCGCCCATGAGCTGACGGTCCCGGAGCGGCGGACGGCCGTCCGAACCGACTTAGCGGGTCGCCCGCTCCTCGCGCCGGACCGCGCCCTCCACCAGGTCGAGCACGGCGTCGAGCTCATCCACCGGCAGCCCTTGGGCCAGGTGTGACACCAGCCCCTCCAGCACGAGGTCGAGGTAGCGGGCGAGCACCGCGACGGGGACGTCGTCGCGCACCGCACCTGCGGCCGCCTGCCGCTCGAGCCGGGCCCGGGTCGCGGCGGTCAGCGCGGCGGAGTGGGCCCGCCAGCGCTCCTGGAACTCGGGATCGGTCCGCAGCCGGCAGGACACCTCCAGCCGTGTGCCCAGCCAGCCGCGCTCGTCGCCGTCCGGATGCGCGAGCAGCTCGCGCATCACCTGGACGAGCCCCTGCGCGGCGACGACGTCGGCCATCCGCTCGGCGTCCTGCTCGGCGAGCGCGAGGAACAGCGCGTCCTTGTCACGGTAGTGATGGAAGATCGCCCCGCGGGACAGCCCGGTGCTCTGCTCCAGCCGGCGCACCGTCGCGCCCTCGTAACCGAACCGTGTGAAGCACGCCCGGGCGCCGTCGAGGATGCGCTGCCGCCGGGCGGTGAGATGGTCGAGGCTGACCCGGGGCACCCACCCACCCTAATGCGTGTCCTGCGGACCGCCGCCGCAACGGGGTGGACCGGACCCACGGCCGGACCGGCCCGTCGTCCGCTCCGGCCGGGGCGGCCGTCGACGGACGCGGAACTGTCGGTGGCCGGGGGTAGCGTCCGAAGCATGACGGGGGACGAGACGGCGGACGAGACGGCGCGGATGCTGCGCACGCAGGACGATGCCGAGCGGTATGTCGCCTCGGTCTGTTTCAAGCACGGCCCGCCCCGGCTGCTGGGGGTGGAGCTCGAATGGCTGGTGCATCACACCGCCGAGCCCGCCGCCCCGCTGGACCCCGCGGTGCTGCGCGCGGCGCTCGGCCCGTACGCACCGCACTCGCTCGCCCCGCGATCCCCGGCCCGCGCGTTGCCGGGCGGCAGCACGGTCACCCTCGAACCCGGTGGCCAGGTGGAGATGGCCAGCCCGCCCCTGGCCCCCTTCGGCACCCTCGTCCGCACCGTCCTCGCGGACGCCGAGGTGCTCCACGATCGCCTCGCTGCCCACGGCATCGCGTTCTCCCCGTACGCCGCGGACCCGGTGCGCCCCGCCCGCCGGGTGCTCGACCTCCCCCGGTACCGCGCGATGGAACACCGCTTCGACCGGGTCGGCCCGTGGGGCCGCAGCGGCATGTGCTCCACCGCGGCCGTGCAGGTGTGCGTCGACGCGGGGGAGAGCGCGGGGGTCGCCGGCCGCTGGGAGGCCGTGCACGCGCTGGGGCCGGTGCTGGTCGGGGCGTTCGCGAACTCGCCGGTGCTGCACGGGCGGCGCACCGGGTGGAAGTCGTCGCGGTTCGCCACGTGGCTCGCGCTCGATCCCCCGCGCACCGCACCGCCGCAATCGGTGCGGGGCGATCCGGCGGCGGCGTGGGCCCGGCGGGTGCTCGACACCGAGCTGTTGTGCGTCCGGCGCGCCGACGGCCGCTGGGACGCGCCGCCCGGCGTCACGTTCGCGGCCTGGGTCCGCGGGTGCGCAGAGCTGCCTCCGCCGACGACCGCGGACCTGGATTACCACATCTCCACTCTCTTCCCACCGGTCCGCCCGCACGGTCACCTGGAGATCCGCTATCTCGACGCCCAACCGGGTCGCCGGTGGGCGCTCCCGACGGCGGTGCTGGCGGCGCTGCTGGCGGACCCGGCCGTGACGGACCGTGCGCGGCAGGCGTGCGAGCCCGCAGCCGGCCGCTGGGTGTCGGCCGCCCGCCACGGCCTCGCGGATCGGGTGCTGCAGCGCGCCGCGGTCACGGTGTTCGAGCTGGCGGTGGCTGCGCTGCACCGGCTGGACGCACCGTCGTGGCTGGTCGCGGACCTGGCCGTGATGCTCGAACGCCGCGTCCGGCGCGGGCTGTGCCCCGCCGACCTGCACACGACCGGCCCGGCCGACGTCCCCGAGGAGGCACGCGCATGACCGGCGCCGACCCCGGGCTCCTGCCCGGTGCCCCCCAGCCCGCCGACCGGGACACCGACGCGTTGCGCACCCGCATCGCGGACCTCCTGGAGCGGGCCCGGGTGCGGACCCGCGGCCTCACCGAGGCCGTCGACGAGACGGACCTGGTCACCCAGCATTCGGCCCTGATGTCCCCGCTGGTGTGGGACCTCGCGCACGTCGGGAGCCAGGAGGAGCTGTGGCTGGTGCGGGACGTCGGCGGCCGTGAGCCGCTGCGCCCGGAGATCGACGGGCTCTACGACGCGTTCCAGCACTCCCGGGCCAGCCGGGTCGAGCTGCCGTTGCTCGGCCCGGCGGAGGCGCGCGCCTACGTGGCGGAGGTGCGCGACAAGGCGCTCGACACCCTCGGCGCCAGCCCGCTGCACGGCAGGCGGCTGGTGGACCAGGGGTTCGCCTTCGGAATGATCGTGCAGCACGAGCAGCAGCACGACGAGACGATGCTCGCCACGCACCAGCTGCGCACCGGCGCGCCCGTGCTGCACGCCCCACCCCCGGCGGAGCCGGCCGCGGCGCCCGTGGCCGCGGAGGTGCTCGTTCCCGGGGGGCCGTTCACGATGGGCACGGACACCGAGCCGTGGGCCCTGGACAACGAGCGCCCCGCGCACGTCGTGGACCTGCCCGCATTCTGGATCGACACCGTCCCGGTGACGAACGGCGCGTACGCGGCGTTCGTCGACGCCGGCGGCTACGACGACCCGCGGTGGTGGAGCGAGCGCGGCTGGGCGCACAAGAACGAGGCCGGGCTGGCCGCACCGCAGTTCTGGACGCGCGACGGCGCCGGTTGGTGGCGGCGCCGGTTCGGCGTGCTCGAGCCGGTGCGGGCGGACGAGCCGGTGTGCCACGTCTGCTTCTTCGAGGCGGAGGCGTACGCGGCGTGGGTGGGCAAGCGGCTGCCCACCGAGGCCGAGTGGGAGAAGGCGGCCCGCTTCGACCCGGCGACCGGCCGGTCCCGGCGTTTCCCCTGGGGGGACGACGACGCGTCGCCCGCACACGCGAACCTCGGGCAGCGTCACCTGCGCCCCGCGCCGGTGGGCGCCTACCCCGCGGGAGCGTCCCCGCTGGGCGTGCACCAGCTGGTCGGCGACGTGTGGGAATGGACCGGCTCGGGCTGGCATCCCTACCCGGGGTTCACCGTCTTCCCGTATCCGGAGTACTCGCAGGTGTTCTTCGGTGGCGACTACCGCGTGCTGCGGGGCGGCTCGTTCGGCACGGACGCCGCGGCGATCCGCGGCACGTTCCGCAACTGGGACCACCCGGTCCGCCGGCAGATCTTCGCCGGGTTCCGCTGCGCGCGGGACGCGGACCCGGCGGCCGGGCAGCAGGGCGGCTGACGTGTGCCGGCACCTGGCCTACGTCGGTCCGCCCACGTCGCTCGCCACGCTGCTGCTCGACGCGCCGCACGGCCTGCTGCACCAGTCGTACGCGCCGTCGGACATGCGCGGCGGCGGCACGGTGAACGCGGACGGGTTCGGGGCGGGCTGGTACCCGCCCGCCGCTGCGGCGTCGGGAGCTGCACCGCACGACGATCCGGGTGCCGGTCCGGCCGCCCGAACCGGCAACGCGCCGGCGCGCTACCGCAGCGACCGCCCGCTCTGGACCGACACCGGGTTCGCCGCGCTCGCCGCTGTCACCTCCGCCACCGGGGTGCTCGCCGCGGTGCGCTCGGCGACGCCGGGCATGCCGGTCACCTCCACCGCGGCGGCGCCGTTCACCGAGGACGGCTGGCTGTTCAGCCACAACGGCGTGGTCCGGGGCTGGCCCGCGGCGGTGGCGGGCCCGGCTGCGGCGCTGCCGGTCACGGACCTGCTGACGCTGGACGCCCCCACCGACTCCGCGCTGGTGTGGGCGCTGGTCCGCCACCGTCTCCGGGCGGGCGACGACCCGGCGGCCGTTCTGGTGGACGTCGTGCGGTCCGTCGACGGCGCGGCCCCCGGGTCACGGCTGAATCTGCTGCTCACCGACGGCACCGCGATCTGGGCCACCACCTGGACGCACGCGCTCTCGGTCCGCAGGGGAGCGGGGGCGGTCACGGTCGCGTCCGAGCCGTCGGAGGTGAGCACCGGCTGGGTTGCCGTGCCGGACCGGAGCCTCGTGGTCGCCACACCGCAGCGCTGCGACGTCCGGCCGTTGGATGCCGCCGCGTCCACCGCGGGTGCGCCGGCCGCCTGAGCGTCCTCACCCCGCGAGGTGTCGCGGGCCCCGCGCGCGTCGGAACTGCGGCGGGGCCGGGAACGCCGCGCGGGGTGCCGCCCCGCACCACCTCATTGCGTCAATGAATCGATGACGCTATCGAAACGACCACGGTTCATTGACCACAACAACCCACCTCGGCGAGATGGGGCCGCCTCGCCGAGGCACCGACGACAACGGCGGGTACCCGAAGGATCCGGGCACCCGCCGTCGGATGGTGCAGACAGTGCGGACGATCAGAGGGCGGACGATCAGAGGGCCGTCAGCTGCGCAGCATGCCCCTCAGCACGTACTGCATGATCCCGCCGTTGCGGTAGTAGTCGGCCTCACCGGGGGTGTCGATGCGGACCACCGCGTCGAACTCGACCTTCTCGCCGGCGTCCTTCGTTGCCGAACTCCTGGTCGCCGTCACGTGCACGGTCCGCGGGACGGTGCCGTCGTTGAGGGCGGTGACGCCCGAGATGTCGAACGACTCGGTGCCGTCGAGGCCCAGCGACTCCGCCGTCTCGCCCGCCGGGAACTGCAGCGGGAGCACACCCATGCCGATCAGGTTGGACCGGTGGATCCGCTCGTAGGACTCCACGATCACCGCCTTGACGCCGAGCAGCGCGGTGCCCTTGGCCGCCCAGTCGCGCGACGACCCCGAGCCGTACTCCTTGCCGCCCAGCACCACGAGCGGGATGCCCCCGTCGATGTAGTTGCGCGAGGCGTCGTAGATGAAGGCCTGCGGCGCCCCGTCCTGGGTGAAGTCGCGGGTGTACCCGCCGGACACGCCGTCCAGGAGCTGGTTGCGCAGACGGATGTTGGCGAACGTTCCGCGGATCATCACCTCGTGGTTGCCGCGGCGGGAGCCGTAGGAGTTGAAGTCGCGCTTCTCCACCCCGTGCTCCATCAGGTACCGCCCGGCCGGGGTGTCGGCCTTGATCGAGCCGGCGGGGGAGATGTGGTCCGTGGTCACCGAGTCGCCGAGCTTGGCGAGCACCCGGGCGCCGGAGATGTCGACCACCGGCGACGGGTCGGGCTCCATGCCGTCGAAGTACGGAGGCTTGCGGACGTAGGTCGACTCCGGGTCCCAGGCGAAGGTCGTGCCCTCGGGTGTGGGCAGCGAGCGCCACCGCTCGTCGCCGGCGAAGACGTCCGCGTAGTCCTTGGAGAACATCTCCTCGGTGATCGCGTTGTCGATCGTGTCCTGCACGTCCTGGGCCGTCGGCCAGATGTCGCGGAGATAGACGTCGGTGCCGTCCGGGCCGGTGCCCAGCGGTTGGGTCTCGAAGTCGAAGTCCATCGTGCCGGCGAGCCCGTAGGCGATCACGAGCGGCGGGCTGGCCAGGTAGTTCATCTTGACGTCCGGGTTGATCCGGCCCTCGAAGTTCCGGTTGCCCGACAGCACGGAGGCGACGGCGAGGTCGCCCTCGTTGACTCCCGCCGAGATCTCCTCGGCCAGCGGGCCGGAGTTGCCGATGCAGGTGGTGCAGCCGTAGCCGACCAGGTGGTACCCCAGCTTCTCCAGGTACGGCCAGAGCCCGGCCCGCTCGTAGTAGTCCGTGACGACCTTCGAGCCGGGGGCCATCGACGTCTTCACCCACGGCTTGACCGCCAGGCCCTTGTCGACGGCGTTCTTGGCCAGCAGCGCCGCACCGAGCATCACCGACGGGTTCGACGTGTTGGTGCACGAGGTGATGGAGGAGATCACGACGGCGCCGTGGTCCAGCTCGACGGTCGCGCCGTCGGCGAGGCTCACGGTGACGGGCCTGCTCACGCGCCCGTCCGCACCGTCGGCGGCGGAGAAGACCGCCGGGTGCGGCGCCTCGTCCTCGGACTGGCCACCGGGCGCGGCCGGGTCGCTGGCGGGAAAGGTCTCCTCGACCGACTCGTCGACGGACGGGTGCCGGGTCGGGGCGTCGTCGTCGTTCGGCGCCGCAGCGCCTGCGTAGTCGACGAGCACGGTCCGGAACGCCTGCTTGGCCGACGAGAGCTCGATGCGGTCCTGCGGGCGCTTGGGCCCGGCGATCGACGGGACGACCGTCGACAGGTTCAGCTCGAGGGTCTCGGAGAACACCGGCTCGCGGGCCGGGTCGTGCCAGAGGCCCTGCTCCTTGGCGTAGGCCTCGACGAGCGCGATCTGGGCCGCCGGCCGACCGGTCAGCTTCAGGTAGCGGACGGTCTCGTCGTCGATCGGGAAGATCGCGGCGGTGGAGCCGAACTCGGGGCTCATGTTGCCGATCGTGGCCCGGTTGGCCAGCGGGACCGCGCCGACGCCCTCGCCGTAGAACTCGACGAACTTGCCCACCACACCCTGCCGACGCAGCATCTCGGTGATCGTGAGCACGACGTCGGTGGCGGTCGCGCCCGGCGGGATCTCGCCGGTCAGCTTGAAGCCGACGACCTTGGGGATGAGCATCGACACGGGCTGGCCGAGCATCGCCGCCTCGGCCTCGATGCCCCCGACGCCCCAGCCGAGCACGCCCAGGCCGTTGACCATCGTGGTGTGCGAGTCCGTGCCGACCAGCGTGTCGGGGTAGGCCTGCCCGCCCCGCGTCATCACGACCCGCGCGAGGTGCTCGATGTTGACCTGGTGCACGATCCCGGTGCCGGGCGGGACGACCTTGAACTCGTCGAAGGCGCCCTGGCCCCACCGCAGGAACTGGTAGCGCTCCTTGTTGCGGCTGTACTCGAAGTCGACGTTGCGCTCGAACGCGTCCGGCCTGCCGAAGACGTCGATGATCACCGAGTGGTCGATGACCAGCTCGGCGGGAGCGAGCGGGTTGACCTTCGACGGGTCGCCGCCCAGCTCGGTGACGGCCTCGCGCATGGTGGCGAGGTCGACCACGCACGGGACACCGGTGAAGTCCTGCATGATCACCCGGGCCGGGGTGAACTGGATCTCGGTGTCCGGCTCCGCGGTCGGGTCCCAGGCGGCGAGGGCACGGATGTGGTCGGCGGTGACGTTCGCACCGTCCTCGGTGCGCAGCAGGTTCTCCAGCAGCACCTTGAGGCTGAACGGCAGCCGCTCGGCGCCCTCGACGGCGGAGAGCCGGAAGATCTCGTGCTCGGCTCCGGCTGCCTGAATGGTTCCCTTCGCTCCGAAGCTGTCGGTGCTGGCCACGATGGCGGTCCTCCTGCTGTGGTGGGCTTT
>JAEUJO010000138.1 GCA_016794615.1 Pseudonocardia sp. | reverse complement strand
CGGGACGACCGCCGGCGCCACGGCCACCTTCCGGGACGGCACCTACGTCGGCCGCAGCGCCGCCGACGACAGCGGCGGCTACGGCGAGGTCAGGATCACGTTGCGCGGCAACGACATCGTGGCCACGGAGTACCGGATGCTGCAGGCGGGCGGGACCGCCAAGGACGAGAACTACGGCAAGCGCAACGGTGAGATCGTCAACGCGGAGTTCTACGCGAAGGCCCAGACCGCGGTGGCCGCCGGGCCACGGTACGCGGCGCAACTCGTGGCGGTGGACGATCCCGGCGACGTGGACCTGGTCTCGGGGGCCACGATCTCGCACCGACAGTTCGCCGAGGCGGTCGAGAAGGCCCTCGACCAGGCGCGCGAGTAGGCGTGCGCGTGCCGAGCGCCCCTGGGGCCGGCATCGAGGCCGGTGCCGGCGCCGGAGACGGTGCGGAACAGGCCGCCGTGGTGTTCCCCGCGATGGGCACCGTGGTGAGCCTGCGTGCGTACGGCCCGACGGCCGGGTCGACGCTGGCCGCGGCGGCGGCCCTCGTCGCGGAGCTGGAGGCCCTGCTCTCGCGGACCAGGCCGGACAGCGAGATCTCGGCGTTGAACCGCTCGGCTGGCCGGTGGACGCGGGTGCATCCCGACACCGACGCGGTGCTGCGCGAGGCGCTGCACCACGCACGGCACACCGGCGGTGCCTTCGATCCGGCCGTCGGGGTGCTGGTGGACCTGTGGGGGATCGCCCACCGCGGCGCGCCCGACGGCTGGCAGCTCCCCGACGACACGACGGTCCGGGCGGCATTGCGGCGCTGCGGCCACCGCCAGGTCGAGCGCGTCGACGACGGGCGCTACCGGCTGCGCCCGGGTGTCGAGCTGGATCTCGGTGGCATCGGCAAGGGCTATGCGGTCCACCGGGTGCGCGACCTGTGCCGGCGCCGCGGGATCACCTCGGCCCTGCTGTCGCTGGGTGGGTCGTCGGTGGCCGCCTTCGGTGCCCGGCCGGACGGCGCACCGTGGAAGATCGGCCTTCGTGGGGGGACCGCCGACCAGGGCGGCCTCCTCGGGGTCGTGCACCTGGTGAACGGGTTCCTGTCGACCTCGGGTGACGACGAGCAGTACGTCGTCCACGGGGGCCGGCGCTACCACCACATCCTCGACCTGCGAACCGGCTACCCGGCACGCAGCGGACTGCGTTCGGTGACGGTGGTCGCAGGCAGTGGCGCGCAGGCCGAGGCGTACTCCACGGCGCTGCTCGTGATGGGCCCGGCCGCCGCGCTGGAGCGCTACGACCGGGACGGGGACTTCGAGGCCGTCCTGGTCACCACGGAAGGCCGGATCATCTGCACCCCGGGCATCGGGGGGCAGTTCCGGTCGTGATCGCCGCGTCTCAGTCGCGGGTGCCCCGGCGGCGGAGCAACTCGTCGGCGATCAGCAGGTCGTGCGGGTGGGTGATCTTGAAGTTCTGCTCCTCGCCCGCGACGTGGGCCACGGTCAGCGACGAGAACCGCTCGAGGCAGGCCGCGGTGTCGGTGCCCTCGAACCCGGCCACGGCCGCCTGGTCGTAGGCATCGAGCAGCGGGGCCGCTGCGAAGACCTGGGGCGTCTGGACGCGGACGTGCCGTCCGACGAGCGGGACCAGGGTGCCGTCCGCGCCGACCGCGGCCAGGTCGTCCGCCGTCAGGCCCGGCACCGCGCCGCCGCGCTCCGCCGCGGTGCGCACAAGGGTCGCCACCAGCTCCGGCGAGCACATCGGGCGCGCCGCGTCATGGATCAGCACGAGGTCGAGATCCCCGTCCCGGATCGCCGGTTCGAGGTGGCGCAGGGCCCGCTCCTCCGAGGCGTGGCGGCTGGCGCCCCCGACGACGAGCTCGACGGGCACCGGCGGGTGCGGGAGCTCCTGGTCGAGCGCCCGCCGCGCGAGGTCGAGGTCGTCCGAGCGCACGACGAGGACGATCCGCCGCAGGCCCGGCGTCGTGGCGGCGGCCATCGTCCGAAGCGAGATCCCGACGGCCGTCCGGCCGCCCAGGGGCAGGTAGGCCTTGTTGCGGTCCCGGCCGACGCGCAGCCCCGACCCGCCGGCGAGCACGACGACGGCGATCGCCGCTGGGGTCGCGGGAGCGGACGCGCGGCGCACGGCGGCACTGTAGTGCGACCGGCCACGGGTGCTGCGCGCCGACCGGGCGCTGCGCCCGGTCGGCGCCGGCGCGGGGGCCCGGGCCACGTCGTGGAACCCCGGCCCGGGGAAGCCACACTCACCTCGATTTTCCGGGGTTCGGGCGTAGCGTGCAGGCCATGCGACCGGTCGGGGCGACGTCGGTCGGCGAGCCCGACGAGGCGCCGCCGGAACGGCCCCGACGGCGCCCCCGGTGGATCCTGATCGCGCTGGCGGTCACCGTCACCCTCGCCGCCGGGGCCTGGTGGATCTCGTCGACCGCGCCTGCCCCGCCGACGGCTGCGGATGTGGACCGGGCTGTGCAGCGGGGCATCGAGCAGGCCCAGGAGGCCGAGCGCAACGTCGCGCCCGAGGCCACCACCGCGTATCGGACGATCACGCCGTCGCTGGTCACCGTGACCACGCGGCGCCCCGGCGGCGGGACGGTCGAAACCGGCCTGGGCAGCGGGGTGGTCGTCAACGCGGCCGGGTCCGTGCTCACGGCCCTGCACGTCGTCGACGGCGCCGACCGGATCCGGGTCGAGTTCGCCGACGGCACGCGGGCAGCCGCCACGGTGACGGCCGCCCGGCCCGAGCACGACATCGCGGTGTTGGCCGTGGACCGGCTCCCGGAGGTCGTCGTGCCCGCGGTGCTCGCCGGGCCACCCCCGGTCGGCGACGCCGTCTACGCCGTCGGCAACCCGCTGGGCCTGCATGCCAGCCTCACGGCCGGCGTCGTCTCGGCCGTCGACCGGACGATCAGCGCGCCCCGCGGCCCGGCGCTCGGTGGCCTGATCCAGTTCGACGCGGCGGTCAACCCCGGCAACAGCGGCGGGCCGCTGCTCAACCGCGACGGTCAGGTGGTCGGCATCGTCACCGCCCTGGCCAACCCGGCCAACCAGGACTTCTTCGTCGGGGTCGGGTTCGCCGTCCCGATCGCCACCGCGGGCAGCGCAGCCGGTGGGCCTCAGCAGTAGCAGGAACAGCACCGGACGAGGACGGGGACCGGAGACACGATGGATCACGACAGCGACCCCCGGTTGCCGCTGCAGGCCATGCTCTACCAGGTCAAGAAGACGATCGTGGGCCAGGACGGCCTGCTGGAGCGCATGCTCGTCGCGCTGCTGGCCCGCGGGCACCTGCTCGTCGAGGGCGTCCCCGGACTCGCCAAGACGATGGCGGTCAAGACCCTCGCGCAGGCGATCGGCGGCCGGTTCCAGCGGATCCAGTTCACCTCGGACCTCGTGCCCGCGGACGTCGTCGGCACGCGCATCTACAACCAGAGCGCGGGGGAGTTCCAGGTCTGCATCGGGCCGGTCTTCACGAACCTCCTGCTCGCGGACGAGATCAACCGTGCCCCGGCGAAGGTGCAGAGCGCGCTGCTGGAGGTCATGCAGGAGCGGCAGGTGACGATCGGGCGCGCCACGTTCCCGGCCCCGGACCCGTTCCTGGTGATGGCGACGCAGAACCCCATCGAGTCCGAGGGCACCTACCCCCTGCCGGAGGCCCAGCTCGACCGGTTCATGTTCAAGGTGCTGGTCGGCTACCCCACGGCGACGCAGGAGTTCGTCGTGGTCGAGCGGATGACCACGACGCACGAGTCGCCGGAGCCGGTGGTCGACGTCGAGACCCTGCTGGGGTACCAGCGCGGCGCGGACGCGGTGTACGTCGACCCGCAGATCATCGAGTACGCGGTGCGGCTGAGCAGCGCGACGCGCGACCCGGCCGCGGTCGGCACGCCCGACCTCGCCCGGTACGTGACGTTCGGCGCCAGCCCGCGGGCGTCGATCAACATGGTGCTCGGCGCCAAGGCGCTCGCGTTCCTGCGCGGCCGGGACTACGCGCTCCCCGCCGACGTCCGCGAGCTCGCCCGGGACGTGCTGCGCCACCGCGTCGTCCTGTCCTACGAGGCCCTCGCCGACGACGTCTCGCCCGACGACGTGCTCGGCCCGCTGCTGGCCGCGGTCCCGCTGCCCGAGCTCGACCACACCGGGCTCGACCACACCGGGCTCGACCACCCCGGGCTCGACCACCCCGGGCGCGGCGCCGCCGCGCGCCGGCCGTGACGGAGCAGGCGGCGGCGCTCACGCCGGAGCGCGTGCTGCGCCGCCTCGAGTGGCGGGTGCTGCGGCGGCTCGACGGACGCCTGCAGGGCGACTACCGCACGGTGTTCCGCGGCACCGGAGTCGACGTCGCGGACCTGCGCGAGTACCAGTTCGGCGACGACCTGCGCCACGTCGACTGGAACGTCACCGCGCGCACGGACGTCGCGCATGTGCGCGAGTACCTGGAGGACCGCGAGGTCACCGCGTGGCTGCTGCTCGACCTCTCCGCGTCGATGGACTTCGGGCCGGTGCAGCGGCACAAGCACGTCGTGCTCACCGAGGTCGCGGCCACGGTGGCGCAGCTGCTCTCGCGCGGCGGGAACCGGGTCGGCGCGCTGCTGTTCGACTCAGGCGTGCGGGAGACGATCCCGCCCGCGTCGGGCCGCAACCAGGTGCTCCGGATCCTCTCGCGGCTGCTGCGACCCGCCGTCCCGGCGGCGGGCACGACGGACCTCGGCGCCGCACTGCGCGCAACGCTCGGGATCCTGCGGCGCCGGTCGCTCGTGGTGATCATCTCGGACTTCCTGTCCGAGCCGGGCTGGCAGGGGCTCCTCGGCCAGCTCGCGCGACGGCACGACGTGGTGGCGATCCAGGTGGTGGACCGGCGTGAGTTCGACCTGCCCGCGGTCGGGACGATCTACGTCGAGGACGCCGAGACCGGCGAAGTGATCTTCGTCGACACCGACGACCCCGGGTTCCGGCGGCGGCTGGCGGCCGCGGCCGACGAGCGGCAGGCGACCCTCGTCGCCGAGCTGGCATCCGCCGGGCTCGACCTGCACCCGGTCGCCACGGACGACGACCTCGTGCGCGCCCTGTTCCGCCTCGCCCACCTGCGCCGGCGGGCGCGGTCGGGTGGCCGCCGATGGTGACGTTCGCGTGGCCCTGGCTACTCGTGGCACTCGCGGCCATCCCGCTCGTCGTCCTCTGGTACCGGCGGTTGCTGCGCACCCGGGCGACCCGCCGCGCCGAGCTGGCCGCACTCGGCCTGGCCGGCCCCACCCCCGGTCGGCGGGCCACGGTGCCGGCCGCACTGCTGCTCGGCGCCTTCGCACTGCTCGTCCTCGCGCTCGCCCGGCCCGAGATCGGAGTTCCGCTCCCGCGTCGGGAGGGCACCGTGGTGCTGGCGTTCGACGTGTCGTCGAGCATGACCGCCACCGACCTCAGCCCGACGCGGATGGACGTCGCGAAGGCCGCGGCCCGCACCGTCGTCGACCGCCAGCCACCCACCGTGCGCGTGGGGGTCGTCGCGTTCGGTACCAGCGGGCTCGTCACCCAGCTGCCGACCGCGGACCGGGCGAGCGTGCTCGCCGCGATCGACCGCCTCCAGCCGGGCGGGGGCACGGCACTGGGCAGCGGGCTGCAGACCTCGCTGAGCGCGATCACCGGCAAGACGGTGCTGCTCGACGCGCCGGGCACGTCGACCGGCGTCGAGGCGCAGGGCCCGGACCTCGGCTACCACGGCTCCGCGGCCGTCGTCCTGTTCTCCGACGGGGAGAACACGGCCGAGCCGGACCCGGTCGAGGTCGCCGATCTCGCGTCCAGCGCGGGCGTGCGCGTCTACCCGGTCGGGATCGGGTCGCCGCGCGGCGCCGTGATCGAGGTCGACGGCTTCCAGCTCGCGACCGCCCTGGACGAGCCCACGCTCCGCACGATCGCCGAGCACACCGACGGCCGCTACGTCGCGGCTGCCGACACGGCGGCGCTGGCCGGGGTGGCCGACGCCATCGACCTGGAGTGGACGGTCGAGACCCAGCGCATCGAGGTCACCGGCCTGCTCGCCGCCACGGCCGGGCTGCTCGTGCTCGTCGGTGTCGGGCTCTCCCTGCTCTGGTTCGGGCGGGTGCTGTGAGCGTCACCTGGCCCCTCGCGCTCCTCGCGCTGCTCGCTGTGCCGCTGCTCGCCGGCGCATACGTGTGGCAGCTGCGCCGCAAGCGCCGGCGGGCGGTGCGGTACTCGAGCGTCGCGCTGATCCGGGCGGCGGCCCCGCGGCGCGCGGCATGGAAACGGCACGTCCCCGTCGCGCTGCTGCTGGCCGCCCTCGCCGCGCTCGGATTGGCCGCGGCCCGGCCCCGGCTGAGCGTGGACGTGCCCGTCTCGGAGGCGGCCATGATCCTCGCGCTCGACGTCTCGGGGTCGATGTGCGCGACGGACGTCCAGCCCAACCGGCTGACGGCGGCCCAGACGGCGGTGCGCGACTTCGTGCAGGCGCAGAACGGCGACACGCGCATCGGCCTGGTGCTGTTCGCCGGTTTCGCCCAGGTCGCCGTGGCGCCGACGACGGACCGCGCCGCGCTGCTCCAGGCGATCGACACGCTGACCACGGGCCGGGGCACCACGATCGGCGCCGCGATCCTCAAGTCCGTCGACGCCATCGCCGAGATCAACCCGGACGTCGCCCCCGCCGATCCCGGGGACCCCGGGCCGGGCCCCGCGCCACCGAGGCCCGCAGGCAACTACGCACCGGAGATCGTCGTGCTGCTCACCGACGGTGCCAACACCCGGGGCGTCGAGCCGGTCGACGCGGCGCAGATCGCCGCCCAGCGCGGCGTGCGGGTGTACCCGATCGGCTTCGGGACGCGGAACCCGACGTCGATGATGTGCACAGCGGCGCAACTCGGCGGGCGGGGAGTCGAGGGCCGCGGTGGCTACGTCGGCGGAGGCCTGGGCGGCCGGAACTACCTCGTCGCGGACGAGGCCACCCTCCGACAGGTCGCCGACGTCACCGGCGGCCAGTACTTCGCGGCTGCGGACGCGGACCGGCTGCAGCATGTGCTGGCCGACCTCCCGCGCACGGTGCAGACCCAGACCCGCGACGTCGAGGTGAGCGTGTGGCTGGCGGGCCTGGCGGCGTTGCTGGTGCTCGGGAGCATGGGGGCGGCGGCGCGGTGGACGGCCTTCCCGGCCTGACCCGATCACCGCCGCACCGGAGCGCGGGCCGATGATCGCCGCGGGTGTCACGTGGCGGTTGGGTGCGCAGCCGTCCGGTGACGCTCGCGGCGAGCATGTCGTCCAGCGGCAGCGCGGCGCATACTGGGGCGAGCGCGGACGGAGGCGGGATGACCATCGAGCAGGACGACGGTGACGAGCCGGTCGGCGACGCGGTCTGCTGGCTGCACGAGCTGTGCCCGGCCTGCGGGGCGATGCCGAGCGCCGGGCAGCCGGACCGGTGCTGGCGGTGCGGACGTCCGGCCTCGGGCCCGGATGCCGATCCGACCGAGGACGTGCCGGCGCCCGGTCGGGCGTGACGCCGGTCGAGACCGGGTTCGCGGCACCTCGGCCCCTCAGTGCCGCCGGGCGAGCGCCTCGAGATCGGCGCCGTAGGCCGCGGCATCGTAGGGGCGCCGCTCGTGCAGCGCCGCGTGCACATGACGGGTGGCGACCTCGCCGAGGGCGTGCAACACGTCGTGGCGGTCCATGCCGGACGCGAACAGACGCAGCGCGGCCGGCCAGACACCGGGGGGATCGGCGTCCCAGAGCTGGTTGGTGACGATCTCGTGGAGCGCGAGGTGCAGCCGGGGGTTGACCCCGTCCACCAGCGCCTCCCCGACGAGGTCGGAGAGCGCCTCGGCGTACTCGGGGTGCTCCCTGCGGACGGCCAGTGCGCGCTGGTCCGGGTCTGCGGGGTCGATCGTCAGCTCCCCGTCGTCGTCGAGGATCGACGGGCCGCCCACGGCGAACATGCGCCGGGCCAGGATGTCGTTCAACTCCTCGGGCGTGACGTCGTCCGGCACGTCGGCGAGCAGCGCATCGAGGAGCTCCTCCGGCGCGTCGAAGGCCAGGCCCTCGAGGAACGCGTCCGCGGCCTCGTCGAGCAACGCGCGTGCCGGCGACGAGAGCCCCGCGCGTTCGGCCGCCCACCCGACCCAGGCCCGAAGGACGGCCGGCAGGACCTCCCACTCGGGGTCGTCCTCGTCGAGAACGGCCAGGAGGTGCTCGTCCAGCAGGAGCTCGAGCTTCACCGGGCTCACCCGCCCCGGCTGCCCGTCGATCTCCGCCATCAGCCGCGCCACGAGCCGCGCGCAGGCGTCGACGGCGTCGATGTCGATGTCGATGTCGCGCGGCCGGGCGTCGGAGGTGAGGAACTCCTCGGCGAGCGACTCGGGATCCTCCGTCCGGCGCGGCAGGACCGCAGGCGGTTCCGGCAGCAGCCCCAGCCGGGCGACGGCGAGCGCGCGGGTGTCACGGAAGGCATCACCGAGGGGGAGCTCCCGGCCGGCGTCGGTGGCGGCGAAGGCGGGGACCAGGAGCGTCGCGGCGTCGACGGCGGTGAGTTCGCGGACCCAGGCCGTCTCGTCGGCCATCGCGCGCATGTCTCCGACTCTCTCGTCCGGTTCGTCGACGACGAAGGCGTCCTTCGCAATGCCGCCGAGGGTGTGGTCGACCAGCACGATCACGCCGTGCGGGCGCCCCGGGCGGTCGAAGCAGAGCAGGACGCTCGTCTCGTCGCCGAAGACGTCGCCGTACGCCCAGCTCCCGGTGTGCCGCACCGTGCGCAGGTCGTCCACCCACGCCGGGTCGGGCACCCCGGAGGCGGCGAGGGCGGCAGCGCCCGCGGCGGCGGCCTCCCGCTGCGCCGGTGTGCCGAGCACGGCCATCACCCGCAGCAGTGCCAGGGCCGGGCGGCTGTTCCGGCGTCCCGCGGCGTACGCGACGAGCCGCTCGCCGAACTCGACCTCCGGGTCGGCCTCGGCGAGCTCGATGTCCCACCACGACCCCGCGAGTGCGGAGACGATCAGCTCGGCATCGAGGGCATCCGTGGCCTGCGCGAGGTCGTGACCGACCTCGCGCAGCATCGCGGCGAGCGGCGCGTCCCGCTCGCGACGGCGGTCACGCGCTCCGGCGGCCTTCCTCTTCGGACGGCGGCCACGGCTTGTCGGGCTCACAGAGGCAGGGTGCCAGACGCGTCTCCCGGCGGGCCGCCCGCCCGGCTCCCGTGGTGCAGGCGGTCGGCCCGCGGTGCTGCCGTGCGGACGCCCCCGGCGGTCTGCGAGGCGGCCTCGTGCGGCAGCAGGTCGGCCAGGGTGAGCGGGTGGGCCGGGGGATCGGGAAACGGGACGGACACCTCGACCGTGAGGTCGGGGCCGATGTGCACCAGTTCGCCGCTCTGCACCGGGCGCCACGCCGGGTCGTCGTCCATCGGCTCGCTGGCGACGACGACGCCGGCCCGGGCGGCCAGCTCCGGGGAGCGCGCGTGGATGCGGTCGGTGCGGCCGTCCAGCCCTTGCCCGCCTGCGGTGCCCCCCACCGGGCGGGGAAGCAGCCAGAGCTCGTTGGCGATCGGGTAGCGCAGGGCCCAGAGGTCGGTGGCGGTGATCAGGACGAAATTGGCGGAGTACACCGGCAGCTGCCCGGCGACCCAGGCGATCGCCGCCGTCAGCCCGGCTCGCACGTCCCCGCCGTGCCCGGCGATCTCGGCAGTGATCAACGCGAAGACCCGCTCGCTGTCGGTCTGACCATGCACGAGGCCCGCCGCGCCCCGCTCGGCGAGCCGTGCGTCGAGCCGGTCGAGGCCTTGCACGACGCCGTTGTGCGCGAACAGCCGCCCGGCCTGCTCGAACGGATGGGTGTTGGCGACGGTGCGACCGCCGGTGCTGGCGTGGCGCACGTGCGCGACGAAGGTCGTCCCGGTGAGCGTGCGGGCCTCGGTGGCGAAGGCGGCGTCCGCCCAGGCGGCGATGGGCTGCTTGTCGACGCGCGGGACACCGCCGGGGCCGAACACGCCGATGCCCGCTCCGTCCGGGTTGCGGTGGCTCTGCGCGGCCAGGCTGTCCGGGGCGTCGAGCAGCCAGAAGGTGGCGGACACCGTCGCGGTGCCTGCGTGCAGGCCGAAGAGCCGACACATCTGGCCCACCTCCCGTCGTGCCGGTGGTCGCTGCCACCGGCACGCTACGCGACCCCTCGTGTGCGAGCCTGGGCCATGCCACTCGTGCGTGTCGAGGCCGAGGACGGGGTCGCCAGGGTCACCCTGGACGACCCGGCCCGGCGCAACATCCTCTCCGGCCCGCTGGTCGGCGACCTGACGGCCGCGTTCGACGAGCTGGAGGCCCATGGCGACGTCACCGCCGTCGTGCTCACCGGCGCCGGCCCCGCGTTCTGTGCCGGGGCCGACCTCGCGGACCTGCTCGCCGCCGCCGACGGCGACCTGACCGGGCTGCACCGTGTCTACGGCGGGTTCGACCGCGTCCGGCGCTCGCCGCTGGTGACGGTCGCCGCGGTCAACGGGCCCGCCGTCGGCGCCGGCCTGAATCTGGCGCTGGTCTGCGACGTCCGGGTGGCGGGTGCGTCGGCCTGGTTCGACTGTCGGTTCCCGGCGATCGGGCTGCACCCCAGCGGTGGGCATCTGCGGATGCTGCAGGAGCTCGTCGGGCCGCAGACGGCCGCGGCGATGGCGCTCTGCCGGCGCCGGCTGGACGCCGCGTCCGCGCAGGTGGCCGGGCTCGTGCTCGAGGCGACCGCGGACGACGACCTGCTCCCGGCGGCGGACGCGCTCGCCCGCGCCGCGGCCGCCGCCCCGCGCGAGCTGGTGCTGCTCACCAAGCGCTCACTGCACGAGGAGCGGACGCTGACCGCGGAGCAGGCGATCGCGGTGGAGCAGGAGCGGCAGTTGTGGTCGCTGCAGCTGCCGTCGACCGAGGCGGGCCTGCGCGCGGCGGCGCGGACGGCGCGGTGACCGGTCCGGGGCGACATCGGTCGGCTGTGCACGCAGCCCTGGGGCACCGGCGCGCACCTGCCACCAGCTCTTCGACCTCGACCGTTCGCCGGCCCCTCAGCAGGCGGCGGCGAGGGCGGCCGGCACGCGCCGGAACCATCCGCGGTTGTCGTCGGTGGAGCGGGGGAAGGGACGATCCGACTTCTCGGCCATGACGACTCCGTTCTCAGGGGACGACGGTCACGTCCCGGACGTCGTCATCGAACGGTCGTTCGGCGCGCCGCACGATGGGGCGGCCCCGACCGGGGGCGGGGGACAGCCCCCCGGTTCCCGATCAGTGCGCGGTCACCGCGGACGACCGGCGGTGGCACGAGGGCGGATGTCGAGCACGATCACGACGCGATCAGTCGGTGCCCGATTCCATCGCGGCCCGGTCGAGCGCGTCGGGCCGCACCGCCTCCTCCGGGCCGTCGGCGGCGGCGATCGCGGCGGCGCCGGCCGTGGGCAGCTCGCCGATGAGCCCGCGCACGGGGGCGAGCTGGTCGTGTGCGGCGTACAGCTCGAGCTTGCTGCGCGAGTCCGCGATGTCGAGGTTGCGCATCGTGAGTTGGCCGATCCGGTCGTCCGGGCTGAAGGCGGGGTCGATGCTGCGCTCCATCGACAGCTTCTCGGGGTGGTAGCTGAGCAGCGGGCCGCGGGTGTCGAGCACCGAGTAGTCCTGCCCGCGGCGCAGCCGCAGGGTGACGCTGCCGGTGACCGGGTAGCCGATCCACCGGGCCAGGCTTTCGCGGAGCATGAGCGCCTGCGGGTCGAACCACCGGCCCTCGTAGAGCAGCCGCCCGAGCCGGCGGCCCTCCACGTGGTACATCGCGACGGTGTCCTCGTTGTGGATCGCGTTGAGCAGCCGCTCGTAGGCGATGTGCAGCAACGCCATACCCGGAGCCTCGTAGATGCCCCGGCTCTTCGCCTCGATGATCCGGTTCTCGATCTGGTCCGACATGCCCAGCCCGTGCCGGCCGCCGACGGCGTTCGCCTCGTGGACCAGGTCGACCGCGGTCGGGAAGTCGCGGCCGTTGATCCGCACCGGCCGCCCGTGGACGAACTCGACGCTGACGTCCTCGGTCTCGATCGCCACCGCCGGGTCCCAGAACGCGACGCCCATGATCGGGGAGACGATCTCCATCGACGTGTCGAGCAGCTCGAGGCGCTTGGCCTCGTGCGTGGCGCCCCAGATGTTCGCGTCCGTCGAGTAGGCCTTCTCGGCGGAGTCGCGGTAGGGCAGGTCGCGCGCGGCCAGCCAGGCCGACATCTCGTGGCGGCCCCCGAGCTCCGCGACGAACTTCCGATCCAGCCAGGGCTTGTAGATCCGCAGGTTCGGGTTGGCGAGCAGGCCGTAGCGGTAGAACCGCTCGATGTCGTTGCCCTTGAACGTCGACCCGTCGCCCCAGATGGACACGTCGTCGTCGTGCATCGCGCGGACCAGCAACGTGCCGACCACGGCCCGGCCGAGCGGCGTGGTGTTGAAGTAGGCCTGCCCGGCCGAGCGGATGTGGAAGGCTCCGCAGGCGAGAGCGGCCAGGCCCTCCTCGACCAGTGCGTCCCGGCAGTCGACCACCCGCGCCTGCTCGGCCCCGTAGGCGAGACCCCGGTCGGGGACCGCGCTGAGGTCCGGTTCGTCGTACTGCGCGACGTCCGCGGTGTAGGCGTAGGGGACGGCGCCGTGCTCGCGCATCCAGGCGACCGCGACGGAGGTGTCCAGCCCTCCCGAGAACGCGATCCCGATCCGCTGGCCGACCGGGAGCTCACTGAGGACCTTCGACATGGCGCCCAGCCTACGAAGGTGCCTCGCGCGGTCGCGTCGGGGGCGATCATCCGGCCGGTCGGCGATGCTGCGTGCTCCGTCAGGGAGCCGCAGCCCGGCCGACGCCGCCGACGCACCCCTCGGCGCGACGTCAGTACCTGGTGCGACCGGCGCACCCCACACAGCGGGTGCGACGACCGACGGCGTGTGTGACAGCACCGTTCGTGGGTCTGGATGGCGTGCTCGGATCTCGTGGGTCACCACGACCATCGTCCAGCCCTCCTGGGCCAGGTCCTTCATCACCTGCAGCACCTCGCCCGACGAGCTCCGGGTCCAGGGCGGAGGTCGGCCGTGCACACCGCAGCCGGTTCGTGCAGAGGGTGCACGGTGTGCACGGGCGGTGGCGGTGTGCACGGGTTCGTCGGGTGTGCCCGGCGGATGCGGGGTGTGTGCGCGGGCTCTGCGGGGTGTGCACGGGCGGCCGGTGCACACCGCAGCCGGTTCGTGCAGACGGTGCACGGTGTGCACGGGCGGTGGCGGTGTGCACGGGTTCGTCGGGTGTGCCCGGCGGATGCGGGGTGTGTGCGGGCGCTCCGGGGTGTGCACGGGCGGTTGGTGCACACCGCATCCGGTTCGTGCAGAGGGTGCACGGTGTGCACGGGCGGTGGCGGTGTGCACGGGCGGTGGGGGTGTGCACGGCGGCTGGTGCACACCGCAGCCGGTTCGTGCACAGGGTGCACGGTGTGCACGGGCGCTGGCGGTGTGTACGGGCGCTCGGGGTCTGCCGGCGGGCGCGCACTCTCGCGGTGATCGAGGCACAGCTCACGCACGGCGATCGCACACAAAGCGGACAGCCCGCCGACCCAGCATGATGACCGACGGCGCGACCCCACCACGGAGGTACCAGTGTCACCGGCGAACGAGCGTGGAACCCCGACCTACCAGGGCCGGCCACTGCCCCGGCCCGGCGACGAGGTGGTCGACCAGGGGCTGGGGTTCGACGTCGCCACGCTGCTGGGCCGCCGCCAGATGCTGCGGGTGCTCGGCCTGGGCGCCGTCACCGCCGGGCTGGCGGCCTGCGGCGCGAGCACCGGGTCCGGCACCTCGAGCACGACCGCGGCGACCTCGACCGGGTCGGCGGCGACCACGGCGACCGGAGCTCTCGTCGAGATCCCGGAGGAGACCGCAGGCCCGTATCCGGGCGACGGATCCAACGGCCCGGACGTCCTCGCCGAGAGCGGCGTCGTCCGCAGCGACATCCGGTCCAGCTTCGGTGGTGCCACCGGAGTGGCCGAGGGAGTGCCGATGCAGCTCGAGCTGACGATCACCGACCTCGCGGCAGGCAAGCCGTTCACGGGCGCGGCCGTCTACGTCTGGCACTGCACCCGCGAGGGCAGCTACTCGCTCTACTCCGAGGGCCTCGAGGACCAGAACTTCCTGCGCGGCGTGCAGATCGTGGACGACACCGGGCGGGTCACCTACACCAGCATCGTCCCCGGCTGCTACTCCGGGCGCTGGCCGCACATCCACTTCGAGGTCTACCCGGACCAGGCGTCGATCACTGATGCGACCAATGCCGTCGCCACGTCCCAGATCGCCCTCCCGCAGGACATGTGCGACCAGGTCTACGCCCAGCCCGGCTACGAAGCGTCGGTCGCGAACCTGGCCGCGATCAGCCTCGCGACCGACAACGTGTTCGGCGACGACAGCGCGGCGCACCAGGTGGCCACGGTCGCCGGCGACGTCACCGCCGGGTACACGGTCAGCCTGGCGGTCGGCGTCGACACCACCACGGCCCCGAGCGTCGGGCAGCCGGTCGGCGACGGCGCCCCCTCGGGGGTGCCGGGCGGTCCCGGTGGCCCGCCGTCGGACGGTGCACGCCCGAGCGGCTCTCCGCCGTCACGCTGACGCACCGCGTCCGGGCCGCGCTCAGACGCCGAGGGTGCGGTGGAAGCCGTCCGGGATCACGAGGTGGTCCGGGGTGAGCTCGTCGATCGACGACAGCCCGAGCCCGCGCATCGCCGAGTCGATGCCGCTGCGCAGGATGTCGAGGACGTTCTCCACGCCGGCCTGGCCGTTCACGGCCAGCCCCCACAGGTAGGCGCGGCCGATGAGCACCGCCCGGGCGCCGAGGGCGACGGCCTTGACGACGTCGGAGCCGCGCCGGATCCCGCCGTCGAGGACGACCTCGACGTGGTCACCGACCGCGTCGGCGATGGGCTTGAGCATCCGGATCGGGGCGGGGGTGCCGTCGAGGTTGTTGCCGCCGTGGTTGGACACCGAGATCGCGGTGGCGCCCGCGTCGACCGCGCGCTTGGCGTCGTCGACGCGGCAGACGCCCTTGACCATGAACGGCCCGCCCCACTCCTTGCGCATCCAGTCGACGTCCTCCCAGGTGGGCACCGGGGTGGTCATCCACTCGTAGTAGGCGGCGAAGAACGTCGGGGCCTTGCCGCCGGGCGGGGCGAGGTTGGGGGCGGTGAGGTCGGGGATGTGCCCGACCCGGCCGAACTCCCACATCCAGCGCGGCTTCGCGATCACCTCCGGCGCCATCCGGATCATCGTCTTCAGGCCGATCTTCTCCGGGATCTCCGGGCTGCCCCAGTCGCGGCCCATGGAGAACGACCAGTCCAGCGTGGCGATCAAGCCCTTGGCACCTGCGGCGCGGGCGCGCTCCATGCGCTGGACCATGACGTCGCGGTCGCCGGTCCAGTACATCTGGAAGAACGTGTTCGGGTTGACCGCCACGACCTCCTCGATGGACTTGCTGGCGAAGTTGGACAGCCCGATCACCGTGCCGCGCGCGGCGGCGGCCCGGGCGACGGCGACCTCGCCCTGGGGGTGCACGGCCTGCACACCGGTGGGGGAGATGACGACGGGCAGCGAGATGGGCAGGCCCATCACGGTGGTGTTCATGGCGCGTTCGGGCTTCTGGCCGACGATGTGCGGGGCGAAGCCGAGCTCGCGGAATGCGGCGGTGTTGTCGTCGGCGGAGATGCCGCGCTCGGAGCCGGCGAGCAGCGCGCCGTAGACCGACCAGGGCAGGCGCTTCTCCGCGCGGCGCTGGGCGACGGCGACCGTCTCGAACCACGGGTTCCGGGCCCACGGGTTGCAGAGCCAACTGGGACGGGGCATCGCCGCCTCCTCGGGTCGGGATATGATTCGCCGCACAGTAATGGCACCGAGGGACGAAAAGTAGGGACCCGTGCCGTGTGGATCGACGGCGCAGCGGAGAACCGGGTGAACCGGATAACCTCCCGGGTGATGGCCATCCCGCACGGCGCCTCCCTGCTCGGGCGCCCGCCCGCCACCAGCCACGCCGAGATCGAGCGGGCGGCGTTCGGTCTTTTCGCGCAGCGCGGGTTCGACGGGACGACCCTCGATGCCATCGCAGGCGAGGTCGGCATCTCCCGCCGGACGCTGCTGCGCTACTTCGACTCCAAGAACGACATCCCGTGGGGCCGGTTCGTCGAAACCCTCGACGGCTTCCGCGCGACGCTCGCCGCCATGCCCGCCGACCTGCCGCTCTACGAGGCCGTGCACACCGCTGTGCTGGCCTTCAACCGCTTCGATCTCGACGCCCACCCCTCCCATCGGGAGCGGATGCAGCTGATCCTCACGACCCCGACGCTGCAGGCACACTCGGTGTTGCGGTACGGGGAGTGGCGCCGGGTGATCGCCGAGTACGTCGCGCTGCGGCTCGACCTGCGGCCCGACGACCTGCTGCCGTGCACGGTCGGGCAGGTGAGCCTGGCGCTGACCCTGTCGGCCTACACCCACTGGCTCGACCGGCCCGACCTCGCCCTGCACGACCTGCTCGACACCGCGATGGCGGGCCTGCGGAGCTACCTCGGATCACCCTGACCGGACGGTGAGGGTGCTGGCCCGTGCTAGCCCCGCGGGGTGGCGTGCTCGCGCAGATCCGCGACGTCCGCGGCGGCATCGGCCCACCCTCCGTCCCAGGTGAGCACCGCGATCGAGGACGTGCGCATCTCCCGGCCCTGCCCGCTCAGCAGGTCCACCAGCTCGGCGACGCCGGGGTTGTGGCCGATCAGCAGCGCCGTCCCCGCGTCGGCGGGGAGACCGCGGACGACGGCCAGCAGGTCGTCGGGTGGCGCGCCGTAGACCCGGTCGTCGAGCCGGACCGACGGAGGGCCGTCGAGTTCGGCGGAGGCGATCGCCCACGTCTCCCGGGTCCGTTGCGCGGGCGAGCAGACCACGGCCCCGAGGCCGTCGACGTGCTCGCGAAGCCACTGCCCGGCCGCCCGGGCGTCCCGGCGGCCCCGCCGGTTGAGTGGCCGCTGCGAGTCCGGCACCCCGTCGGGCCAGGCGGACTTCGCGTGCCGGAGGAGCACGAGCCGCCGTGCTCGGGAGGTGCCGCCGGTGGTCCCGTCCGCCATATCCGGAAGCTTGCCACGTCGGCGTCCGGAGCGGTTCAGAGGTCCGGGTCGCTCGTCGACGAACGCCCACCGGTGCTCGTCGGGGCGGGCTGCACCGGCGTCACCGTGACCGGACCGGCCGGGGCCGGGGGCGCGGGACTGCCGGCGAACATGTCGACCACCTTGTCCCAGCGGTGGTGGCGGCCTGCGGGGAAGCGGCGTTCGGACCGTGCCCGGCGCCGGGTACCCGGCCCGTAGAACCGCCGTGCCCACGGTGAGCGCGGGCGGGCCAGCCGCAGCGCCGCGACGAATGCCAGCAGCGGCACCAGGAACCCGAGGATGCCGAGGACGATGCGGCCCTTGAACAGCGCGATCACGATGAACAGCAGGTTCACCCCGAGGGTGATGCCGACGACGGTCGCGCCGTCCGAGGCGTCGACGTCCCAGGGAGCGGTCTCCACCAGCATCAGCCCGCCGACGATGACGGCGACCAGCACCGCGTCGACCGACCGCCGCCCTTCGGGGCCCCAGTAGACGTCGTCGAGGTTCAGCCACAGCGCGAACTCGTCGAGGGTGAGCGCCGCGCCGACGCCGAACAGTGTGGCGAGGATCTGCGGGCCGGGCGGGGCGGGCTGGTAGGCGAACTCCAGCGCGCCCGCACCGAGCAGCAGGAAGATCCCGTACACCTCGTGGTGGATGTGCACCCCGCCGACGGTGTTGTCGCGGAACGGGCCGCGCCCCGTGCGGATCATGTGGGTCACGAACCGGGTGACGAGGAACGTCACGACGAAGGCGACGAGCATGAAGAACGTGGGGCGCAGGACGACGGACGCCACCGCAGCCCCCATGGCCGTTCCCTCTCGTCCGCCCGCCCACGAGGAACTCTGCCACGGACCGGTCGCGGGCCGACGGGTTCCTTGGGCCCCCGGACCCGAGGCCCATGTGCCCTGCCTCGGCCACGCGGTGTCACCGATGCTGAATGCACGAAGCACCTGAGGGAGAGGAACTCCTGCCATGGTCACCCTGCACCCCCACCGATCCCACGCCGGTCCGCCGCAGGGTCCCGGGAGGTACTCGGCCGACGGGCAGCAGTGGTTCGACGAGGCGAGCGGTCAGTGGCTGCCGGTCGTCGAGGGCCAGGACACCCTGTGCATCCAGCTCGAGGACGTGCACGCCACGTCGCTGCGCGCGGCGGTCATCGCTCGGCTGCCCCACCACGCCGCGCCCACCAGCCGGTTCGTCGGCCACGCCACGAGCGTCGACCCGCGTTGGGAGACCTACGAGGTCGCCAGCGCCACCTTCCTGCGCGTGGACCCCCGGTCCGAGGCGGCCGAGCGCCGCAACACCTGGCCGGCCGACATGGCCGAGGCGCTCACGCAGCTGTGCGAGCAGCTCGAGGCCGCAGGTTGGTCGCGCGTGGGCTGCGGCGGGCACCCCTGGGCCTGGCGCTACACGCGGCCGCGGGTGGGCTGGTCGTCGGCCGCGGCGGCGACCACCGTCGGGGCGAACCACGCCTGATCACGCATCGCGACGACCCGGGTCCCGACTTCCCACGTCGGATCCGGTCCCTCGGCATGTCGGGGCGCCAGGCCCCCGGTGAAGGGGCCGTCCGCCGCTGCCGCCCGGCGCGTCTCGGCGTCACCCTGGAGGGGAAACTGAGGGGTCGGGACCGAGGAGGGTCCGATGGACGTGCAGAAGGCGCATCGACCGGTCGTCGTGGGAGTGGACGGGTCGAAAGCAGCGGAGCGCGCCGTGCGCTGGGCGGCGCTGGAAGCGCGGCGGCGGCACGTGCCGGTGCGCGTGGTGCAGGCGGTCGGCTGGGTCCCGCCGTTGTACCGGTACACGGACCGGGCGCTCGGGCCCGACGCGCGCGTCGAGCTCGTCCGTGCGGCCCAGGACGACGTCGCGGCGGCGGCAGAGGTGGCCGCGACCGCGGCCCCCGGCGTCGTCGTCGAGCAGGAGGTGCTCGACGGGTTCCCGGTGCCGCGACTGCTCGACGAGACCGCCACCGCGCAGCTCGTCGTGGTCGGAGACCGGGGCCGGGGCGGGGTCGCCGGGTTGCTCCTCGGGTCCGTGGCCGTCACGCTCGCCGCGCAGGGGGCCTGCCCGGTGGTGGTCGTCCGGGGCATCGAGCCACCGGAGGGACCCGTGGTCCTCGGCATCGACGGCTCGCCGGTGAGCGAACCCGCGCTGGCCGCGGCGTTCGAGGCGGCGGCGGCCCGGGCCGTGCCGCTCGTGGCGGTGTACGCCTGGCGGGACCTCCTGTTCGACCCCGGGATCACCGTGCACGACTGGGCGCTGGTCGAGCAGCAGGCGCGCGCGGAGCTCGCCGAGCGGCTCGCCGGGTGGTCCGGCAAGTACCCCGACGTGCCGGTGCGGCGCGTGGTCGTCCGCGACGCGCCGGCGCGGGCGCTGGTCGAGCAGTCGGCGACCGCGCAGCTCCTCGTCGTCGGCTCGCACGGCCGGGGTGAGGTCGAGGCCCTTCTCCTCGGCTCCGTGAGCCATGCGGTACTGCACCGGTCCCACTGCCCGGTCATGATCGTCCGGGCCGGACGATGACCGTCGACGGTGTTCGGCACCCGGTCGTCGCCGGCGTCGACGGCTCGGAGTGCGCGCTGCAGGCCGTCCGGTGGGCGGCCGCGGAAGCGGCGCTGCGCCGGCTGCCGCTGCGCCTCGTCGCCGCGCACACCTGGCCTGCGGGCGGGCTGGTCGGCAACCCCGGGTTGGGGATCGACCCGCAGGTGGTCCTGCGGGACGCGGTCCGTGGTCGGCTCGCCGCCGCCGAGGCCGCCGTGGCCGAGGTCGTGCCGGACTCTCCGGCCGTGAAGGTCGAGCAGGTCGAGCAGGTCGAGGTCGAGGGTGATCCCGTGGCCGTGCTGGCCGGGGAGTCGGAGCGCGCGACGCTGCTGGTGCTCGGCGACCGCGGCCTCGGCGGCTTCACCGGGCTGCTGATCGGGTCCGTCGCCGTCGCGCTGTGCACCCGGGCCGGGTGCCCGGTCGTGGTCGTGCGTGGGCCGGAGGTGGATCCGACGGTGCCCCGCCGCGAGCCGGTGGTCGTCGGCGTCGACGGGTCGCAGGCGGGCGAGGCGGCCGTCGCGTTCGCCGCCGAGGCCGCTGCGCTGCGGGGTGTGCCGCTGGTGGCGGTGCGCGCGTGGCGCGACATACCGGTGGATCCGGCGGTGGCCTCGCTGGTGGGCTGGGACGCCGTCGAGTCCGGGGAGCG
This sequence comes from Pseudonocardia sp., assembly GCA_016794615.1. Classification (GTDB taxonomy): domain Bacteria; phylum Actinomycetota; class Actinomycetes; order Mycobacteriales; family Pseudonocardiaceae; genus Pseudonocardia. The sequence goes on along the minus strand of JAEUJO010000138.1, from coordinate 18,589 downwards.
GGAGGCCCTGGCCGAGCGGCTGGCCGGCCTGCGGACGAGCCATCCGGATCTGGTGGTGCACAAGGTGGTCGTGCGCGACCGCCCCGCCCGCGCCCTGGTCGACGAGTCGCGCGGCGCCCAGCTCGTGGTCGTCGGCTCCCGCGGCCGCGGCGGGCTGCGAGGGCTGCTCCTCGGCTCGGTGAGCCAGCAGCTGCTGCACCACGCCCACTGCCCCGTGGCGGTCGTCCGCGGCGGCTGAAGGTCAGCCGCGCACGGCCGCCGACCAGGCCACCGTCGCCTGTTCGACGCCGCGGGCCACCGAGCCCGAGGTGTCGACCGAGCGTGCCTGCGGCCACGGATCGGAGTCCGCGGCCATCGCGGCTGCGATGGCCGTGGTGGCGTACGAGATCGAGCGCTCGTGCGTGGCGAACCGCTGGCGGGCGGTGCCGGTCGGCGCGGTGCACCGCAGGACGACGAGCTCGCTGTGGGTGCGCGCGGCCAACGCGGCGGCCGCCTCGCGGTGCCCATGGTCGATCCACCCGGCGTCGATCACCACCGACTCGCCGCGTTCGAGCAGCGCGCCCGCGCGGTGCAGCAGCTCCGCGTAGAGCGCGTCGGCGCGGGCCGGGGTGGCGGCCCCCTCGCCGCACGCGTGCCCGGCCAGCTCGGCGCAGACGCGGTCGCCGGACAGCAGCATGGCGCCGACCCGGTCGGCCAGCCCACCTGCGACGGTGCTCTTGCCGGTACCCGGCAGGCCGCCGACGAGCACCAGCCGCACCGCGCCGGTGCGGAGGTGGCGCAGCGCCAGGTCGGCGTGCGCCTGCGCGTCGGGCACGGCGGCCCGGTCGCCCCGGGCAGCGCGCAGGCACGCCGCCGTCGCCTGGGCGAAGGCGCGGCGCGCGACGTAGTGGTGGCGCAGCGCGGCCGGGGCGGGGTCGCCGGAGAACCCGGCGTACGCATCGAACCACGCCGTCGCCAGCTCCGGCCGCCCGAGCCGCTCGAGGTCCATGGCGAGGAAGGCGGCGTCGTCGAGCCCGTCGGCGAAGCGCAGCCGGTCGTCGAACTCCAGGCAGTCGAGCACGCGTGGGCCGTCGTCGAGGCAGAACACGTCGTCCGCGACGAGGTCGCCGTGGCCGTCGACGATGCGGTCGTCCGCGCACCTCCGGGCGATCAGCGGGGCCCGGCCCTCCAGGAACCGCCCGGCGAGCCGCTCGACCGCGGCGACGACGTCCGCGGCGACCACCCGCGTCGTGCGCACCTCCGCGACGAGGGCGGCCCAGCGCTTCTGCAGGCTGTCGCGGCTGCCCTCGGCCGTCACCTCCGGGTCGTGCGGCGCCGCCGCATGGAACACCGCGACGGTCCGGGCCAGTGCGCGCAGGGCCCCCTCCACCGGGGCACCGGAGCGGACGAGGTGCGCCAGCCGCCGGTCATCCGGCATGCGGCGCATGACGACGACGTGCTCGGCGGTCGGCGCGGCCCGCGGGTCCGCCGTGGGGTCGACGGGGTCGCCGACGCTGCTGATCCCGAGATAGACGTCGGGCGCGAGCCGACGGTTGAGCTCCACCTCCCGCCGGCACGCCGCCAGCCGCCGCACCGGAGTGCCGAGGTCGACGAGGTCGGTGATGACCGGCTTCTTGAGCTTGTAGGCGCGGTCGCCGATCAGGAGGACCACGTTGACATCGGTCTCCCGCACGTGCGCGCCGACGACACCGGCGTTCACGACGACGGTCATGGAGTCTCCTCTTCGGCGTGGGAACAGGAGCCAGCTCGTCGGCGGCGCAGCGCCCCCGGGTGAGGCCGGGACCGCAACGGGCGTGGTGCCGGGCACCGCCCAGCGTGGTCCGTTCGGCCGCGCCGCTCCAGGGCCGAAGGTCCGCGTGTGCGGGGGACCCGTCGCGGCCGGCCGGGATTCCCGCGGGCGCGGCGAAGTGCCTGCTCACCGCGGGCCCTCCGGCCGTGTCGCCGAGCCGGTGATCGGGCGTGCAATAGCGGTCGAACGAGCCCGGCTCCGCGCTGGGAGGAGGCCCTCGAGATGATCGAGATCCTGACGGATGTGCCGCCCGGTGTGGTCGGCGTCCGCGCTGGCGGCATTCTGACCCGCGACGAGTACGACAGCGTCGTCGTGCCGATGCTCGACGAGGCGCAGCGTTCGGGGCGACGGCTGCGGATCCTGTGCGAGGTGGGTGCCGACTACCGGGGCCTCACCCCGGGCGCGCTGTGGGAGGACCTGCAGCTCGGCACCCGCTCGTTGCACCTGTTCGACGCGTGCGCCGTCGTCAGCGACGTCACGTGGATCCGGGAGGTGACCCGCCTCGCGCGCTTCCTCATGCCCTGCCCGGTGCGCGTCTTCGCCGAGCAGGACCGCGCCGAGGCCGCGGCGTGGCTCGCCGCGCTGCCCGAGACCCCGAGCATCTCCGTCCGCCTCGACGAGCAGACGGGCACGGTGGTCGTCGAGGTCGCGGCACCGCTGCGCGGGGTCGACTTCGATGCGCTCGCCGCAACCGTCGACCCGTGGTTGTCGACCCACGAGACGGTGGCGGGCGTCGTCTTCCACGCCCGCACCGTGCCGGGCTGGGAGAACGTGACCGGTCTGCGCCGGCACCTGCAGTTCGTGCGCGAGCACCACCGGCGGGTCCGCAGGGTCGCGCTCGCCGTCGACGGCGTGCTGCCGAGCCTCGTCCCGGCCGTGGCAGGCCGCCTGGTCGCACCGGAGGTCCGCCACTTCGCCTACGACGCGCTCGACGATGCGGTCGCGTGGGCGGCAGGGGCGGGCGAGGACAACCGTGAGTGACGAGCGGGAGCGGGCGGACGTGGCGATGACGACGACGACGGGATTCGACGAGAGTGTGCTGAACGACGCGCTCCGGCGCGCGGTCCGCGCCCCGTCGGTGCACAACAGCCAGCCGTGGCGCTGGCACATCAGGCCGCACGGGGTCGACCTCTACACCGACGCGACGCGGCGGCTGCCGCGCACCGACCCCGAGGGGCGCGATCAGGTCATGAGCTGCGGCGCGGCGCTGCATCATCTGCTGGTCGCCCTGGCCGACGCCGGACAGGGAGCCCGCGTCCGGCGGCTTCCCGATCCCGACCGGCCGTTCCACCTCGCGACCATCGAGCCCGCGCCGGACGTCGACGTCGACATCGACGCCGGGCTCGTCGACGCGATCGACCGCCGACGCACCGACCGCCGCCCCTTCCGGGCCTGGCCGGTGCCACCCGAGTCGACCGGGGAGCTGGCTGCGATCGCCGACAGGTTCGGCGTCGGACTCGCGGTGGTCACCGATCCGCGCACCCGCCACCAGCTGTTCCGGGCGATCGAGGAGGCGGGCCGCACCCAGGACGCCGATCCCGCCTACGTCGCCGAACTGGCCGCCTGGAGCGGCCGTGCCCACGGAGCGCGTGACGGCGTGCCTGCCGACCGCGCCCCGACACCCGGTGGGATCCCGGGGCGGATGCCGATGCGGGCCTTCCCGGGCGAGGCGCCCCCGGTACCCGTGACCGGCGAGCCCGAGTCCGCCGCGCTGCTGCTGCTGTCCACCGCCACCGACTCGCCGCTTCAGTGGCTGCGCGCCGGTGAGGTGACCAGCGCCGTGCTGCTGACGGCCACCCGCATCGGCCTGGCCGGCAGCCCCCTCACCCAGGCGCTGGAGGTCGGCGGCACCCGCACGTTCGTCCGCGACCACGTCACCGGCGGCGCCCACCCGCAGATGCTGCTGCGGCTGGGCTGGCCGCAGGGGGAGAGCCTGCCGCCGACACCTCGGCGGCCGCTCGAGGATGTCGTGACTCCCACCTGACCGACCCGGTCAAGGAACGCCGCTCAGGGCCGCGCCCGCCTGGCCGGCGAGCGTGACCGCGACCTGCCGCCGTTCCGGGTCGGGACGCCGCACCTTGCTCGTCGACGTCAGCAGGTATCGCCCGCGGTCGACGCCCGCGGAGGTCACGGGCAGCTCGATGACGTCGAGGGTCGGCAGGCCGTCCCGGCCGACATCGACGGCCCGGCCCCGCCAGGTGATGCCCCCGCCGGCCTCCAGCCGGGGCCGGTCGCGCTGGGACGCCCCGGGGTCGAAGGTGCACGCGTCGAGGTCGAGGATGTCGCCGATCTGGCGGCCGACCAGCTCGACGACGTCGGCCGGTGACGTGGTGCCCGACGCGGCGAGGTGCGCCGCCGCGACCACACCCTCCAGGTAGCCCGCGTGCTCGCCCGCGCCTGCTGACGGCGGCCCCACAGCGCGATCTCGGTGACGGCGAGGCCGATCAGTGCGAGCAGCACGGCGGTCTCGACGTCGTCCCGATCGTTGATCGTGAAGGTGAGGTAGGGCCGGGTGAGGAAGAAGTCGAACGACGCCGCGCTCACCAGCGCGGCCAGGAGCCCGGCGGCCCGGTACCCGGTCGCCGCGACCGCGACCACCACCAGGACGAACACGAGCGCGGCATTGTTGTTGGCGATCAGGTCCCGCGCCAGGCTCAGCAGCGCGCCCACCACGACGGGGGCCAGCACCGCGGCGGTGAGGGCGAGTGTTCGTGCGCGGGTCATGCTCCGATCGTCTGCCCAGGCGGGTGGCATGGCGACGTCCTGAGGCCGTTCCTAACGCGGGTCTAACGGCCTCGACGATCCGCGACAACGCCGTTAGGAAGCCGTGAGGATCGCCCCGCACCGGCGCGCGGCGGTCGCATCCTGATGGCCGTCCGGCCGCGACGGCCGTGACGGAGGAGGTCGCCGGGATGGCCGACGTGGCTTATGTGCTGGTGTTCGCAGGCGGCTTCGCGCTGCTGGCGCTGATGCTGCGGGGGTTGGAGCGGCTGTGACCGAGCTTGCGAGGTCACCAATCAACACAGCGTTGCCGATCACGGCGCCGACGAGCGCTAGCGAGGAGGGGTCGTGATTCTGCAGAACGTGATCGGCGGTGTGGCTGCGCTCGGCCTGATCGTCTACCTGTTCGTCGCTCTCATCCGCCCGGAGAGGTTCTGATGTCGTCCACGACGGCCGGGCTCGTCCAGCTCGGCGTCCTCCTGCTCCTCCTCGCCGCGGTGTACGTACCGTTCGGCAACTACCTGGCCGCCGTCTACGCGGACGGGCGGCACTGGCGGGTCGAGCGGGCGCTCTACCGTCTGGTCCGGGTCGACCCGGACTCCGAGCAGCGCTGGACCGGCTACGCGGCCGCACTGCTGGCCTTCTCGTTCCTCTCGGTGGTGCTGCTCTACCTGCTGCAGCGCCTGCAGGGGCGGTTGCCGCTGAGCCTCGACCGGGGACCGGTCGAGGCCGGGATCGCGTTCAACACCGCGATCTCGTTCGTGACCAACACGGACTGGCAGTCCTACGTGCCGGAGACCGTCATGGGTCACCTCGTGCAGATGGCCGGGCTGACCGTGCAGAACTTCGTCTCCGCGGCGGTCGGCATGGCGGTCGCGGTCGCGCTGGTCCGCGGGTTCGCCCGCGCCTCGACCGACCGGATCGGCAACTTCTGGGTCGACCTGGTCCGCGGGACCACCCGCGTCCTGCTGCCGATCTCCTTCGTCGCCGCGATCGTGCTCGTGGCGCTGGGCGTGCCGATGAGCCTGCATGCGGGCGTCGCCGTCACCGGCGTGGACGGCCACTCGTCGACGATCGCCCTGGCGCCGGCCGCGTCGCAGGAGGCGATCAAGGAGCTGGGCACGAACGGCGGCGGGATCTTCAACGCCAACTCCGCGCACCCGTTCGAGAACCCGACCGCGCTGACCAACCTCATCGAGATCTTCCTGCTTCTGGTGATCCCGGTCTGCCTCACCCGGACGTTCGGTGTCATGGTCCGCGACCGGCGGCAGGGCCACGTCCTGCTCGCCGTGATGGGCGTGCTGTGGGGCAGCCTGGTCGCCGTCGCGTGGTGGGCGGAGACGCACCCGAACGGCCCGGCGACACGTGCCGCGGGCGCGGCGCTGGAGGGCAAGGAGGTCCGGTTCGGGATCCCCTCGTCGGTGCTGTTCGCCGTGTCCACCACGGGCACCTCGACCGGTGCGGTGAACTCGATGCACGACTCCTACACCGGCCTGGGCGGCGGGGTGGGACTGCTGAACATCCTGCTCGGCGAGGTCGCGCCGGGCGGCGTCGGCGCCGGGCTGTACGGCATCCTCGTCCTCGCGGTGATCGCGGTGTTCCTGGCCGGGCTGATGGTCGGTCGGACGCCGGAGTACCTCGGCAAGAAGCTCGGTCGCACCGAGGTGACCTTCGCGGCGATCTCGATCCTCGCGATGCCGACGCTGGTGCTGCTCGGCGCCGCCGCCGCGCTGGCACAGCCCGGCGAGCTCGACACCGCACTGGCGAACACCGGTGCACACGGGCTGTCCGAGGTCCTCTACGCCTACGCCTCGACGGCCAACAACAACGGGAGCGCCTTCGCCGGGCTCACCGTGACCAGCCCGTTCTTCCAGACCAGCCTCGGCCTGGCGATGCTGTTCGGCCGGTTCGTGCCGATCCTGGCGGTGCTCGCGCTCGCCGGGTCGCTCGCCGCGCAGAAGCGGGCCGAACCCGGCGCGGGCACCCTGCCCACCCACGGCGTGCTGTTCGGCGTCCTGGTCTGGGGCACCGTCGTCCTCGTCGCCGCCCTCACCTTCTTCCCGGCACTGGCTCTCGGGCCGATCGCGGAGGCTCTGGCATGACCACACCGTCCACCCTTTCTGGGCCAACCGTCGACCGGTCGATCGTCGACCGGCAGCACCTGCATGCCGAACGGACCGGTCGCGCGGTCGGTCCAGGCGCCTTCCACCCGCGCCAGCTCTGGAGCGCGCTCCCCGAGGCGCTGCGCAAGCTCGACCCCCGCACGCAGCTCCGCAACCCGGTCATGCTCGTCGTCTGGGTCGGCTCGGTCCTCGTCACCGGCTCTGCCGTCGTCGACCCCAGCGTGTTCGCCTGGCTGGTCGCGATCTGGCTGTGGTTCACCGTCCTGTTCGCGAACCTCGCCGAGGCTGTCGCCGAGGGCCGCGGCAAGGCACAGGCCGAGAGCCTGCGCCGGACCCGCACCGACACCGTCGCCCGCCGGCTCCGTCAGGACGGCAGCGAGGAGCAGGTGCCCGGCACCACCCTGACGGTCGGCGACCGGGTCGTCGTCGAGGCCGGACAGGTGATCCCCGGTGACGGCGACATCGTCGAGGGCATCGCCACCGTCGACGAGTCGGCCATCACCGGCGAGTCGGCCCCCGTGATCCGCGAGTCCGGCGGCGACCGGAGCTCGGTCACCGGCGGGACGACGGTCCTGTCCGACCGCATCGTCGTGAAGATCACCGTGGCTCCGGGCGAGTCCTTCGTGGACCGCATGATCGCGCTGGTGGAGGGTGCGCAGCGGCAGAAGACCCCCAACGAGATCTCGTTGACGATCCTCCTCGCCGCGCTGACGATCATCTTCCTGCTCACCGTCGTCGCACTCCAGCCGATGGCCGGGTACTCCGGGGCACAGCAGTCCCTGGTGGTGCTCACCGCGCTGCTGGTCTGCCTCATCCCGACCACGATCGGCGCGCTGCTCTCGGCCGTCGGCATCGCCGGGATGGACCGGCTCGTCCAGCGAAACGTGCTCGCCACGTCCGGGCGGGCCGTCGAGGCCGCCGGTGACGTCGACACCCTGCTGCTGGACAAGACCGGCACGATCACCTTCGGCAACCGCCGCGCCACCGCGCTGGTCCCGGCGCCCGGGGTGGGTGCGGCGGAGCTGGCCACGGCCGCCCGGCTGTCCAGCCTGGCCGACCAGACGCCGGAGGGCCGCAGCATCGTCGAGCTGTGCGCAGCCGCGAGCGGCCTCCCGGCGGAGGCGACCCCCGACGAGGCGACCGCGGAGTTCGTCCCGTTCACGGCGCACACCCGGATGTCCGGGCTGGACGTCCACGGGCGCGCGGTGCGCAAGGGCGCCGGCTCCGCGGTCGCCGCGTGGCTGGGGCAGGGCAACCTGCCCACGGAGGTCACAGCGACCATCGACCGGATCGGCGCGCGGGGCGGCACACCGCTGGTGGTCGCCGAGCGGGCCCGAGGCAGCGCGCGGGTGCTCGGCGTCGTCGAGCTGTCCGACGTGGTCAAGCCCGGCATGGCGGAGCGGTTCGCCGAGATGCGCGCGATGGGGATCCGCACGGTGATGATCACCGGCGACAACCCGCTGACCGCGAAGGCGATCGCGGCGCAGGCCGGCGTCGACGACGTCCTCGCCGAGGCCACGCCCGAGGACAAGATGGCGCTGATCCGCACGGAGCAGGAGGGCGGGCGGCTGGTCGCCATGACCGGCGACGGCACGAACGACGCGCCGGCACTCGCGCAGGCCGACGTCGGGGTCGCGATGAACACCGGCACGGCCGCCGCGAAGGAGGCCGGCAACATGGTCGACCTCGACTCCGACCCGACCAAGCTCATCGACATCGTCGAGATCGGCAAGCAGCTGCTCATCACCCGGGGCGCCCTGACCACCTTCTCGGTCGCCAACGACCTGGCCAAGTACTTCGCGATCCTGCCGGCCATGTTCGCCGCGCTCCACCCGTCGCTGGCCGCGCTCAACATCATGCGGCTGGCGACCCCGCAGTCGGCGATCCTCTCCGCGGTCATCTTCAACGCGCTGATCATCGTCGCGCTGATCCCGCTCGCCCTGCGCGGCGTGCGCTACCGGCCGACCGGCGCCGTGCACCTGCTGCGCCGCAACCTGCTGATCTACGGGCTCGGCGGCGTCGTCGTCCCGTTCGTCGGCATCTTCCTCATCGATCTCGCCGTCCGCTTCGTCCCGGGAATCTGAGATGCCGACCCTGCTGCTCCGCCAGGGCGGCGCCGCGCTGCGCATGCTGCTCGTCGCCACCGTCGTCCTCGGCCTGGTCTACCCGCTCGCCGTCTGGGGGGTCGCCCGGCTGCCGGGCCTGCACGGCCCGGCCGAGGGCTCGGTCGTCACCGCGGCCGACGGCACACCGGCCGGAAGCTCGCTGATCGGCATCGACCCGGTGCCGGCCGACCCGGCCGCGGACCCGTACTTCCACACGCGTCCCTCGGCGTCCGCGCAGGGCGTCCTCGGCCCGGGCGACCCGTCGACCTCCGGCGGCTCGAACCAGGGCGGCTTCTCGGGCACGCTGCTCGGCCAGGTCGAGCAGCGCCGGGCGGCGATCGCCGCCCGGGAGGGCGTCGCACCCGGGGCCGTACCGGCCGACGCGGTCACCGCCTCCGGCTCCGGCGTCGACCCGCACATCAGCCCGGCATACGCCGACCTGCAGGTCGCCCGGGTCGCCCGGGTCACCGGCCTGCCGGAGGCGCAGGTCCGCGAGCTCGTCGCGGCGACCACCGACGGGCGGGTTCTGGGCTTCCTGGGTGAGCCGGGTGTGGACGTCACCCGGCTGAACCTCGCCATCGCCCGGGCGCGGGCGACCGCGGGCGGATGATGGGGCCATGGGCAGCGATTCCACCTGCGGATCTCCGCCTTGCCCGGCTGCGGCGGCGATCCACAGGACGAGCGTCCCGCGTGGCGAGCTGAGGATCCACCTGGGCGCGGCACCCGGGGTCGGCAAGACCTACGCCATGCTGTGTGAGGCCCACCGTCGCGCCGAGCGCGGGACCGATGTCGTCGTCGGACTGGTCGAGACCCACAGGCGGGCCAAGACCGCGATGATGCTCGACGGCCTGGAGGTCGTGGCGCGGCGCACGGTGTCCTACCGCGGCGTCGAGCTGACCGAGCTGGACGTCGACGCGGTGCTCGACCGAGCCCCGGAGGTGGTGTTGGTCGACGAGCTCGCCCACACCAACGCCCCGGGCTCCCGGCACGCCAAGCGCTGGCAGGACATCGAGGAGCTGCTCGAGGCCGGGATCACCGTGCTGACCACGGTGAACATCCAGCACCTCGAGTCGCTCAACGACGTGATCGAGCGGATCACCGGGGTGCGCCAGCAGGAGACCGTCCCGGACGAGGTGGTGCGCCACGCCGAGCAGATCGAGCTGGTCGACATCACCCCGGAGGCGCTGCGCCGACGGATGGCCCACGGCAACGTGTACGCCCCGGAACGGGTCGACGCGGCGATGGCCAACTACTTCCAGCCGCGCAACCTCACCGCGCTGCGGGAGATGGCGCTGCTGTGGCTGGCCGACCAGGTCGAGGTCGCCCTGCAGCGGTACCGCACGGACCAGCAGATCACCGACATCTGGGAGACCCGCGAGCGGGTCGTCGTCGCGCTGACCGGCGGTCCGGAGAGCGAGACGGTGCTGCGCCGCGCTGCCCGCATCGCCGAACGGACCGAGTCGTCCGAGCTGTTCGCCGTGCACGTGCTGCGCGGCGACGGCCTTGCCGACGCCCCGGTCGTGGCGGTCGCCGGGCTGCGCCGCCTTGCCGAGAACGTCGGCGCCTCCTTCCACACCGTCGTCGGCGACCACGTCCCCTCGGCCTTGCTGGAGTTCGCCCGCGGGGTCGACGCCACCCAGCTCGTCATCGGCACCTCCCGGCGCTCCCGCCTCGCCCGGGTCCTCGTCGAGGGCATCGGAACCCGGGTCGTCCAGGACTCCGGCCACATCGACGTCCACATGGTGACCCATCCCGAGGCGGGTCGCGGGATGCACCTGCCCCGCCGGTTCAGCGCGGTACCGGCCGCACGCCGGGCCATGGGCTGGGCGCTCAGTGTGCTGCTGCCGCTCACCGCCGTCGGGATCGGGATCCTCGGCAGGGGGCTCCTCGGGCTCTCCACCGACGTCGTGCTGTTCTTCCTCGCCACCGTGATCACCGCGCTCGTCGGCGGGCTCGGCCCGGCGCTGCTCGCCGCCGGTGCCAGCGGCGTACTGCTCAACTTCTTCCTGACCCCGCCCCGGTACACCTTCGCCATCTCCGAACGGGAGAACGTGATCACGCTGGTGGCCATGGTGCTGGTGGCGGTCCTCGTCGCGCTCGTCGTCGACCGCGCCGCACGCCGCGCCCAGCAGGCCGCGCAGGCCCGGTCCGAGGCCAGCCTGCTCGCCTCGTTCTCCCGCAGCGTGCTCGCCCGCAGCCATCCGTTGCCCCGGCTGCTGGAGAGGATCCGGGAGGCGTTCGGTCTCACGTCGGTGGCGATCCTGCAGCGCAAGGAGGGCCGCTGGACGGTCGCCGCATCCACCGGGCAGGCGGGGTGCACCCGCCCGGAGGACGCCGATGTCGACGTCGCGGTCGACCTGGACACCCACCTCGTCGGCGAGGGCCGCGCAGTGACCGATCCGGCCGCCCCGCGCCGGATCACGGGCGAGGCGGCGGCCGCTCGCCGGATCCTGACGGCCGCCGAACGCCGGCTGCTCCAGGCCGTCGCGGGGCAGGCCCTGCTGGCACTGCGCCACCAGCAGATCAGCGCCGAGGCGGCCGAGGCGAAGCGGCGTGCCGACGCCACCGAGCTGCGCAGCGCGCTGCTGTCGGCCGTCGGCCACGACCTGCGTACCCCGCTCGCCTCGATCAAGGCCGCTGCGGGCAGCCTCCGGGACCCGAACCTGCGGCTCTCCGAGGCCGACCGCGGTGAGCTGGCGGCCACGGTCGAGGAGTCGGCCGACCGGCTCACCGGCGTGGTCGACAACCTGCTCGACTCGTCCCGGATCGCCACCGGCGCCGTCACCCCGGAGCTGCAGCCCGTCGGCTACGTCGAGGTCGCGCTCCTCGCCCTGCGCGGCCTCGACGGCGCGGAACGCGTCCGGCTCGATCTCTCCGACGACCTCCCGGAGGTCCGCGCCGACCCCGGCCTGCTCGAGCGGGTGGTCGCCAACCTGGTCGACAACGCCCTGCGCCACGGCGGGGGAAGCCAGGTCACGCTGCGCGGCAGCGTCCTCCCGGGGAACGGAGGCCAGGAAGGGGAGGTCGACCTCGTCGAGCTCCGGGTCGTCGACGCGGGCCCGGGTGTTCCCGCGGGCGGGCTCGAGCGCCTGTTCGCTCCGTTCCAGCGGCTCGGCGACCGCGAGCCGCGCGGGCTCGGCCTCGGGCTGAGCGTTGCCCGCGGGTTCGTCGAGGCCATGGGCGGCACGCTGACCGCGGACGACACCCCCGGTGGCGGCCTGACGACGACGGTCAGCCTGCCCGCGGCCATCAGCCCCGCACCCGTCGTCCTCCCCGAACCTGCCGGACCTGCCGAACCTGCCGGACCTGCCGGGCTGGCGCCGTGATGCGCGTGCTCATCGTCGACGACGACATCCAGCTGCTGCGCGCGTTGCGGATCAACCTCACCGCCCGCGGTCACACCGTCCTCACCGCGGCCGACGGGCGGACGGCGCTGCGCGCCGAGGCCGAGCTCCGGCCCGACGTCGTCGTGCTCGATCTGGGTCTGCCCGATCTCGACGGCACGGACGTCATCGCCGAGCTGCGCACGTTCACGCAAGTGCCGATCATCGTGCTCTCCGCGCGCACCGACTCCACCGACAAGGTGCACGCCCTCGACCGCGGTGCCGACGACTACGTCACCAAACCCTTCGGCGTCGAGGAGCTGACGGCCCGCCTGCGCGCGGCCGTCCGGCGGGCCACCGCCGTTGCCGGGAGCCACGACGAGGAGCCGCTCGAAGCCGGTGATCTCACGATCGACCTGGCCGCCAAGATGGTGTGCCGGGACGGGCAGCAGGTGCGCCTCACGCCCACCGAGTGGAGCATCCTCGAGCTGCTCGCGCGCAACCACGGCAAGCTGGTCAGCCGCCGCGACCTCCTGCACCACATCTGGGGGCCCAGCGAGCGCAAGGAGACCAGCTACCTGCGCGTCTACCTCGGCCAGCTCCGGCACAAGCTCGAGGCCGACCCCGCCCGCCCCCGGCACCTCATCACCGAGGCCGGGATGGGCTACCGGTTCCGCGTGTGACGTCGCGAGGTCCGCGGTCCGGTACGGGGCCGGCGCCGGCGCCGGCCAGGTCACGCCCCGCGACGTAGCCGAACGTCATGGCCGGGCCGATGTTGATCCCGCCCGCCGGGTAGTGGCCGCCCATCACGCTCGCCTGGTCGTTGCCCACCGCGTACAGGCCGGGGACCGGCGCGTCGGCGGCGTCCAGCACCCGGGCACGGGCGTCGGTGGCGAGCCCGGCGAACGTCCCGAAGCTGCCGGGTACGATCCGCACCGCGTAGTACGGGCCCTTCTCGAGCGGGGCGAGCGACGGGTTCGGGCCGACCGACGGGTCGCCGCCGTAGCGGTTGAACGGGGTCGCGCCGCGGCCGAACGCGGGGTCCGCGCCGCGGCGGGCGTGCCGGTTGAACTCCTCGACGGTCGCGGTCAGGCCGTCCGGATCGATCCCGCACGCCCGGGCGAGCTCGGCGAGCGTCCGGCCCTTCTTCAGGTATCCGCTGCGCAGGTAGGGGAACAGCGGCACGGGCCGGGGCTTGGCCATCCCGAGCGGGAAGCGGCGGACGAACCGCGCGTCGGCGATCTGCCACGCCTGCACCGGTTCGCCCTCCGGTGCGGCGGCGATCATCGCGTGGACGTAGTCGTAGTAGCCGTTGGCCTCGTTCACGAAGCGCCGGCCGGTGGAGAGCACCCCGAGGCTCCCGGGCTTGGCGCGGTCCATGATGTGCGGGAACACGCCGGTGCGGCCGGACCGGTAGGGCACGAGCGACACGGGGCACCACGCGGCGGGCGACGCCACGTCCGAACGGAGCCGGCCACCGGCCGACTCGCCCAGCGTCGTGCCGGCGCCGTCGGCGGTCCGCGGTGCCAGTGACCAGTGCTCGGCGCCCGTCGGGGTGCGGGGGAAGAGTGCACGGCGGCGGCCGACGTCGTGCGGGAACCCGCCCGCCGCGAGGACGACACCCCGCGCCGCGGTGATCCGCAGAGGGCCGTCCGGGGTCGTCGCGACGACGCCGGTGACCCGGCCGCCCTCGCGCAGCAGCTCGCGGGCGGGGGACGAGACGCGCACGTCGACGCCGAGGTCGAGCGCCGAGCGCAGCAGCCGGCCGACCAGCGCGGTGCCGTTGACCAGCTGCATCCCGCGCCGGCGGGTGACCAGGTCGTAGACGTGCCTGCCGACGCGGCGGGTCGCGTGCAGCAGCCCGCGGGGGTTGCCACGGGAGGCGGACAGGAACGCGGCCAGGTCCGGCCCGGCCATCACGCCCATACCGAGGAACGAGGTCTCGTAGAGCTGGCGGCGGAGCTTCACGAGCACGTCGTCGCCGAGCGTGCGGCCGTCGACGGGGGCGGGCCCGACCGAGCGGTGCCCGGTGCCGGCGCCGGGCAGGTCGCCGTAGACGTCGCAGATCTTCGCGCCGGGAACGAACGTCAGCGCGGTCCGCTCGTGGAAGAACCGCACCATCTCCGGTGCCGCAGCGAGGAAGGCGTCGACGCGGGGGGCGTCGTAGTCGGCGCCGAGTGCGGCGCGCAGGTAGGTGCGGAACTCCTCGACGTCCTCGTGCACGCCGTCGGCGTGGGCGAGCGGGTTGCCGGGGGCCCACATCCAGCCACCGGACCAGGCCGTCGCGCCGCCGCACACGTCGGCCCGCTCGAGGACGACGACCCGCAGGCCGTGGTGGGCGGCGGTGACGGCGGTGGCGAGGCCACCCGCGCCGGCGCCGACCACGACGACGTCGGTGTCGAGGGACGGGGCGGGGACGGGGCTGGTCACGTGGTGAGTCTCCCTGGGGCTCGGCCGCGGCGCATCTGAGAGTATGTAGCGGATTGAGCTAAATGATTGACTTATTGTGCCTTTTCTAGGACAGCATGCGCAGTCGCGTCACGCAAGACCCGGGGGAGTCGGCATGGAGATCAGATGGCTGGAGGCGTTCGTCGCCGTCGCCGAGGAGCTGCATTTCGGGCGGGCCGCCGCGCGGCTGCGGCTCGCCCAGTCGCCGCTCAGCCAGACGATCCGGAAGCTGGAGCGCGAGCTGGGCGTCACGCTGTTCGACCGCAGCACCCGCAGCGTTGCGCTGACCCCGGCCGGGCAGGCGCTGCTGCCGCACGCCCACCGCGTGTTCGAGGAGCTCGAACTGGGCCGCCAGGCCACGGGGGCGGCGTCCGGGGTGTTCTACGGGACGGTCGACATCGGCTTCGCCGGTGCCCTGAACCACCTCACGCTGCCGCCGCTGACCCGCGCGGTCCGGCACCGCTACCCGGACGTCACGCTCAATCTCGTCGGTCGCGTGATGACCCGCGACGGGGTCGCGCGGGTGGAGCGGGGCGCACTGGACCTCGCGTTCGTCGCGCTCCCGCTCGACCCCTCGCCGGTGGTCCGCACGCGGCTCATCGCACGGGAGCCGCTCGGCGTCGTGCTGCCCGTCGACCACCGGCTGGCGGGTGAGCCCGTCGTCGACCTCGCCGACCTGGCCGACGACGGGTTCGTCACGACGCCGGTGGCGGTGGGATCGGGGCTGCAGGAGGCCGGTCTGCGGGCCTGCGTGAACGCCGGGTTCCGGCCTCGGATCGTGCAGGAGATCACCGACCCGTTCATGATCCTCACTCTGGTGGCGGCCGGGGTGGGCGTCGCGCTGGTCTCGGCGGAGGTCGCAGGAATCATGCCGTCGGGGTCGGTGTACGTGCCGCTGCGCGGCAAGCCGGTCCACCTCGACCACGCGATCGCCTGGTCGGCGGACAACCCGTCCACCGTGCTGAAGGCGGTGCTGGCGGTGGCCGAGGAGGTCCTGCCGACACCGGCCTGATTATGCTCAGCTAGCACATAATCGATGTATGATTCGGTATTGGACAGCGCATGTTTCGGCTGCGATCCTCGATACGTCCAGTCCAGCCCTCTACGCCTCGGCGACGTCCGGGCGGCCGGAGCGGGTGCCGTCACTCGAGGAGACCCACCGATGACCCCGCCGATCGGCATCGCCCACCTCACCCTGCTGCGGCTTGCGCCGCCGGAGCTCGTGACCGTCGCCGCGCAGGCCGGGTACGACTTCGTCGGCATCCGGGTCAAGGCGGTCACCGACGGCGAGCGCCAGTACCCGATGGAGCCGGGCTCGCCGATGTCGAAGGAGACGCTGCGCCGGCTGGACGGCACGGGGCTGACCGTGCGGGACATCGAGTTCCTCACGCTGCGCCCCGACACCGGCCCCGACGACTGGCGCCCCGCCCTCGAGGCCGGAGCCGCGCTCGGCGCGTCGACCTTCAGCGTCGTCGGCGTCGACCCCGACCGCGGACGGCTCGTCGACACCCTCGCCAGGCTCACCGACGACGGCGCCGGCTTCGGCATCCGCCCGACCCTCGAACCGATCAGCTACCAGCCGGTCAGCCGCGTCGCCGACGCCGCCGTGATCGCCCGTGCCGCCGGCGCCGCGGTGCTGGTCGACGCCCTGCACGTACAGCGCGGGGGCTCGTCCCTCGACGACGTCCGGGCCCTGGAGCAGGACCTCGTGCCGTGCATCCAGCTCTGCGACGGTCCGCTTGCCCTGCCCGAGGACCTGGAGCTGCCCGACGAGCTGCCGCTCGGGATGACCGCGGACGGCTCCGTCCTCCAGGTCGAGGCGCGGGTGCAGCGCGAGGTGCCCGGTGAGGGCGGCTTCCCGCTCGTCGAGCTCCTCGCCGCCGTGCCGGCTGCGACGCCGGTCAGCGTCGAGGTGCCGCACGCCCGGCTGCAGGCCCGGCTGTCCGCGGTGGAGCTCGCCACCTACAACCTGCGCGCCGTGCAGGCGCTGATCGCCCGGGAGGGTAGTCATGCCTGAGATCGGCGCCTGGGACGACGAGGTCGACCTGCTCGTCCTCGGCACCGGCGCCGGTGGCCTCGCGGCCGCCGTGACCGGCGCGAACGAGGGGCTCTCGACCCTGGTCCTGGAGAAGACCGAGTTCCTCGGCGGTACCACCGCCTACTCGGCAGGCACCTGCTGGATCCCGGGCAACCGATTCCAGCGCGCCTGCGGCGTGACCGACGACGTGCCGGCCGCCCACCGCTACCTCGACGCGCTGGTCGGTGACCGCGCCCCGCGGGAGCTGCGCGAGGCCTACCTCGCGCGCGGCAGCGAGATGGCCGAGTACCTCGACGGGATCGGCGTCCGGTTCTGGCACTCGACGACGGTCGTCGACTACCACCCGGAGATCCGCGGGTCGGCCCGTGGCCGGGCGCTGGAGCCGCAGACCTTCGACGGCCGGGCGCTCGGCAAGGCCGGCTTCGGCCGGGTCCGGCCGCCGGTCCCGGAGTTCGCGCTGTTCGGCGGCACGCTGATGATGCGCCGGGCCGAGGTGAACGAGCTCCTCGGCATCTTCCGGGGCTCCGCACGTGGGATGCGCACCGCGTTGCGCCTGGGCGTGCGCTGGGCCGTGGACCGCGTCAACTACCCGCGCGGCACCCGCCTGGTGATGGGCAACGCGCTGGTCGCGAACCTGTTCCACCAGCTACTGGTGCGCGACGGCCGGGTCTGGTTCACCGCGACCGCGGCGCGGCTGCTCACCGACGGGGTCCGGGTCGTCGGTGCGGTGGTGGCCTACCAGGGCCGCGAGCTGCGCGTCCGGGTCCGGCGCGGCGTGGTGCTCGCCGGCGGCGGATTCTCGGCGAGTCCGGAGTGGCGGACGCGGTACCTGCCGTCTCCGACCCCGCAGTACACCCGAGCAGGCGAGGGTGCGACCGGCGACACGCTCGCGCTCGCGCAGGCGGTCGGCGGTGCGCTCAGCGAGCCCCGCGACGACAACGCGTTCTGGTTCCCGAGCTCGATCGGGCGCCGCCGCGACGGCTCGACCGCGGTGTTCCCGCACATCTGGGACCGAGCCAAGCCGGGCATCGTCGCGGTGAACGCCGCGGGGCGCCGGTTCGTCGACGAGTCGGTGTCGTACCACCGGTTCACGCGTGCGATGTACGACTCGGACAAGTCGGTGCCGACGGTGCCGGCCTGGCTGGTGATCGACGCTGCGGCGCTGCGGCGTTGCGGCCTGGGCATGATCCGCCCGCACACCCCGGCACCCCTGCTGCGGAAGTACCTGGACTCCGGGTACCTGCACCGCGGCGCGACACCCCGCGAGCTGGCGGCGTCGATCGGCGTCGACCCCGACGGCCTGGAACGCACCGTCCGTGACACCAACCGCTTCGCCCGCACGGGCGTGGACGGCGAGTTCGGCAAGGGCACCAGCGTGTTCGGCCACCAGTACGGCGACGCCGAGCACACCCCCAACGTCAACCTCGGCCCGATCGAGACCGCGCCGTTCTTCGCGATCGCCGTGGTGCCGACGCCGCTGGGCACCGCGCTCGGGCTGCGCACCGACCCGTCGGCGCGGGTACTCGACGAGGCGGGCGCGCCGATCCCGGGGCTGTACGCATGCGGCAACGACGCGCAGTCCGTGATGGCGTCGGAGTACCCCGGCGCCGGCTGCCAGGTGGGGGCCGGCCTGACGTTCGGCTACGTGGCGGCGCGGCACGCGGCCGGGGTCTGACCGCGCCGGCCGTCCGCTCAGCCCGACGGCCGGGCCGGTGAGCCGGCCGCGGTGCCGGAGACGACCGGGGGCCGGTGCTCGCGGGCGGGGCATTCAGCCGTTCGATGGATCCCGGCGGACCTGCGTGATGCGGTCCTCGCCTCGTAGAGGAAACGGCCCACCTCGATCAAGGTGTCCGCGGTACGAATCGCCGTCGCGAAGTTCGTCACTGCCATGCCTCCTGGGGAGCGGAGCGTGGAAGACGTGCGCGGATGCCGCCGGTGATCCGTCCGCGATCCGCAGCATCCTCGGCGTACCGTAGGACGCCGCTGCGCGGAGGCCGGTCGACCTGCGGCGAGCGAGTAGCCCGCTGCGACGAACGACGCAC
>JAEUJO010000134.1 GCA_016794615.1 Pseudonocardia sp. | reverse complement strand
GCCGCCACCAGCCCGCTGGTCTCGCGGCGGGTCGGGGTGGCGGCGGCGTCGGCGTAGGTCCAGTCGCCGTGCAGCAGCGCGTCGAGCAGCCCGAACGACTCGGGCGCAGGCGTCACCGAGCCCGGCGGGCGGCACCGGGGGCACACCGCTCCCCCGCCCGCGACGCTGAACGCCCGGTGCGGGCCCGGCGCGGCGCAGCGAGCACAGTCCGTGATCGCCGGGGCCCACCCGGCGTGGGTCATGGCGCGCAGGAGGAAGGCGTCGAGCACCAGCGACGGGTCGCGCTGGCGGTCGGCGAGCGCCCGGATGGCACCGACCACCAGCAGGTACACCCGCAACGCGGGATCGCCCTCCTCGGCGACCAGCCGATCCGCGGTCTCCAGCACCGCGCAGCCGGCGGTGTAGCGGGGATAGTCGCCCACGATCCCGGCGCCGAACGCGTCGACGGTCTGCGCCTGCGTGACGACGTCCAGGCTGCGGCCCGTATAACACTGCACGTCGACGTGGTTGAACGGCTCCAGCCGCGCCCCCCAGCGCGACCGGGTGCGGCGCACCCCCTTCGCGACGGCGCGCACCTTGCCGCGGCGGCGGGTGAGCAGGGTGACGATCCGGTCGGCCTCGCCGAGCTTCTGCACCCGCAGCACCACGCCGGTGTCGCGGTACAGAGCCACGCGGGAAGCCTACGTCCTGCCTCCGGCTCGGGCGGGCGCCGCCGCGATCCACCTTGACACGGACCGGTCATCCAGGTGAGGTGACCCTTACTTCTCGTCGTCCAGGCGCCTGGAGGCCCGGTGTCCCGAGCTGTCCCCGCGAACGCCAACCACCGCGTGCCCGAGCACGCCCGGACCGAGACGGCCCGCACTCTCGCCGCCACCCCCGGGATCCGGGGCGAGCCCACCGACGCCGAGCGCGGGCGCACGCTGCTCGCGGCGGCGCACACCGGCGCGCTCGCCACCGTGTCCGTCGAGGGCGGTTTCCCCTTCGGCTCGCTGGTCGCCTACGCCGTCGACGACGTCGGGCGCCCGCTCCTGTGCCTGTCCGACCTCGCCGAGCACAGCCGCAACCTCGCCGCCGACCGGCGGGCGTCGCTGATGGCGTCCGAGACGGCAGCGAGCACGGCGACGGGAGCGGTCGACCCGCTCGCGCTCGCCCGGGTCACCGTGCTCGGCACCGTCGTCGAACTCCGCGACGACCTGCGCACCGTGGCCCTGCGCACCTACCGCGAACGGCATCCGGACGCCTTCTACGCCGAGTTCGGCGACTTCCGCCTGTACCGGATCGACGTCTCCTCGGTCCGGTACGTGGGTGGGTTCGGCCGGATGAGCTGGGTGTCGGCCGACGACCACGCCACCGCGGAGCCCGATCCGCTGCGCCCGCACGTCGCGGGCATCGTCGGGCACATGAACGACGACCACGCGGCCGCGCTCGTCGCCTACTGCCGGGTGTTCGGGAAGCGGCAGGCGACGGAGCGGGCGGAGATGGTCGGGGTGGACCGGTACGGGTTCACGATGCTCGCCACCGACGCGGGTGGCACGGACCGGACGGCGGTGCGCATCCCGTTCGGCACGCAGGTCGACAGCGTCGGCGGGGTCCGCACGGCGATGATCGAACTGCTGCACGAGGCCCGTGGGCGGGATCGCACGTCCTGACGGTCGCGGCCCCTCCGGAGCATGTCCGGAGGGGCCGCGGTCGCCAGCAGGTCAGATCAGCCAGTGGTTGCGCTTCACGATCGGCAGCGCCTTCCACGTGCGGCCGAGCCCGTAGACGTCGCCGGCACCGAACAGGGCGACCACGGCGATGGCGACGCCTTCGAGGACGTGGTCGTCGATGATCGGGTTGGTCTCCAGCGGGAACGACGCGAGCCACATCAGGAAGACCAGCACGACGCCGGCGACGGCCGCGACGCGCATCCCGATGCCCAGGATCAGCGCGACACCGATACCGAACAGGCCGGCCATGAACAGCCAGTCCGCCCAGGCGGCGCCGGCGATGGCGTTGAACACGCCGGCGAACGGGCCCTTCACCCCGGACAGGAAGCCGGCGGTCGGGCTGCCCCCATTGATCCACGCCTTGTCGGGGGCGGTGTGGAAGCCGAGGCCGAACAGCTTGTCGACGAAGGCCCACAGGAAGTAGAAGCCGAGCACGACGCGCAGCGCGGCGATCGCGATGCGGGCGGGCTTCGAAGCGACGGTGGCCAGCCCGGTCCCAGCGGGTCCGGTCCGGCTGTGGATGGTGACGGGCTGGCTCATGGCCTTCCTTCCCTCGGCGGGGACTCTGGGTGGTGTCTCCGGCGTTGAGACCATGGTGGCCCGCCCGCCCGCACCCGGGTAGATGCCGGAGGGACCCCGCCCCGGGGCCCTTCGACCCGCACCCGCCAGTGCCCCGTCCAGCACTAGAACCCGAGCTTCCGCAGCTGCCGCGGGTCGCGCTGCCAGTCCTTCGCGACCGTCACGTGCAGGTCCAGGAAGACCTTCGTGCCCAGCAGGGCCTCGATCTGCCGCCGGGCCGCGGTGCCGACGGCGCGCAGCCGCTCGCCGCCACGGCCGATCACGATGCCCTTCTGGCTGGAGCGCTCGACGTAGATGGTGGCGTGCACGTCGAGCAGGTCGTCACGGCCCTTGTGCGGGATCATCTCCTGGACGACCACCGCGATGGAGTGCGGCAGCTCGTCGCGCACGCCCTCCAGGGCGGCCTCGCGGACCAGCTCCGCCACGAGGGTCTCCTCGGGCTCGTCGGTCAGCTCGCCGTCCGGATACAGCGGCGGACCCTCGGGCAGGCGGGTGACGAGCAGGTCCGCGAGCAGGCCGACCTGGAAGCCGTCGACCGCCGAGCACGGGACGACCTCGGCGAACTCCATCAGCGCCGTCATCTGCGTCAGCCGCTCGGCGACCTGCTCGGGCCGCGCCACGTCCGACTTCGTGACGACGCCCAGGACGGGTGTGCGCCCGGCGACCGCCCGCAGCTCGGACGCGATGAACTCGTCGCCCCGCCCGACAGGCTGGTCCGCCGGAACGCAGAAACCGATCACGTCGACCTCGGCCCACGTCTCGCGCACGACGTCGTTGAGCCGGCTGCCCAGCAGCGTGCGCGGCTTGTGCAGCCCCGGTGTGTCGATCACGATCAGCTGCGCGTCGGGCCGGTGCAGGATGCCGCGGATGGCGTGGCGGGTGGTCTGCGGGCGGCTGGAGGTGATCGCGACCTTCTGCCCGATCAGCGCGTTGGTCAGCGTCGACTTGCCGGCGTTGGGCCGGCCGACGAAGCAGGCGAAGCCGGACCGGAACCCCTCTGGCACCTCTGGAAAGGTCACGCGGCCCCCTCGCCGAGCACGCCTGTGATGGTGAGCGGCGCGGTCACAGCGGCCCCAGCCGCTCGCCGGTGAGTGTCTCGAGGATCTCCCGGCCGATCGGCAGCGCCGCGGTCGCGGCCGGGGACGGCGCGTTGAGCACGTGCAGCACCGCCCCTGAACCCCCAGAACGATTGTCACAGCCCTGGGCGGCGAACAGGAAGTCGTCGACCAGGCTGCCGTCCGCCCGCACCGCCTGGGCCCGCACCCCGGCACCGGCCGGGTGCAGGTCGTCGGCCCGGACGTCGGGCAGCAAACGCTGGATCCGGCGGACCATCGCCTCGCGCGACAGCGACCGGTGCATCTCGCCGAGCCCGTAGCGCCAGTGCTGCCGCGCGAGCCGCAGCATCCCGGGGTAGGCCAGCGACCCGAGCAGCTCCCTCGGCTTCACCACGCCCCACGAGTAGCCCTCGCGGGCGAGCGCGAGCACGGCGTTCGGTCCGGCGTGGACGCTGCCGTCGATCCCCCGCGTGGCGTGCACGCCCAGGAACGGGAACGCCGGGTCCGGCACCGGGTAGATCAGGCCCTTGACCAGCCCCGCCGCGCGCTCGCCGAACCCGGAGTACTCGCCGCGGAACGGGATGATCCGCACGCCCGGGTCGGCGCCCGACGCCCGGGCCAGCTCGTCGCAGCGCAGGCCGGCACAGACCACGACCTGGGTGCCGAGCAGGTCGCCGCCGTCCGTGCGGACGACGACGTCGGCGCGACGCCGCACGACGCTCCGGACCGCCCGGCCGAGATGGATCTCGCCGCCGTCCTTCTGCACCAACTCGCCGATCTTCTCGGCGATCGCCCGGTAGTCGGTGACCCCGGTCGACGGCACGAACAGGGCCCGCAGCCCGCGCACGTGCGGCTCGTGCGCGTGCATCCCGGCCTCGTCCAGCTCGTGGCTCTCCACCCCGTTCGCGTCACCGCGCCGCTTGAGCTCGGCGAGGCGGGGCAGCTCGTCGGGTTCGGTCGCGACGACGAGCTTGCCGGTGACCTCGCAGGGCAGGTCGTGGGTGCGGCAGAAGGCGACGGTCTCCGCGCATCCGGCGACGGCGAGGCGCGCCTTGTGACCGCCGGGCGCGTAGTAGAGCCCGGAGTGGACGACGTTGGAGTTGTTGCCCGTCTGATGGGCCGCGAGGCGTGGCTCGCGCTCCACGACGGCGACCGAGCGGCCGGTGCGCGCCACGGCATGCGCGGTGGCGAGGCCGACGATGCCGCCGCCGACGACGACCACGTCGAACCGCGGTGTGGTCACGACTTCCCCGGGCTCAGGACGGCGCGCACGGCACCGCCGGGGTCGGCGTGCAGGACCGGGGCGGCGGGCGCGAGGTCGCGGACGGCCGCGAGCGAGGCGTCGTCCACCCCGTCCGCCGCCGTCACGACCGTGGCCGCCTCCAGGCCCGGGGCGCCGCTGGACACCGCGGCGGCGACCGCGGCCTGCAGCGCCGTCAGCGACAGCGAGGGCAACGCGACGGTCGCGGCGACGTAGGTGCGGCCGTCGGTGTCCCGGACGGCAGCCCCCTCCGCGGCGCCGGTGCGCGCCCGCGCCGACCGGGCCAACGTGACGATCTTGGCGTCCTCGGGGTCGAGATCAGCCGCGGACATCGTCCTCCTCCCGCCTGTCGGCGTTGGCGCCGGCGGCGTCGTCTCGCGTGTGTGCGGCCGGGCGCCCGTTCGGGTGGTCGTCGGAGGGAGCGAACGCGCTGTTCGGTCCCTCCGGCGTTCCCGACTCGACGTCGCCGCCTGCCTCCTCGTGCACCGGCGTGATCAGCACCGTCGTGATCCGCACGCGCCCCCGCGCGTCCTTGCCGCCCTCGGCGAGCAGGTGCAGCCCCGCGACGTCGACCTCCGCCCCCGGCAGCGGCACCCGACCGAGCTGCTGGGCGAGCAGGCCACCGACCGTGTCGACGTCCGCCTCCTCCAGCACGGCCGACAGCTGCGCCGCCGGACCCTCGTCGAACTCGCCGCCCTCCGGGAACAGGCCGTCGAGCTCCTGCAGGTCCTCGACGGGCAGCCGGGCGGCGACCCGCAGCCGACCGTCGTCGAGCCGGGCGACGTCGGGCAGCTCCTCGCTGTCGTACTCGTCGGTGATCTCCCCGACGATCTCCTCGAGGATGTCCTCGATCGTGACGACGCCGGCGGTGCCACCGTACTCGTCGACGACGATCGCCATGTGGTTGCGGGTGCGCTGCATCTCCTTGAGCAGCTCGTCGATCCGCTTGCTGTCCGGGACGAACACCGCGGGCCGCAGGACGGTGGTCAGGACGGCGTCCTGCTGCTCGGCCTGGGCGCCCACCAGGTCCTTGAGGTAGGCCACCCCGATGACGTCGTCGATGTTCTCCCCGAGCACGGGCAGCCGGGAGTAGCCGCTGCGCAGGGCCAGCCGCAGCACCTTGTCCACGGCGGTGTCCCGGTCGACCCAGACGACGTCCGGGCGGGGCACCATCACCTCGCGGACGAGCGTGTCGCCCAGCTCGAACACCGAGTGGATCATCTTGCGCTCGTCCTCGTCGACGACCCCGCTGGTGCTGGCCATGTCCACCAGCTCGCGCAGCTCCACCTCGGAGGAGAACGGGCCCTGGCGGAAGCCCTTGCCGGGCGTCACCGCATTCCCGATCAGGATCAGCAGCTTGGTCAGCGGGCCGAGCAGGGTCGCGAGCGCCCGCACCGGTGCGGCGATCGCGACGCCCAGCTCGTAGGGGTGCTGGCGACCGAGCGTGCGAGGGCCGACGCCGATGAAGACGTAGCTGACGACCACCATGATCGCCCCCGCGCTGAGGATCCCCACCCACCCGGGCGTGATCAACCGGGCGAGCGCGACCGTGAGCAGCACCGTCGCCGCGGTCTCTGCGACGAGCCGCAGCAGGAGAAGCAGGTTGAGGTGCCGGGGACGGTCGGCGACGACCGCGGCGAGCGCACGGGCACCCGCGCGCCCCTCGCGGACCAGGCTCTCGACGCGGGCTCGGGACACGGAGTTCAGCGCGGCATCCGCGGCGGCGAACAGCCCGGCGAGCGGGACCAGCAGCGCGGCGATGACGATCAGGGCAGCCGGGTTCACGGGTTCATCGGGTCGCCGGTCAGGAGTCCTCGAGCCCGACGGTGCCGAGCAGCCGCGAGTCGTGGCGGCGCTGAGCCGCCCGCGCTGCGGCCTCGTGCCGGGCCGACTCCCACTCCGCGAGCAGCGCGTTCTGCAGGCCGAACATCTCGCGCTCCTGCTCGGGCTCGCCGTGGTCGTACCCGAGCAGGTGCAGCACACCGTGCACGGTGAGCAGCGCCAGCTCGTCGCCGAGGCCGTGGCCGGCTTTGCGGGCCTGAGCGGCGGCGAACGCGGGACAGAGCACGACGTCACCGAGCAGCGCCGGGCCGATCTCGGGTGCGTCCGGCCGCCGCGACTCGTCGACCAGCTCGTCCATCGGGAACGCCATGACGTCCGTGGGCCCGGGCTCGTCCATCCACCGCTCGTGCAGCTCGGACATCACCTCGGTGGTGACGACCATGATCGAGAGCTCGGCGGAGGGGTTGACGCGCATCGCGGCGAGCACGTGCCGCGCGACGGAGGCGAGCGCCGACTCGTCGACGGCGACGCCGGACTCGTTGGCCACCTCGATACTCACCCCGGACAGCCTACGGGCATCACGGCTACCGGCGGCGGGCGCGGGTGCGGTCCTGCGGCGGGCCGGTGCGCGGGGCCGCGGTGAGGGTGTGCCGGCCGCTCGCGGCGTCGAACCGGGCGTAGGCGTCGACGATGTCGCTCACGAGCCGGTGGCGCACGACGTCGGTGCTGGTCAGATACGAGAAATGGACGTCGTCGATCCCGTCGAGGATGTCGCGCACCACCTGCAGCCCCGAGCGGGTGCCGCCGGGCAGGTCGATCTGCGTGACGTCACCGGTCACGACGATCTTGCTACCGAACCCGAGGCGGGTGAGGAACATCTTCATCTGCTCGGGAGTGGTGTTCTGCGCCTCGTCGAGAATGATGAAGGCGTCGTTCAACGACCGTCCCCGCATGTAGGCGAGCGGCGCGACCTCGATCGTCCCCGCCGCCATCAGCTTCGGGATCGAATCAGAGTCGATCATGTCGTGCAGCGCGTCGTACAGCGGGCGGAGGTACGGGTCGATCTTCTCGTTCAGCGTCCCCGGCAGGTAGCCCAGCCGCTCGCCCGCCTCGACCGCGGGCCGTGTGAGGATGATCCGGCTGACCAGCTTGCCCTGCAGCGCCTGCACGGCCTTCGCCATGGCGAGGTAGGTCTTTCCCGTGCCGGCGGGGCCGATGCCGAAGACGATCGTGTTCGCATCGATCGCGTCGACGTAACGCTTCTGGTTCAGCGTCTTGGGCCGGATCGTCTTCCCGCGGCGTGACAGGATGTCCAGGCTCAGCACCTCGGCGGGCGACTCCCCGATCCGCCTGACGTTGCCGGGGTCCGACAGCATCTCGACCGTGCGACGGACGGTGTCCGTTCCGACGTGCTGGCCACGCTGGGCCAGTGAGATCAGCTCGCCGAAGACCCGCTCGGCGAAGGCGACGTCCGCGGGGGTGCCGGACAGGGTGACCTCATTGCCGCGCACGTGCACGTCCGCATCGAGCAACTCCTCGGCGGTGCGCAGGCTCTCGTCACGTGAGCCCAGCAGCGCGAGCAGCGCAGTGTCGGGAACGGCCATGCGGGACCGGACTGGGGCCGGCGTCAAGTCCGTCAAGAGCACTGCTTCCTGCTCGGCGCGGCCGCTCTGGCACGATCGCTGTGACGCCGTCGATGATACCGCCGGAGTCCGATGGTTCACCGCCCTTTCGGCGATCACCCGCGAACGGTGGAGATGTCGAGCCACCGCGGCACGCCGCCTCAGTGCCCTCGAAAAGCCTCGGCGAGCCACCACGACCCGCCGTCCGACGCGATCGGGGCGTGTACGAGCAGCGGCGCCTCTCGCGGGCCTGCAACCCAGTCGGCGACCCCCCCGAGGTCGGCCGGTGCCCGGACCGTCACGGCCTCGAACCCGTACCCGCGCCCGACCGCCGCGAGGTCGATCTCGGGGAAGGTGACGGTGGTGTGGTCCGCGTCCGGGAAGTGGTGCACCTCGGCGCCGTAGCCACGGTCGTCGTAGACGACCACGACCATCGGGATCCCCAGCCGCACCACGGTCTCCAGCTCCGCGGCCGCCATCAGCGCCCCGCCGTCGCCGAGCGCGGCGACAGCCATCCGGTCGGGTCGCGCGAGCGCCGCGCCGACCGCCGTCGCCAAGCCCAGCCCGATCGACTGGAACGCCTGCGTGAAGCAGAACGCGGCCTCGTCCGGCACCGGCAGGTAGGCACCCGGGTAGCCCATGAAGTTGCCGGAGTCGACGGCGACGGTCCGCTCGCGCGGCAGCACGTCGTCCAGCCCGATCGACAGCGTGCGCGGGTCGATGCCCGCGGCGCCGGTGAGGTCGTCGTACGGGACGTCGCGCCACCGGACCCGGGACCCGATCGCCGCGCGGACGGCGTCCGTCCGGTAGCCGGTGCGTGGTGCGACGACCCTGAGGAGGTCCGTGGCGGTCGCGGCGACGTCGCCGAGCACGCCCAGGTCGACCGGCCGGTGCGCGCCGATCGCGTCCGCGTCGAGGTCGACCTGCACCACCCGCGCTCCCGGGCCGATCAGCGTGCCGTGCCGCGTCGTCCACATGTTCAGGGCGCAGCCCCAGCCGACGACCAGGTCCGCGTCGCGGATCAGCTCGG
>JAEUJO010000063.1 GCA_016794615.1 Pseudonocardia sp. | reverse complement strand
CGGCGCACGGCCGGTCGCGAGGATCACCGCGATCAGCCCGCCTGCTGATCATCGCGGACCGCCGGTCCCGGTGCGCAGGCCGCGGCGACGGCGACCGGCTCGGTAGACCTCGTCGACGCCCCAGACGAGCACCGGCATCGGCAGGAGCGTCGCGAGGACCCATGCCGGCAGGGCGGCGGTTCCGAACAGGGTCTGGAGCGGCGGCAGGTAGATGACGGCGGCGGCGAAGACCAGCTCGAAGGCGATGCCGACGAGGAGCAGGCGGTTGCTGGTGAGCCCGATCCGGCGCAGCGAGGCGTGCTGGGTGCGGGAGGCGAAGGCGGCACCGATCTGGCAGGCGACGATGCCGGCGAAGCTGGCCGTGGTGGCTTGCAGGTAGGCACCGTGCAGGGCGGTGCCGGGCCCCGTGGGCGCGGCGAAGGTCCAGCCCGCTCGGGTCAGCACGAGCAGGAACAGGCCCATGGTGAGCACCGCCGAGACGGCACCCATCAGTGCCCAGGCGCGCAGCAGCAGGCGGCGGTCGATGACGTTCGTCCCGCGCCGGCGGGGCGGGCGGTCCATGAGACCCGGCTCGGCGGGTTCCCGACCGAGCGCGAGTGCGGGCAGGGTCTCGGTCCCCAGGTCGATGGCGAGGATCTGCAGCACCGTGAGGGGCAGCGGGATCGCCCCGCCCGACAGGGCGAAAACGAGGAACGGAACGACCTCGGGCACGGCGTGGGCGAAGATGTAGAGCACGAACTTGCGGACGTTGTCGTAGACCCGCCGGCCTTCCTCGATCCCCGCGACGATGGTGGCGAAGTTGTCGTCGGTGAGCACCATGGTCGCGGCCTCACGGGCGACCTCGGTACCGCCGCGGCCCATGGCGACGCCGATGTCGGCCTGGCGCAGCGCCGGCGCGTCGTTGACACCGTCGCCGGTCATGGCGACGACGTGGCGTTCGTGCTCAAGCGCGTCGGCGATGCGGAGCTTGGCCTCGGGCGCGGCCCGGGCGAACACCAGCTCCTCGTCGCTGGTGAGCAGCTCTTCGAGCTCGTCGTCGGTCAGCGCGTCCAGCGCGGGCCCGTCGACGACGCGGTCGGCGGAGATGCCTACCCGGCGGGCGATCTCGGAGGCGGTGCGACCGTTGTCGCCGGTGACGACATGGATGCGGATGCCCGCGGAGTGGCAGGCGGCCACCGCGGCGGACACCTCGGGACGTGGCGGGTCGAGCAGACCGACCAGCCCGAGCAGTCGCAGCCCGTCGCCCTCGGCCTGGTCACGGTCGGGCAGGGCCGCGGGTTCCCAGTCGCGGACGGCGACGGCGAGCACCCGCAGCCCGCGGCCCGTCATGTCGTCGACGGCGGAGGCCAGCGCGGTGCGCCGGGGGCCGCCGAGCGTGCTGTGGCGCAGCACCGTCTCGGGCGCACCCTTGACATGCACCCGCCTGCCGCCGGTCACCCGGTCGACGGTGGCCATCGACGTGCGGCGTGGGTCGAACGCGAACAGCGCCAACCGGTCGGCGGCGCGGGCGGCGGGGTCGACCCGGACGCCGACGTCGGCGGCCATGTCCAGCAGCGCCAGCTCGGTGGGGTCACCGGTGCGGGCGGTGAGGTCGGCGGTGGAGCAGCGGGCGGCGGCCTCGGCGAGCTCGTGCCCGGCGCGGGCGAGCGGTGCACCGTCGGGGCCGCGCACCTCCTGCACGTGCATGACGCCGCGGGTGAGCGTCCCGGTCTTGTCGGTGCAGATGATCGTGGTCGAGCCGAGGGTCTCCACCGCCGACAGCCGCTTGACCAGCGCTCCGCGGCGAGCCATCGTGCGCACGCCGACGGCCAGCGCGAGCGTGATCGTCGGCAGCAGCCCTTCCGGGACGTTGGCCACGATCAGCCCGACGGCGAACACCGCGGCCTCGGCCCAGCTCAGCCCGGCCACGACGCCCAACGGGAGGAACGCGGCACCGATGGCGACCGCGATCACGGCGATCAGGTAGGCGACGCGGCGGACCTGCCGCTCGAGCGGGCTGTCGGCCGCCGGCCGACGCCCGGCCAGCGCGGCGATCCGCCCGATCTCGGTGTGGCTGCCGGTCGCGAACACCACCGCCTCGGCCGCGCCCCCCACGCAGCTGGTGCCGCTGAACACCAGCACCGGCGAGTCCAGCATGCGCACCGCGTCGTCGGCCGTGTCCGCGATGCGGTCGACCGGGGCGGACTCGCCGGTCACGGCGGACACGTCGATCATCACCGCACCGGACAGCAGGCGGGCGTCGGCGGGTACCCGGTCACCCTCGGCGAGCAGCAACACGTCGCCGGGCACGATCTCGGTCGCGGGCAGCACGCGCACCGCGCCGTCCCGGCGAACCTGCGAGTGCGGTGGGAGGTAGCGCCCGAGCGCCGCCACGGCCTTGCCCGCCTGGCGCTCCTGCACGAACGCGAACGCCGCATTCACCAGCACGACCACCACGATCGCCCAGGACAGCTGGACCGACCCCGTGACGTACGCCAGGACCGCGGCCGCCATCAACAGGACCGCCAGCGGATGCGTGAACTGCCGCACCAGCGCCCGCGGCCAGGTCGCGCCCTCCCGTGACCGCAGCTCGTTGCGCCCGTACCGCTCCAGCCGCCGCGCCGCCTCCCGCTCCGACAGCCCGAGGGAAGTGCTCCGCAGGTCACGCAGCAGCTTCTGGGTGGGTTCCCGGGGATCGGGCATCGCCTCGGCCGCGGCCGGATGGTGACCGGGTGTCCTCGTCATCGACAACCACCTCCTGCGCGCGGACTGCGACGGTGCACGCCTCCGTCCCCACCGGCGGCCGGCCGGCGACGGCGCGCAGCGATCCCTCCACGAGGCTCCCCGCGCCGCGCAGTGCGGGCCAGCACCTCCGGATCGGTCCCTTCCCGCTGGGGCCCCGTGCTGGCACAGCGTCGCCTGCCCACCCGGCCACGAGTACGGGTCAGAGGACCCGATCACCGAGGTCGTCGGTGCTCTCAGTACACGGCTGAGCTGCTCGGTCCTCACTGGTCCCCACCGTGCCCGCCGGCGGATCCGCTGGGACGAAGGACCCTGGCGGCCGGCGGCGCCGCGGCGCCACGCTTGCGGCCCCGGACGAAGGAGGGACCGTGCACGCCACGACGGGTGACCAGATCATCGTCGAGTCCGCGGTGCTTGACTCGCCCCGCAGGCGGGGCGAGGTCCTCGACGTCATCGAGGAGGGAGTCCGGCACTACCGCGTGCGCTGGGACGACGGCCACGAGTCCATCTACTTCCCCGGTCCCGATGATCGGGTGGCGGACAGGCCCTGAACCGAGCGGGTACCGGGGGTCCGACGCAGCGCTTCCGCCGACTCCGCCACCGATCCGGAAGGGCCGGCGCTACCCGGGGCGGGTGTCCGCCGGGGGGCTCGTCACGCGGAACCGGTGCAGCGGCGGGGCGGCGTCGCCGAACAGGTCGTCGTCCGCCTCCTCCCCCGCCTCGGCGGCCGTCTCGAGCACGCCTCCGACGATCACACGGACGCGCTCCACCTGCTGATCGGCCGGTACCGCGCCGGGCAACAGCCCTCGTGCGGTGCGGCCGGCGGCCAGCGCGGCGGGGCCGAGGGTGGCCGGGAAGAACCCGC
>JAEUJO010000305.1 GCA_016794615.1 Pseudonocardia sp. | reverse complement strand
GCGGTACGCAGGCCCAACCGCGGTTCGAGATCAGCCCTCGACAGAGGGCCTGCGGCGAGTTCGTCAAGTATCTGTTGGCGGCGGTCGCCGCGGAGCCGATGCGGCGATGCGGCCACAGAAGGGTCCCGTCGGTCCTGGCGGGTCGCCAGTCGGTAGCGGGTCCATCGATGACTGCCTACCTGGGTGACGATGCCTCGGGACACCAGATCCCGCAGCTCGCCGCGTGCCACCTGGGAGTCGACACCGGTCGCCTGGCGGTAGGCCTGGTTGTCGAGCGTGCCTCCGTCCCGCAGCATGGCCAGGGCGAAGCACTGGTTGTCGGTCAGTCCGCTCTCACCAAGTGAGTTGATCCAGGCGACCACGTCGTCGCCAAGCAGGGTGTGGTTCGGGAAGGTGACAGTGAAGCTTCCGATACGGTCTTCGAATTCCGGGGGACTCATTCGGGCCAGTCTTAGAGCACCAATCATCGTTCGGATGCCGGACCCACGGTTCTCGCAGACGGTGCGCACACTCCCAGGTATCGGAACATCCTCCAGCACCTGCATCAACGCCGAGTTACGCGCCGACGACATGCCCTCTTCTCCCAGTCGTTCCACCGTGACTGGCCCAAAGAGCCCACCGGGGTTACGGACGACGAGGCGGTCCGGGTACATCTCGATTTGACACTGTGTACCGCGGGAGGCTGGCGACAGGTCCCGGTGGACGAGGGCGTTGACGATTACTTCACGCAATGCGGCTTCCGGGTACTCCCAGGTATCCTCGCGCCCGGCTCCGTGAACAACCGCCCTCCGACTCATGTTCCGCCGCAACACGGACAGCGCGTCCCGCACCATGATCGGTATGGAACCCTCAAGTTTGACGTTGTCGATGAAGCGCTCACCTGACACGACATCGGCACCTTCGCTGGTGGGGTAGTGGACGAAGGTCATCATGAGCTGCGGGAAGTGCTCCTGCGGAAAGCGCGCAAGCGCGAGCAGGCCGCCGAGTGACACGGCACCGACCTCGCCGACGAGAACCCTCGCCCGGCGCAGGGCGGGCACCTCGTCCAAGTCGGCGAACGCATGAGGCCTCGTTTGCCGAAGTCGGGCGAGGAACTCGGCCATCAGCCGCGGGTCCAGGTCTGTGACAGACGTACCCGGGACAGGCTCCTCGTCGTCGCGTGGCTGCCCGCGCTTGGCGAGCATCATCTGCACCTCATAGCTGCTGAGATGCCGGTTTCCGTCGCCGACGCGGACGTAACTTCCCTTGGTGAGGCCTGCACCCGTGTAGAAGCACGGTTTGCTCATTGCGTCGAGTTCGGGCACCTCTGCGACCACGAGGTCCACGCCCTCGAATCGGTGCACGCGTATGAGCGGTCGAAGTGGCGGCTCCATCTCCGTGGAACACCAGGACGCAAGATCATTGCTGAGTTTGCCGGCGTCCAGCACCCCGGTTGCGGCAAACCCCTGCGACTCGTCCAGACCAAGAATCACCACACCGCCGGCGGTATTAGCGAAGGCCGAGAGTGTTGCCCGCAATGAGCTGGGTAGCTGTCGTTCGGCACGCTTGGCCTCGACGTCGGCACCGTCGGTGCCGAGCAGCCGGAGGTTCTCGACGATCTCGGCGACCTCGCCGTCGAGCATCACAACCCCCAGCATCCCAACCAGCATCACAACAACTGTTGTGAGCATGCTAGTTGGGATGCTTTCACCCGTCGACCCCGGCTGCGGCGGCATCCGGGCCAGGCAGACGCGGTCTTCTCCCCTGCGGCGCCGCCAGCCCCGGTGCGCCAGCGGTGCGCGCTCTACGACGCCGACCAGTCCACCTCGTGCGATGCTGACCGTGGCCCGCTTCCCCCGGGCGCCCATCAGGAGCGCGACCGCGGGGAGCCGCGCATGCCCGACGAGCACGACGAGCAGGACCGGGCCTTACCGGCGACTGATCGAGCAGGCCGCCGCGCAGCTCCTTCAGCAGGCCATCCTCGCCACCTACGCCGACCATGAGCACAAGCACCTCGCCTTCGCCCTGACCCTCGTCCTGGACGAGCTCGCCCGGCACCTCCGCGACCTCGACGAGGAACTCCGCGGTCGGATCCTCGACGGCTCCGCCTCAGTGCAGTAACGCGATCACCACGGACTGCGACTGGGTGTCCGTCTCGTCCTGATCACCCCGGAGTCTCGATGACCCAGCCCTTCCCGCCGCCTCAGCCCAGCTGGCAGCAGTACGGCCACCAGCAGCCCCCGCAGTGGGGGCCTCCCGGCCCGCCCACGCCGCGGCCTCCGCGTGGGGCGAAGAAGCGGAAGTGGCCGTGGGTCTTCGGCGGCGTCGTGCTGCTCGCGGTCATCATCGGCAGCGTCGCCGGCAAGGAGACCCCGGGTCCGGCCGCAGACACCGACAGCGCGACCGCTCCTGTCGCGGCGGATCCAGCCGAGTCCGACTCGACCCCCGGCCAGGACTTCACCGCCGGGCAGACCGTCGAACGGGACGGCGTGCAGATCACCGCAGAGCCGCTGCGGAAGGTCAAGCTGCAGTACACGGATCGGCGGGTGTGCAGCACGATCACCTACCGCAACGGCGGCAGCGATGAGGCGCCGTTCAACTTGCTCAACTGGAAGATCCAGAACCCGGCCGGGGTCCAGTCGAACGCCGTGTACGCCTTGGACGACGGGCTCAAGTCCGGGCAGCTCGCCCCGGGCGGCACCGTCACCGGCGACGTCTGCATCATCGACCAGGGCGCGCCCGGCGATTACCTCGTGATCCACGAAGGATGGTTCGCCGACCCGATCAGGTGGGCAGCGAAGCTCTAGTGCGTGGCCTTGGCCGGGCTCTTGCCGGTGCGGCTGCTGGCCGAACGGGCCGGCCTGACCGCCGGGATCTCGGCCGCGATGCGCCGGCCCGACTTTCACCCGGACTACGACCGCGGCCAGGCCCTGGTCGACCTGGGCCTGGTTCAGCCGGCCGGAGGCCAGGCGATCAGCGACTTCCAAGCCCTCTCGCACCTGGAGAAGCTGATCGGACCGGTCCCGTCCACCCCGACGGTCTGGCGGTCCCTGGACGAGGCCGACGCGGTGCAGGTGACCCGGATCCATCAGGCGACCTGCCGATTCCGGCGGCTGTGGTGGGCGATCCTGAAGTCCCGGCCCGAAGGGTTCCCCTGGCTGCGCGTCGCCGGCCGGGAACTGACCGGCATCACGGTGATCGACCTGGACGCCAGTGTGGTGAAGGTGGCCAGCGACCAGAAGGAGAACGCCAAGCCGACCTACAAGGGCGGAGTCGGGTTCGTCCCCAACCTCGCCACCTGCGACAACGTCGACGACCTGCTGATGATCGACCCGCGGCCCGGCAACGCCACCAGCAACGACGCCGCCGACAACATCGCCGTGCTGACCGCGGCGATCGCCGCGATCCCCGGCAGCTATCGGCGGCGGGTGCTG
>JAEUJO010000260.1 GCA_016794615.1 Pseudonocardia sp. | reverse complement strand
GACGCCGCAGGAATGATCGCCGCGAGACGGCCGGTCGGGAGGCGGCCCGTGGTGACGTCACTCTTCGCCCGGCTGTAGGTGATGATCCGGTGGTTGCGGTTCTTGGTGAACACCAGGTTGCGGAACCACTGGTAGATGGTGCCGATCCGGTTTCCCCAGCCGATCAGGTACCAGACGTGGACGAACGCCCACATCGCGTAGCCGATCAGGCCGGTGAACCTGTGCCCGAACGCATCGGCGACCGCCGCCCGGTAGCTGATGGTCGCCATCGTGCCCTTGTCGAAGTACGTGAAGGGGGCGAGGTCCTCCGCTCCGGCCAGCCGCTTCTTGATGAGCTCGCCGACGTAGCGGCCCTCCTGCAGTGCCGGCTGTGCCACCCCGGGGAGCTTGTTCAGCGACACCATGTCGCCGACCGCGAACACCTCGGGATGTCCTGGCAGCGTGCAGTCGGGGTTCACCGGGATGCGCCCTGCGCGGTCGGTCTCCACACCGACCTTCGCGGCCAGCTGCCCGGCCAGCGGGGACGCCGCCACTCCGGCGGCCCAGATCCGGGTGCGGGCCCGGATCGTCTGCTCACCCTCCGGGCTCGTGAAGGTGATCGACTCGTGGTCCATCGCGATCGCGAGCGAGCTGGTGTGGATCTCCACTCCGATGCCCTCGAGCACGCGGCGGGTGTAGGCCTGCAGCTTCTTGTCGAAGTGCGGCAGCACCGAGGGGGCACCTTCGAGCAGGATGATCCGTGCATCCCGGGTGTTGACCGAGCGGTAGTCCCGCGGCAGCACGGTGTGCGCGAGCTCGGCGATCTGCCCCACCAGCTCGACACCGGTCGGACCTGCGCCGACGACCACGAACGTCAGCCACTCGGCGCGCTCGGCCGGGTCCGCGGCCGCCTCGGCCATCTCGAACTTCGAGAGGATGGCGTCGCGGGTGAACCGGGCGTCCTCGATCGTCTTCATGCCCGGGGCGAACTCGGCGAACTCGTTCTTGCCGAAGTAGGAGTGGGTGGCGCCGGCCGCGACGATCAGCGTGTCGTAGGGCAGGTCGACCGGCCGGTCGTCCGGGCCCTTCGCGTGCACGACCTTGGTGTCGAGATCCAGATCGTGGACATCGGCCAGCAGCACGCGGGCGTTGGGCTGCTCCTTGAGGATGCCGCGCAGCGCCGGTGCGATGAGGCCGGGCGACAGGATGCCGGTGGCCACCTGGTAGAGCAGGGGTTGGAACAGGTGGTGGTTGGTCCGGTCCACCAACGTCACGTCGACATCGGCGTCGGCCAGTTCCCGGACGGCGTTCAGGCCGCCGAAGCCACCGCCGACCACGACCACGCGGTGCCGTCGTCCGGCGGTGCTCTCCATCGTCATGCCGCACTCCTCCTCGTCGACCCCGATCCCGTCGACCCCGATCCCGTCGACCCCGATCCCGTCGAGCCCGGTCCCGTCGACGCCGAACCGGTCGACACCGTCTACCCCGGCGTGGAGCAGCCTGCACGTCGATCGCTCACGAGAGGCTCGCGGTCCTCCCCGTTGCACGCGCCCGTGTGCGTCGCCCCTCGGTGGGCCGGCCCCGGCCCTCGGGTTCCCGACCGTCGACCTCGCATCGTAGAACGCCGACCGGTATCGCCCCGGCGACTCCCGCTGGGTGAGCAACGCGGCACCCGTCCGGTCCCGATTCTGCGGCCCACCCGAATCCTGTTGATCACGCTACGCCCGACGTCGCGCGCCGGGAGGGCTTGCCGTGCGCGGAAATGCACGTCCGGCGGGCGATCTGCACCACGACACACCGTCCGGGAGATGGCGTGGCGACCGCGCAGCCGGTGCTCGGCCCCGCGGGTCGACGGCCGATCCGATCCGCCGAACCCCGCCCGCGGGCCGGCCCACTTGAGAAACGTCGCGAAACCGGTTACACAGTCGTCCCGAGCACGGGAGGTGCGATGACGATCCGGGACGTGGCAGCGCGCGCCGGCGTCTCTCCCGCCACGGTCTCCCGGGTGTTCACCCAGCCCGACGCCGTCGCGCCCGACACCCGCCGTCGCGTGCTGGACGCCGCCGAGGAGCTGCGGTACACGCCGAACCCCGTCGCGCGCTCGCTGGCCCGCCGCCGCACCGGCAACCTCGGCATCGTCGTGCCGGACATCGCCAACTCGTACTCCGCAATGATCATCAAGGCCGTCCAGCTGGAGGCCCGGCACGCCGGGTACGCACTGTTCGTCGCAGCGTCGGAGGAGCTCCTCGACGACGAGGAACGCGTGGCTCGGGCGCTGGCCCCCCAGGTGGACGGCCTGCTGCTCGCGTCTCCCCTGGGGACGGACGCCTACCTGCGGGAGCTCGCCGAACTCGTGCCCGTCGTGGTGACGAACCGGCTGGTCGACGGCGTCTCCGCGGTCGTGGCCGAGTCCGCGGAGACGACGGGGCACGCCGTCGAGCACCTGCACGCGCTCGGCCATCGCGACATCGCCTACCTGGCCGGACCCGACGGCTACTCGAACACCCGCCGGCTCGCCGGCCTGCGCGACGCGGGCGACCGGCTCGGACTCCGGCCCGTCGTCCTCGGGCCGTTCCCCGCGCGGTTCTCCTCGGGAGTCCGCGCCGCCGACCTCGTCCTCGCAGCCGGGGTGACGGCGGTCGTCGCGTTCAACGACGACATCGCCGCCGGGCTGTTGAACCGGTTCGCCGACCGCGGTGTGCGGGTCCCCGACCACGTCAGCGTCGTCGGTCACGACGACACCGCGCTCGCCGAGATGGTCACCCCCCGGCTCACGACCGTCCACATCCCCGCCGGTGCCGCCGGGGTGACCGCGGCTCAGATGCTGATCACGCAACTCCGAGGCGACAACGGTGCCCCCCGCAGGAGCGAACTCTCGTCGGAGCTGATCGTGCGCGGCAGCACCGGACCCGCGCCCGCCCGACCTGCCTGACGAACGATCCCGCCGGCGTCGCGCGCCGCCACATCGGTGCACGAACGCACAATCGATGTCGGAATCCGCACATACGCTCGACGATCGCGGCCGATACGCGGCCGATGTGGTCTCGACCGGCGCCATCCACCGCTTTTTCGCCTAGAGTCCCGCCGGGATCCACGGGTGACGGAGGAATGGATGGCCGGTAACTCGAACGAGCCGGGCCGGACGGTCACGAGCAAGCTTGCGGCCATCTTGATCGCATTCACGAATGGCGGGGACCACACGCTGTCCGAACTCGCGATGCAGACCAACCTCGCGGTCTCCACCGTCCACCGGCTGCTCGGCGACCTCGTGCGCACGTCGCTGATCGAGCGACCCGACGGATGCACCTACCGGCCCGGCCCGACGCTGCGCGAGCTGCCGTTCGTGGTCAGGCCGCCGACGCTGCGCGAGCGGGCGCCGTTCGTCGTGGAGGATCTGGCTGCGTCGCTGCACACGACCGCGCGCCTGGGGGTCGTCGAGGGCCTCGAGGTGGCATACGTGGAGAAGAAGCCCGGGCACGAGCCCGGCACCCTGTTCCCCAACCCGGCCAGGCTGCCCCTGCACGCCACGGCCGTCGGCAAGGTGCTGCTCGCCTTCGGGTCACGCTCGCTGGTCCGGGTCCTCGGCGGCGGCGACCTTCCGCGGTACACCCCGACGACCGTCGTCGGCCCACTCGCTCTCGAGAGCGAGCTCCAGAGAACCAGGGCCCACGGCTTCGCTCTCGCACACGGTGAGCTCCACGTGGGTTCCAGTGCCGTCGCCGTACCCGTGTTCGACGTCGGCGGAAGGTCGATCGCCGCGATCGAGGTGGAGGTGACCCCCGGCGACGCCGCGGTCGAACTCGCCGTTCCCGCGTTGCTGATGGCCGCGCGCTGCCTCCGGCGGGAGATCACCCCCGCGGTGCGCATATGCCGAGCAGACGACCGTCTCGACCGCACGGATGTGCCCGCGCCGCTCCGGCTGCAGGCATGAGTTCGATCGTCGACCTGCGGCGGGCCGGGTGAGCACGGTTGCTCGGTCGGACCCGTCCGACGATCCGCACCCCGAGGCCCGGCCCCTGGACCTGGCCGATCACCGAGACCGGTCACCGGTGGACGGTCGAAGACAGCTGACACCGCGTGTACGAGCACGATCGGGAGTGCGACGAGGCGCACCCTTCGCGGGCTGCCGCACACCGCGTCGGGCCGGCCCAGCTGCCGGGCAGGGTACGCCGGTCACCGACGCCGCGCGACGGCCCGCCACGGGATGTGCCGGCAGCGTCGGGCCACCACGCCGCCGCGTCGCGCCCACGCGTTCGACGGCCCGCTCTCAGCCGGCGACGTGCAGCGCGACACCCGCGTCGTCGAGCACGGAGACCACGCAGGCGGGCGGGGACGCGTCGGTCACCACGGCGGTGAGCCGGTCCAGCGTCGTCACCAGCGCCGGTGCGGACGCGATGAAGGCCGCTGCGGGAGCGAGCAGCACCACCTCGTCCGCGATCTCCATCAACCCGCGGGCCACTCGCGCCTCGGCCGTCGAGCAGGCGTAGGTCCCGCGCACGTCGACCGCGGCGGCGTCGAGGAAGAACGTGCGGGCCCGCAGCCCGGCGAGCACGTCCAGCGTCGTCGGGCCCACCAGGGCCTGCCGGTTCCCGGTCAGCTCGCCGCCCAGCGCGACGAGCCGGGGGCCTGCGGTGTCGGCACCGCGCTCGGCGATCAGCTGCATCACCGGCATGGAGTGGGTGATGACCGATCCGGTGGAGTCGTCGAGCAGCACCCGGGCGAGCTCGTAGGCCGCAGGTCCGGCATCGAGCGCGACGGTGTCGTGGCCGTTCACCAGCTCGGCCGCGCGGCGGGCCAGCCGCCGGGGCCCGGCCCGGTCCCGCGACATCCCCGACAGGCCGGACCGGTCGCCGACGGCGAGGCCGACGCCGCCGTGCACCGTACGGACCTGGCCCGTCGTCTCGAGCCGCTGCAGGTCGCGGCGCACCGTCATGTGCGAGACGCCGAGCTCGCGGGCCAGATCGGCGACGGAGAGGACGCCGACCTCCCGCAGGCGGGCCAGCACCCGGGAACGGCGCTGCGCCCCGGCCTCGTTGCCGACCAGGAAGTCGGTCACGGCGCCACCTCGCTGACGCTCGGCACCGCCGCGACCGCCGGTGCTGTGTCGAACGGCGACCTCGCAAGCCCGGTCACACCGCCACCTCGCTGACGCTCGGCACCGCCGCGACCGCCGGTGCTGTACCGAACGGCGACCCCGCAAGCTCGGTCACACCGCCACCTCGCTGACGCTCGGCACCGCCGCGACCGCCGGTGCTGTGTCGAACGGCGACCTCGCAAGCTCGGTCACACCGCCACCTCGCTCACACCCGGCACCACCGGCGCCGGTCCGGTACTCCCCCGCACGATCAGCTCCGCCGGGAGCTCGACCGCCCCCCTCCTGGCCGGCGCCCCGCGGAGGACGTCCACGAGCAGGCCGACGGCGACCTCGCCCGCGTCCGCCATGGGCAGGCTGACGGTCGTCAGGCGCGGGGTGATCATGGAGGCGAGCGTGGTGTCGTCGAACCCGACGATGCTCAGCCGGGCCGGCACGGGCACGCCCCGGTCCGTGAGCCGGCTGACGACACCCGCGGCCACGTCGTCGTTGTAGGCGAGCACGCCGGTCGCTCCGTCCGCCAGGACGAGGTCTGCCGCCCGCACCCCGCCCCAGAACGTCGGCCCGAACGGACCCATGACGACGCCGTCGACACCGAGCCGCCCACAGGTGCGGGTGAAGGCCGCCGTCCGGATGTGATTCGAATAGTTGTCGGGGCCTGCGAGGTAGGCGAGCCGCCGATGCCCGAGGGCGTGCAGATGCTCGACGGCCGACACCGCACCGTCCGCGCTGGGCATGAGAACGGCGGGTACCCCTTCCAGATCACGATTGATCACCACGAGCGGGACCTCGGCGGCAAGGGCGCGCAGGTCGTCGTCGGAGGCCGTCGGCGACAGCAGCAACAGCCCGTCGACCTGCTTCGCCATCGCGTGCGCCGACCTGCAGTCGTCCGTCGCCGGAACGGACG
>JAEUJO010000257.1 GCA_016794615.1 Pseudonocardia sp. | reverse complement strand
GTATGCCCGGTGATGGGGCCGTAGCGGAGATCGCGGGTGTGCAGATCCCACACCCGAATCGTCTTGTCCTGGCTCGCGGATGCGAGCAGTGTCCCGGCGGGATCGAAGGCAACGCTGTTGACGAAGTCCGTGTGACCGCCGAACTCGCCCACCTGGCGGCCGGTGGCGGTCTCCCACAACCGCACCGTGCGGTCGGCTCCGGCCGACGCCAGCAGGGCACCGTCGGGGCTGAAGTGCACCGTGAGGACGCCCTGCGTGTGGCCCTCCAGCGGAGCACCGTGTGGGGCACCCGTCGCGATGTCCCACAGGCACAGTCGGTGATCCTCGCTCGCCGCTGCGAGCAGCTTTCCGTCCGGGCTGAACGTGAGGTCATAGATCCAGCTGGTCGGCCCGGTCAGGGAGGGTCCACGTTCGCGGCGTGTGGCCACGTCCCACAGCCGGACTGTCATGTCGACCCCGGCCGACGCCAGCACCGTGCCATCGGGGCTGACCGCAACGGTGTAGACGTCGTCTGTATGCCCGACGAGCGGCGCCCCGTCGGGTTCGCCCGAGCGGGTGTCCCAGAGCTGGACCGTGTCGTCTGCGCCGGCGGTGGCCAGCCGCCGTCCATCTGGGCTGAACGACGCGTCGAGTACCTCACCACCATGCCCGACCAGCGGCCGGCTGACGGACGGTTGATCTGCCGTACCCCAGATGCGGATGGTCCCGTCCCAGCTCGCGGTGGCGAACCGAGTACCGTCCGGGCTGAACGAGACATCCCTGCTCGAGCCGGTGTGGCCGGTGAGCGGCAAACCGTGCGGCTGGCGTCGCGGCACGTCCCACATGCGCACCACACCTGTGGTGTCCGTCGTGACGAGCAGCGAGCCGTCCGGGCTGAACTCGGCCCCGTGCACCTCGGCTTCGTGCCCGACGAGCTGGCTCGGCGTCTGGGGACCGGGTTGCACGGCCCAGAGCCGCACCAGCTTGTCGGTGCCGGCCGACGCCAGTAGGCGGCCGTCCGGGCTGAAGGCGACCGACTGGACCTCATCGTCATGGAGCAGCGGTCCACCCCAGTTCGCGCCCGACGGCATCGCCCAGAGTCGGACCGTGGTGTCCCAGCTGGCCGAGGCCAGGAGCCGGCTGTCCGGGGAGAAAGCCAGCCGGTACACGGGGGCCGTGTGTCCGGTGAGGGGTGCACCGTGCGGTTGCCAGGTCGTGACATCCCAGAGATGGATCATGCCGTCCTCGCCGGCGGCGGCGAGCAGCCGGTTGTCCGGGCTGAACGCGACCCCGAACACCGCCCCGGCGGGACCGATCAACTCCATCGGGGGTCCGAGGTCCGGCAGTCGCCACACCCGGACGTCGCCGTCCTGCCCGGCCGCCGCGAGGAAATCCCCCCGCGGGCTGAAGGCCACCCCCGACAACTCGCCGGTTTCCGCCGGCATCGGCGGCCCGAGCGGTTCGCCTGCCGGCGTCCACAGCCGCACCGTTCCGTCCTGACCTGCCGACGCCAGCCGCCCACCGTCGGGCGCGAAGGCCACCGACGACACCGCGCCGGTGTGTCCGAGGAGCTGCTTCGAACTGTGGGTGCGTTGGGCCAGCGCAGTGATGAGCCCGGCTGGTGGCAGCGGTGGCGGGTCCTCGCCCCGCGCGGCGCTCAGGCTCTGCAGCCCGAGCAGGATCGCCGCCTCGGGCTGGCCGGCGGCCATCTGGCTCGACTGCGCGGCCAGCTGACCCGCGAGGTTGCGCCGGGCCTCGGACTGGGCCGTTCTGTTGAGTGCGA
Source organism: Pseudonocardia sp. (assembly GCA_016794615.1). Taxonomy (GTDB): domain Bacteria; phylum Actinomycetota; class Actinomycetes; order Mycobacteriales; family Pseudonocardiaceae; genus Pseudonocardia. The sequence goes on along the minus strand of JAEUJO010000257.1, from coordinate 904 downwards.
CCGTGGTCACGGTCAAGGCCAATGCGGCTGCCAGAAAGATTGACAGCCCGGTCGCCAACAGCTTGAGACGGCGATTGGATCGGCGGGTGTGGCGCAGTTCCGTCGAGGCCAGGAGTCGGCTGGCCTCGACGTATTTCCGGACCAGCGGCGGGAGCTCGCTGCGGTGCCCGGTCGCCCACTCGTCCATCGCCGCAAGCCGAGCGCCGCGCAGCAGATAGGAGTTGTCGTTCTGTGCTCGGTCCCAGTCGGCGGCGAGCCGGTCGAGTTCGGATCGAAGCTTGAGCGAAGCGCGGGACTTCTCGATCTCGTCACGCAGCGGTACCCACTGCCGGAGAAGTGCCTCGTGCGCGACTTCAACAGTCGCCTGGCCACCGGCATCGGTGCCACCGATCAGCAGCCGAGCTTCGGTGAATCCCTCGGTGACACATTTTCCGCTTTCGTTCAGGTCGGAGCGCCTGACGCGGCGTCGCACCGGCTCCCCGTCTCCGTCGATGCTGGCCAGCTGCAACAGGGTCGGAAAGATGTCCGTCCCGTACCCGGCTCGGGTCAGCTCGTTGACGAGGCGGTCCGCCCTGCGCCGGAGTGCGCCTACTACACCCCCCACCGCGACGTAGTCCGCCTCCGTGATCTCCACTCGCGGGCCGATGTCCTGGTAGAGCTCGCGGAGCGTGTACGCCAGCAACGGCAGCGCGTCGCCCCCTCGCGCATCGTCGGCAATGTGCTGGACGAGACCAGGTGCGAACTCGACACCTGCTCGTAGCGCCGGTGTCCGGATCACCTCCGGTAGCCGGTCGCGACTCATCGGTTCGACCATCACGACGTCCCGGATCAACGTGGCCAAACCGGCCCGTTCCGGGTCGGAGCTCAGGAACTCCGAACGCACCGCGATGACCACCCAGAAATT
>JAEUJO010000243.1 GCA_016794615.1 Pseudonocardia sp. | reverse complement strand
TCGAGCGCACGGCCGACGCGGTAGTAGCCGGCGTTGCGTCCCGGGGGCGCGTCGACCATGAGGAGCACGACGTCCGGACGCCCGTCGGCGTCGACGTCCGCGACGGCGATCGAGGCACCGGCGTTCTCCCAGGGGAACCAGGCGGGGACCTGGGTGAAGGGGGTCTGCATCGGCAACCGATCGCTCGAGGGTGCGGAGGCATCCCACCGCAGTACCCGGCCCGGGGCAACACTCCCCGGGGGTTCAGGCGGACAGCAGGCGAAGGAGCTGCTGTCGATCGGGGGCACATCAGGAGCGTCGCGTGGAGGATGAGCGCTCCGCCGACGGTCACCGGTCAAGTCCCGGGGCCATTTTTTTTTCGCAGCATGGTGGCCCTACTCCAATCGGACTGGAGCAGGGCCACCATGCTGCGACCTCCGAGCGGCGACCTCCGGGCCGCGATCTCCAGGCCGCGCTCTCCAGGCGGCAAACCTCCGGACCGCAACCTCCGGACCGCAACCTCCGGACGGCGACCTCCGGGCCGCAACCTCCGGGCCCCTGCCAGGCGCCGTCTGCCGGTCAGCGGGCGACGGCGATGCGCTCCTGCACGTGGGCGGGTGAGGCGAACGTGTCAGTGGGCAGGACGTCGTCGAGCGTTGTCACTCGTCGAGCGTTGCGACTCACGGTCGCAGGCCGAGGTGCTCGCGCAGCGTCGTGCCCGCGTACTCGGTGCGGAAGCTGCCGCGCTCCTGGAGCAGCGGGACGACGGTGTCGGCGAACTCGTCGAGCCCGCCCGGCGTGAGGTGCGGGACGAGGACGAAGCCGTCGCTCGCGTCGGTCTGGACGAACTCGTCCATGGCGGCGGCGACCGTCGCCGGGGTGCCGATGAAGTTCTGGCGCCCGGTCTTGTCGATGACGACCTCGCGCAGCGAGAGCTTCTTGGCCTCCGCGAGCGCCCGCCACTCGTTCGCCGTGGCCACCGGGTCGCGGTACATCCGCACGCTGGCCCGGCCCTTCGAGATCGTGTTCTCGCCGACGACCGGGTCCTCGGTGGGCAGCGGGCCGTCGGGGTCGCGGTCGGACAGGTCACGGTTCCACAGTTGCTCGGCGAACTTGATCGCGGTCTGCCCGCTGACCTGCTGGCGGCGGACGACGTGGGCCCTCTCCCGGGCGTCGGCGTCGGTGTCGCCGAGCACGAACGTCGTCGCGGGGAGGATCTTGAGGTCCGCGGGGCCGCGGCCGTACCGGGCCAGGCGGCCCTTGACGTCGGCGTAGAACGCGCGCCCCTCATCGAGGGTGGCGTGCCGGGTGAAGATCGCGTCCGCGTCGGCGGCGGCGAACTCGCGGCCCTCCTCGGAATCGCCGGCCTGCAGGATCACCGGACGGCCCTGCGGGCTGCGCGGGACCGGGAAGCGGCCCGCGATGTCGAACTGCTCGGAGTGCACGGCGAACCGCCCGGCGTCCGGGTCCGCCACGAACGTGCCCGACCCCTGGTCGGCGACGATCTCGTCGCCGCGCCACGAGTCGAACAGCACCCGGGTGGCGGCGAGGAACTCCCGCGCCCGCTCGTAGCGCTTCTCCTGAGGCAGGAAGCCGCCGCGGCGGAAGTTCTCGCCGGTGAACGCGTCCCACGAGGTCACGACGTTCCAGCCGGCCCGCCCGGCCGACAGGTGGTCCAGTGAGGCGAACTGGCGGGCCACCTCGTAGGGCTCGTTGAACGTCGAGTTGATCGTCCCGGTGAGGCCGAGGTGGTCCGTGACGGCGGCGAGCGCGGCGAGCACGGTGAACGTGTCGGGGCGGCCCACGACGTCCAGATCGTAGATCAGCCCGTTCTGCTCGCGCAGCCGCAGGCCTTCGGCGAGGAACAGGAAGTCGAACCTCGCCCGCTCGGCGGTGCGGGCGAAGTGCACGAACGAGGAGAACTCGATGTGGCTGCCGGCCGCCGGGTCGCTCCAGACGGTGGTGTTGTTGACGCCGGGGAAGTGCGCGGCGAGATGGATCTGCTTGCGGGGCACGGGAACTCCTCAGGCGGTCGCGTAGCGGTTCGCGGGCCGGGGGAGACCGAGCAGCCCGCGCAGGGTGTCGGCCTCGTACGCGGTGCGGAAGGCGCCGCGGCGCTGCAACTCGGGCACCAGGCCGCGGGTGATCCGGGTCAGGTCGACGGGCAACGCGCCCGGCCGCAGCCGCAGGCCCGAGAGTCCGGCGGCCCGCCACTCGAGCGCCAGGTCGGCGAGTTCTGCGGGGGTGCCGACGAACACGTGCGCGTCGCTCACGTACTCACGGCCGAGCAGCCCGTCGAGCCGCTCCTTGCGCTCCGCCGCTGCTGCGGGCGAGCGGCCGAGGAACACCACGACATCGCCGAGCACGTGCACGGTCTCCCCGCCCCGGCCCGCGGCCTCCTGCTCGGCCCGGATCGTCGCGACAAGAGCGGCCGCGTCGTCACGCGGCGTCACGAACCCGACGTCCGCCCCCCGACCGACCAGCCGGAACGCGACGTCGCGGTGCGCGAGCGCGGCGACGACCGGCTGACCCTGCGGCGGCCGCGGGGTGATCGAGGGGCCGCGGACGGTGAAGTGCGCGCCCTCGAAGTCGATGTAGTGCAGCTTGTCGCGGTCGACGAACCGGCCGGTCGCCGCGTCGCGGATCTCCGCGTCGTCCTCCCAGCTGTCCCACAGGCGCCGCAGCACCTCGACGTAGTCGGCGGCCTCGTCGAACAGGTCGGCCAGCGCGGCGGGGTCGGAGCCGTCGAGCAGACCGGGCGGGACCGGGCGCCGCCCGAACAGCGCCGCTTCGTCGGGCCGGTGCGAGATCCGCACCTGCACGCCCGCGCGGCCTGAGCTCACGTAGTCCAGCGTGGCGATCGCCTTGGAGGCGTGGAACGGCTCGGTGTGGGTGACCACCTGGGTCGGCACGATCCCGATGTGCCGGGTCAGAGGTGCGACGCGGGCGGCGACGAGCACGGCGTCGAGCCGGCCACGGACCCGGTTGGCCGGGGAGATGAGGCCGGGGCCTGACGCCCGACCGGACGTTTCCGCGGAGCCCCCCGGCCGCGTCCCCTCGGGGCCGTCCGGAGACTGCGGACCGAGGGCGTCCTCGATCGTCACCAGGTCCAGCAGGCCGCGTTCGGCCTCGGCGACGAGCTCGGCCCAGTAGCCGGCGGTGAACAGTTCGTGCGGCCGGGCGTCGGGCTCGCGCCACGACGCGGGGTGCCAGCCGGTGCCGTCGAGGGCGACAGCGAGGTGGAGGTCGGACTCTCCCATGTCCGGCCCAACCCTCCGCACCCGCCGCGGATTCCGCCTTCACCGCGTCGATCGGCATCGTCATGGCGGCACGCCGGACCACGGCATCGCCGCCCCCCTCGCGGCGCCGTCACGCCCCATCTCGGCTTCTCCGCCCGTCGCGCCAGACGGCCCGTCACCGCGAGGAGGACGCCGACGACACTGCCGCCGAGCGCCGACAGGGCCGGGCACAGCGCCGCCGCGACGACCGCGATCCGCAGGGCCAGCTCGCAGCCGAAGCGGACCCAGCGGTACGGGTCCGCGCTGCGGGTCGCCCGCGGCCGGGCGAGGTCTTCCAGACCACTGTCCACGCTGACGAGCACGTGTCGAGGCGGTTCGGGCGTTCACCCGCCGCAACGTCGAACGCGGGAGGCGCCTGGTCCCGTGGAAGGGGCGTGCGCCGGGTCCCGCCGGCGCCCGGCGCGGGGGCCCGCGCCTCCCCGACACGATCGGCAGGAACCGCAGCCATGCGCAGAACCTCCGTGCTCGTCACCCTGGCCACCATGGCCGTGGCCGCCGGCCTCGCCGTCCCGGCCCTGGCCACCCCCGATCCACCGACGCCGACGACCGTGGCCGACCTTCGCGGATCCGGGCAGTCGGTGGTCGACTGGAACCGCCGGCTGATCGCGATCCTCGGCACCCCGGACGCCCAGCCGGCCACGGTCCACCCCACACGCAGCTTCGCGATGCTGCAGGCCGCCGAGTACGACGCGGTCGTCTCGATCACCCACGGGGCCGCGCCCTACAAGGCGGCGGTGCCCGCGCCGGACGGTGCGCGCCCGGACGCGGCGGCCGACCAGGCCGCGCACGACGTCCTGCTCGCCCTGTACCCCGCGAAGCGGGCCGACGTCGACACCCTGCTCGCCGCGGAGCTGGCGGCGATCCCGGACGGGCAGGCCAAGACCGACGGCGTCGCGGTCGGTGTCGCGACCGCGCAGCAGATCGTCGCGCAGCGCGCCGGTGACGGGTCGGCGACACCGCCGCCCGCGTTCGTCGCCGGCACGCAGCCGGGCGACTACCGCCCGACCCCGCCGAAGAACGCCGCGCCGATGTACACCGGGTGGGGCGCGGTCACCCCGTTCCTGCTCGACGACGCGCAGCAGTTCCGCCCGGCCGCCCCGCCCGCTGTCGACAGCCCCGCGTACGTGGCGGCGCTCGACGAGGTGCGCAGCGTGGGCCGCGACTCCAGCACCACCCGCACCCCGGACCAGACGGTGGCCGGGAAGTTCTGGAGCTCGGCGCCGATCTGGACCACCTGGAACCAGATCGCCCAGCAGGTCGCCACGGACCGCCACACCGGGCTGGCGGAGACGGCCGCGGCGTTCGCGGCGATGGACCTGGCGCTGGCGGACACGACCATCGCGCTGTACGACGCGAAGTACGTCGAGCACGTCTGGCGGCCGGTCACCGCGATCCAGACCGGTGACCCGGGCTGGACGCCGCTCACCCCCACCGCCGCCGACCCCTCGTACCCGGGCGCGCACAGCGCGCTGAGCACCGCGGCGGCGACCGTCCTGACCGCCTTCTACGGCCCGCAGCAGGCCGTGACGGTCACCTCGCCGGGCGACGCGGGCGTCAGCCGGCAGTTCACCGACCTGGCGGCCGTGGCCGACGAGGCGGGGCTGAGTCGGATCTGGGCCGGGCAGCACACCCGGCTCGACGACGAGGCGGGCCGGCAGCTGGGTCGCCAGGTCGGTGGCCAGGTGCTCGACGACCTCAAGGTGCAGCGGACCGACGGCGCC
>JAEUJO010000222.1 GCA_016794615.1 Pseudonocardia sp. | reverse complement strand
TACAGAAACTGAAGTGCCAAGGTTTGGCTTGTTGATCACACCCGGCGTGCCTACGTGATCCGGATGTGGGGCGGGTCTACGCCGAGGGCATGAGGTACGCAGATGGTGGTGGGCTGACCGCCCGGGAACGCGCCGCCCGGGAACAGATCCGCGGGCAGGCGGCGGACCTGTTCGCCCAGGACCTGGCCTCGACCCAGATCGCCACCCGGCTACGGGTGACCCCGAAGTCGGTGCGGGCGTGGCGACGAGCCTGGACCGCAGGTGGGCGGGCGGCGTTGGCCTCCCGCGGCGCGGGCGGGGCGACCTCGAAGTTGGATGATGCTCAGCTCGACCGGCTGGTTGCCGAGCTCGACCGTGGCCCCGCCGCGCACGGCTGGGTCGATCAGCGCTGGACCCTGGACCGGATCGTGATGTTGATCGGCAGGTTGTTCCGGGTGTCCTACACCCCGCGCGGAGTTTCCTACCTGCTGCACCGCATCGGCTGGAGTCCGCAGGTCCCCGCGCGGCGGGCGGTCGAGCGTGACGAGGACGCCATCACCGCGTGGCGGGCCCTCACCTGGGCGAAGGCACGAGGTTAGCGGCCGAGCAGAACGCGTGGCTGGTCTTCGAGGACGAAGCCGGTCAGACCCTGCGCCCACCCCGGGCCCGCACCTGGGCACCACGGGGACACACCCCCGTCGTGCGAGTGTCGGGAAAAGGCTCGGGCAGGGTCTCGATCGCTGGACTGTTGGCCTACCGCGCCGGACATCGGCCGCACCTCTACTACCGCTACGCGGTACACCGCGGACGCCGCGGCGAACGGCGCAGCCTGTCCGAAACCGACTACGCCGCTCTGCTCACCGCCGCTCATCAGCAGCTCAAGGCCCCCATGATTCTCGTGTGGGACAACCTGAACACGCACGTCAGCACCCGGATGCGGAAGTTCCTGGACGCGCACACGGACTGGCTGACCGTGATCCGGCTGCCCGCCTACGCCGCCGAACTCAACGCTGTCGAGTCGGTGTGGGCGCACCTCAAGCGCGGCATCGCCAACAACGCCGTCACCGACATCGACACGCTCGTCGCCCTGATCAAGAACCGGCTCCGGCGGATGCAGTACCGCCCGGACCTGCTCGACGGGTTCCTCGGACAGACCCGCCTCACCCTCCAACCCGGACAGACATGATCAACACAGACCCCGACCTTTCAACCTCTGTATCTGGCCGACGTGCTGCGTGACCTGCGCCGGTCGCCGTCGCCCGCCGTGTTGCTCAACGTGGGCTGGTGGGGTAACCAGTTCGTCATCCGCCGCAAGCAGCTTCGGTTCAAGCCCAAAGGACCGATCTTCGACGACGGCGAGCTGCCTGCTCACGTCAGCGGTCTGCACGCGTTCTTCCTGCCGGGGCCTTCCGGATTCCGGATCGTCGACATCGAGCTCCTCGGCACGACGAAGCAAGTCGGCGACGCCACCGAGACCTGCGAGCGGTACGTGAGCTTCCCCGGTGCGGCCTCTCCGGGTTTCCGCTGATCCGCCACGGTCAGACGGTCTGGGAGAGGAACGGGGAGAAGGCCTGGGACCCCGGTCTCCTGTTCGACCTCGGCGCCTCCCGCTTGGACACACACCGTGTCATCCGGGAATTCGCCCGCACGTTGATCGATGCCGGTGAACGGCTCGTCCGCCACCCGATGACAGTGATCGGTCTTCGATGGTGACGGCAGAGTGGTCCTGCTGGTCGTCGAGAAATCGACCCGCAGCCGGGCATCACCGTTGCCGAGGCCGCCCGGCTGCTGCGCCGACGCTTCAAAGTCCGCGACGCCATCGTGCTGGGTGCCGCTGGCGACTCTCAGCTCGCGACCACCGAGGAGGGGTTCCTCACCGTGCCCTTCGTCGCCGACTATGCGCGGTCCGCTGCCCGGCGCATCGCCGACGACCTGCTGTGCGACGAGCTCAAGGGACAGCCCGCCTATGCACGGCCGGTGCCCTGCTACGTGCTGTTCCGGGCTTCGCCTGAGCCGACCGGCCGGCGTCCGGGCACACCGTCTGCCGGCGGTTGAGCGATGTCGTCAGCGCTGCTCCGACCGCCGGAACACCTCGTGGACACCGTGCTCAGCCGCCAACGCCGCGCCGATGACCCCGGCCCGGTTGAAGAACCGGGCGTGGCGGAGCGGCGCCCGGGTGACCAGCTTCCCCGCCCAGTGCGCGGCCTCATGGGTGAGGCCACCGCCGATCACGATGAGGTCGTAGTGGTCCTGCTCGACGACCTCGAGGAACCGGTTGGCCCGGCCGATCCACTCCGGCCACCGAAGATGCTCGGTCCGCAGCGCGGACAGCGAGACGTAGCCGTCCGCGATCTGCCCGTCGACGTGCAGATGGCCGAGCTCCGTGTTCGGCTCCAGCTTGCCCCCGTGCAGGACGGCGCTCCCGATTCCGGTGCCGAAGGTCAGGACCAGCACCGTGCCCGGATGGTCCGCCGTGCCGTAGCGCGCCTCGGCGATTCCGGCGGCGTCGGTGTCGTTCAGCACGACGACCTTCCGACCGAGCCTCGCCGCGAACAGCTCCTCGGCGTTCCTCCCGATCCATTCGGGCGAGATGTTGCCCGCCGTGGCGGCGATACCGTGATCCAACGTGAAGGGCAATGCGATCCCGAGCCGTCCCCCGCATTCCCACGGATCGACCATTCCCACCACGGCCGTGGCGACCGCATCCGGTGTCGCGGGAGTGGGTGTGGCTCGGTAATCCCACGGGTATTGCGCACCGGAAGCGAGGTCGACGACGGCGCCCTTGATGCCGGTGCCTCCGACGTCGATGCCGATGCGCCTCATTGCCGGACACAGTAAGCCCCCGACGGCGGGACCACACATCGGTGACGGCCGTCTCCGGCTCGGGGACGGCCGGCCGATCACCGGTTGGTCGAAATAGGCGAAGAGCGGCTCGCCGGGCGGGCTGCCGACAGATCCTTCCTCCGCATTGGGGCCACCCACCTGCCGTTGATCTTCGCCATGGGCATCGGCTGGTCGTTGTGGCCGCGGTGGTCGGGTACCTGGTCCTCGACGGCGGGTTCACCGCGATCTGCCCGATCATGCTGGACGAGTCGCCCGAGGCCGCCTGAGCGCCGGTATCACAGAGGAGTGAACCCCATGTCGGACCTGGTCCTGCGCGGCACGGTGATCGCCGGTGGCCGCCGGATCGACGACGGGATCGTCGCGGTCACCGGTGACCGCATCGGCTGGGTCGGCCCCGCCGCCGACTGGACGGGGGCGCAGACGCCGCCTCCGTCCGGCCGGCTGCTGCTTCCCGGCCTCGTGGACGTCCACTGCCACGGCGGGGCCGGCCACGGCTTCCCGGAGGCGGACCCGGCCGGTGCGCGGGAGGCGGTGGCCCACCACCGCGCCCACGGCACGACGACCCAGCTCGCGAGCCTGGTCTCCGCGCCGCAGGCGGTGCTCGCCCGGCGGGTCGCCGCGCTGGCCCCGCTCGTCGCCGACGGCCTGCTGGCCGGCCTGCACCTGGAGGGCCCGTTCCTCGCCGCCGCCCGGTGCGGTGCGCAGGACCCCGCCGCCATCCGGCCGGGCGACCCCGCGGTGCTGCGCGACGTGCTCGACGCCGCACCCGGGGCGGTCGCCACGATGACCCTGGCCGCGGAGACCGCACGCTTCGACGACCTGCTCGCGGTGCTCGCCGAGCACGGTGTCGTCCCGAGCCTGGGGCACACGGACGCCACCGCCGCGGCGACCACCGCGGCGGTGGCGGCGGCGCGCGCCGTGACCGGGGAGCGGCTGTCCGCCACCCACCTGTTCAACGCGATGCCGCCGCTGCACCACCGGGCCCCCGGTCCCGTGGCCGCGTGCCTGGCGGCCGCGGCGCGCGGGGAGATGGTGGTCGAGCTGGTCGCCGACGGCGTGCACCTGGCCGACGACACGGTCGCCACCGTGTTCGACCTCGTCGGGCCCGGCGCGATCGCGCTGGTGACCGACGCGATGGCCGCCACCGGGATGCCCGACGGCGACTACCCGCTCGGCTCGATGCCCGTCGTCGTCCGTGCCGGCGTGGCCCGCCTGCGCACCCCCGACGGGCCCGGCGCGATCGCCGGCGGCACCGCCCACATGGTCGACCTCGTCCGGCGCGCGGTGCACCATGCGGGGGTCGACCTGCGCGCGGCCGTCACGGCGGCGAGCGCCACCCCGGCGGCGTTGCTGGGCCTGGCCCACGAGGTCGGGGACCTGCGGCCGGGCCTGCGCGCCGACGTGCTGGTCACCGACCCCGACCTCACCCCCGTCGCGGTTCTGGCGGCCGGCACCTGGCTGCCCCGGCCGGCGGTCGACGGGAGCAGCCACGCCTACCGGCGGGCCCGCAGGTAGTTCGCCACCACCTCGGCGCCCAGCCCGTCCAGCGTCGGCGCCACGACCTTCCCCCCGCACCGCCGCGCCACCGCGTCGACGAACCGCGCCAGCCGCGGGTCGTCGCCGAGCCGGAAGAACGTGAACGACGCGCGCAGGCCGGTCAGCCGGTCCACCTCCCCGACGGTCGCCGCCAGGGTCTGCGCCGACGGCGGGTAGTCGAAGGTGGCGTAGCCGTCCGC
>JAEUJO010000220.1 GCA_016794615.1 Pseudonocardia sp. | reverse complement strand
GGCGGCCAGCTCGTCGAGCACCGCCACGGGTGGGATCAGGGCCACGAACGCGCGCACGATCACCGCCCACACCGGTGCCGACGATCAAGCCGGCTCGAGGGCCTCGAAGCCGGTGTACGGCACCAGCGCAGGTGGGATCCGCACCGATCCGTCGGCCTGCTGCCCCTGCTCCAGGAGCGCCACCAGCGTGCGCCCGATCGGCATCCCCGAGCTGTTCAGCGTGGCCGCGAACCCGCGGGTGCCATCCGAGGCCCGGGTGCGGATGCCGGCGCGGCGCGCCTGGAAGGTGCTGCAGTCCGATGCCGACGCGATCTCCCGGTACCGCTGCTGGCCCGGCAGCCACACCTCGACGTCGTAGGTGGCCTGGGCCGAGAAGCCCATGTCGCCGGCGGCGAGCTTGACCACCCGGTAGGCCAGCCCCAAACCCCGCAGCACGGCCTCGGCATGCGTCACCAGCAGCTCCAGCTCCTGCCGCGACGTCGACGCCTCCACGATCCGCACCAGCTCGACCTTGCTGAACTCGTGCATCCGGATGAGCCCGCGGGTGTCGCGCCCGTACGAGCCCGCCTCCGACCGGAAGCACGGGGTGTGCGCGGTGTAGGCCAGCGGGAGGTCGTCGACGGCCAGGGTCTCGCGGGCGTGCAGGTTGGTCAGCGGCACCTCGGCCGTCGGGATGAGGAACAGCTCGTGGTCCGCGACACCGGTCTTGAACAGGTCCTGCTCGAACTTCGGCAGCTGCCCTGTGCCGGTCATCGTCTCCCGGTTGACCAGCGTGGGCACCGAGAACTCGGTGTAGCCGTTCTCCTCGGCGACGTCGAGGAAGTAGCGGGCCAGCGCCCGCTCCAGCTTCGCCCCGCGCCCGCGCAGCACCGCGAACCGGGGGCCCGACAGCTTCGTCGCGCGCGGCAGGTCGAGGATCCCGAGCCTCTCGCCGAGCTCGACGTGGTCCCGAGCGGTGAAGTCGACGGTGACCGGCTCCGGGGGGGAGGAAGATGGCCAGGTGCGGATCAGCTCGGCGTCGTCGTCGCTGCTGCCGTCCGGGACGTCGTCGGCGGGCAGGTTCGGGATGCCGAGCAGCAGGTCCTGCAGCTGCGCGTCCAGCGCGCGCCCCTCGACGTCCGCGTCCGCGACGACGGTCTTCAGCTCGCGCGCCCGCTCCACCAGCGCCGGGCGCTCGTCCGGCGAGGCCGTGCGCACCGAGGTGGCCGTCCGTTTGGACTCCGCACGCGCCTCGTCGCCGCGGTGGATCGCGGCGTTGCGCTGAGCGAGCAGCTTCTCCAGCGAGGCGGCGTCGAGCGCGTAGCCGCGCCGGGCGAGCCGCCGCACGGCGTCGGTGGCGGGGTCGAGCAGGACGCGGGGGTCGTGCATCGCTCCAGGCTATCGCCGGGGCGCGAGCGGGTTTCGGGCGCGGTGGTGGTGCCGGCCCTGGCAGCGGAGGCAGGATGTGTGCTGCGCCACATGTCTTTCCGAGGAGTCGCCGTGCCCCCCGCCCTCCCGTCATACGCCTCCGGCACCTCCGACGTCCCGCTGCTCGGCGACACGATCGGGGACAGCCTCGACCGCACCGCCGCCCTGAACCCGGACGGCGAGGCCCTCGTCGACGTCGCGACCGGTCGCCGGTGGACCTACACCGATTTCGTCGTCGGTGTCGACGCGCTGGCGCTCGGACTGCTCGCGGCGGGGGTCCGGACCGGCGACCGCGTCGGGATCTGGGCCCCGAACGTCGCCGAGTGGGCGTTCGTCCAGTACGCCGCGGCCAAGATCGGCGCGATCCTGGTCAACATCAACCCGGCCTACCGCGCTCATGAGCTGGAGTACGTGCTCAACCAGTCCGGCGTCACGCTGCTCGTCGCTGCGCGCGGCTTCAAGACCTCCGACTACGCGGGGATGATCGAGGAGGTCCGGCCCCGCTGCCCGGAGCTGCAGCAGGTGGTGCTGCTCGGGTCGCCGGAGTGGGACACCCTGGCCGACGGGAGCGGCGACCGGGACGAGCTGGCGCGGGTGCAGGCGTCGCTGAGCACGGACGACCCGATCAACATCCAGTACACGTCCGGCACCACGGGCTTCCCCAAGGGCGCCACGCTCAGCCACCACAACATCGTCAACAACGGGTTCTTCGTCGGGAGTCTCTGCGGATACACCGATGCGGACCGGGTCTGCATCCCCGTGCCCTTCTACCACTGCTTCGGCATGGTCATGGGCAACCTCGGCTGCACCACGCACGGCGCCACGATGGTCATCCCCGCGCCCGGCTTCGACCCGGCCGCGACGCTGCGCGCCGTCGCCCAGGAGCGGTGCACCTCGCTCTACGGGGTGCCGACGATGTTCATCGCCGAGCTCGGTGTGCCCGATTTCGACTCCTACGACCTGTCGTCGCTGCGCACCGGGATCATGGCCGGTTCGCCGTGCCCGGTGGAGGTGATGAAGCAGGTCGTCGACCGGATGGGCATGACCGAGGTGACCATCTGTTACGGCATGACCGAGACCTCGCCGGTGTCCACCCAGACCCGCGCCGACGACACGCTCGACCGGCGCGTCTCCACCGTCGGCCGGGTGCACCCGTACGTCGAGGTCAAGGTCGTCGACCCGGTGACGGGACGGACGTCGCCCCGCGGCGAGTCGGGCGAGCTGTGCACGCGCGGCTACTCGGTGATGCTCGGCTACTGGAACGAGCCGGAGAAGACCGCGGAGGCGATCGACGCGGCGCGCTGGATGCACACCGGTGACGTGGCGGTCATGGACGACGCCGGGTACGTCAACATCACCGGCCGGATCAAGGACATCGTCGTGCGCGGCGGGGAGAACATCTCGCCGCGCGAGGTCGAGGAGTTCCTCTACACGCACCCGGACGTACGTGACGTGCAGGTCGTCGGGGTACCGGACCTGCGGTTCGGGGAGGAGCCGTGCGCGTGGGTGATCCTGAGGGCCGGTGCCCCCGTCCTGACCGCGGACGCCGTGCGCGAGTTCGCGGGCGGCCGCCTGGCGTCGTACAAGATCCCTCGGTACGTGCTGGTGGTCGACGAGTTCCCGATGACGGTCACGGGCAAGGTGCGCAAGGTCGAGATGCGGGAGCGGTCCGTGCAGATGCTGAATCTCGGCGAGGCGGCGGCGGTGCGCACGGCGTGACGGAACTTCTCTCGGCGCAAGCCCGGGATAGCCGCTCCCCGCCATGGCCGCCGCGTCGGGTACCGCCGGGCCGGCGGGAACGGGACCCCCGGGGCCCAGACTCCGAGCGATCGGAGCAGCGGTCGACGACGCAGGAACCCGCCTCGCGCGGCTCGCACGAGCCGTCGAGGAGGTCAAGCTGTCGTCGGCACCGCGTGCCGCGAACCCGCGCATGCGCTCGTCGGCCGGCCGATCGACGAGCCGGCTGGTGGCGTGCGCCTCCTCGCGCACCGTGGCGGCTGCGTCACCGCCTGCTGGCAATATGGCTGCTGCGCGAACGCCCGACTGCGCAGTATCGTGGCGGGCGCGCGTCCCGGTGTCACGCACCCGGGGCGCGTTCGTCGTGCGGGCGTTGCCCCGCGCGAGATGGACGATCGAGGAACGGGTGAGCAGGGTGCCGACCGGCAGGGTCAAGTGGTACAACGCCGACAAGGGCTTCGGGTTCCTCGCGCAGGACGGCGGTGAGGACGTCTACGTCCGCAAGGCTGCGCTGCCGGCCGGGGTGCCGGGGCTCAAGCCGGGGCAGCGCGTCGAGTTCGGCATGGCCGAGGGACGGCGCGGGCCGCAGGCGCTGTCGGTGCGCCTGGTCGACTCGCCCCCGTCGGTGGTCGAGGCGGTGCGCCGGCCTCCCGAGGAGCTGCACGGCCTGATCGAGGACATGATCCGGGTGCTCGAGACCAAGGTGCAGCCGGACCTGCGCCGGGGCCGCTACCCGGACCGGCGCACGTGCAAGCTGGCCGCGGAGGTCGTGCGGGCGGTGGGCCGGGACCTGGACGGCTGACAGCGACCGATCCGGCCACGACGTGTCCGTCCCGCGCTCCGTGCGGGGCGGCCGCCCGCACCGGATCAGGCCGTCTGCCCGGATCCGGAGTCAGGTACCGGTCGCGTTCAGCACCCAGCTGCCCCGGACCGGGAACTCGAGTTCGCCGCTGCCCTCGTCGACCTGCGGCGCCGGGCCGAACTGCTGCACCTGGGCGGTGACGAGCCGGTCCGTGGGCTCGGGCAGCGTCAGCGTGTAGTCGCGCTGCTGCTTGCTCGCGAACAGCGGGCTGCGGGCGTCGATCTGCTCGCCGCTCGTCCTCCGGTAGCTGAACACCACGTGCCACGGCGCCTCGGCCACCCCGTCGGGGACGTTCACCTGCAGCGGCGTCCCGGCCGGGACGGCGAGCTGGACGGGGGCGGCCGCGTCGTCGGAGCAGTCGGTGAGCTTCAGGTCGCAGTACTGCGTGGGACGAGCGGCCACGCTGGTGCCCGCCGCCGCGAACGTGACCTCGGGGGGCGTGCCGCTCCCGCATCCGGTCGCGAGCAGCGCGACGGCGGCGAGGACGAGACGGCGGCGCACCGCGCCACCCTACGTGCCCTCCTGGTCCGGGCGAGGCGATCGGTGGAACGGGAGAAGGGTGCGACCGCGGCCGGCGAGGGCCGTCTGGACGCCGACGAGCACCAGCACCCCGGCGACGATCCCGAAGCCCAGCCGGAAGGTGTCGTGGGGGAGCAGGACGCCGAGCGCCCCGCCGAACACCCAGGCCAGCTGCAGGACCGTCTCCGAGCGGCCGAACGCGGACGCCCGGGACCGCTCGGGCAGATCGCGCTGCACCACCGCGTCCAGCACGACCTTGGCCAGTGCGCTGCAGGTCGCCGCGATCAGCGCGGTGACGGCGGCCGTGCCGATGCCGGGCAGGACGGCCGCTGCGGCCGCTGCGGTCGCGGCGATGCCGACGGCGGACAGGACCAGCGCGTCGGAGTGGCCGAAGCGCTGACGGGAGCCGATCGCGTTGCCGACGAACGACCCCACGCCGGCGGCCGCGCCGACCACCCCGATGAGCACCAGCTGCCGTCCGGGTTCGGTCTCGGTCTGGGCCTTGACGACGAACGCGACGAAGAGCGTGAGGAACCCGGTCAGCACCCTGGTGGCGCCGTTGCCCCACAGCGCCACGATCACCGCGTGCCCCATCGGCGTCCGTTCGCGGCCTCGGGCGGGCGCCGCCTCGTCGCCGGACTGGTGCAGGGTCGCCGGGACCTCGCCCTCGGTGACCTCGACCCACGCCGGGATCCGCAGGCACAGCACCATGCCCGCCACTGCGAGCGCCGCCGTGAACAACAGCGCCCCCGGGGAGCCCCACAGCGCCGCCACCCCCGCCGCCACCGCGCCGAACACCGCTCCGGCCGCGAGGCCGAACGTCGTGAGCCGGGAGTTCGTGGTGACGAGCGTGATCGCCTCGGGCAGCACCCGTGGCGTCACCGCGGCCTTGAGCACGACGAACGACTTGCTCAGCACCATGGCCCCGAGCGCCGCCGGGTAGAGCACCCAGCTGTCGTAGCCGAACGCCATGACCACAGCCAGCGCCGCGCGTCCGCCGAACGACACCGCCAGCGCCGCGCGCCGCCCGCGCTGGAGTCGGTCCAGCATCGGCCCGATGACCGGTGCGACGAGGGCGAAGGGCGCCACGGTGATCGCCAGGTAGAGCGCGACGTTCGTCCTGCTCTCAGCGGTCGCGGCGGCGAAGAACAGCGTGTTGGCCAGCGCGACGGCCACGGCGGCGTCCACCGCGTAGGTCATCATCGTCGCGTACGTCAGCGCGGTGAGCCCGGAGCGGTCCGCCCCGTCGGCGGTCGCGGCGCGGTGGAAGGCGCGGATGCCGTTCTCGGTGATCTCCCGGCTGCGCAGCGCCGCCACCCGGGTCACCGTCAGCTTGCGCGGCACCCGCTGCGGTGCCGGTGCGGGCTCCGGTTCGGGTGCGGGGGGCTCCGGCCGGCCCGAGCGCGTCGACGGCCGGTGGACCTCGGCGGGGTGGCCGGGCCGGCACGACCGCGGGGAGATCGGCGGGGCCACGGGCATGCCGGTGGCGGGAGTGCTGTCGAGGACATCCGTCGCGGCGGCGGGTCGGCTCGCACCGGTGATCACGGCGTCACCTGCCGGGCTCCACCGGCGGATCACCGGCGCTCCGTCGGTGCCCACCCACCGCCGCCGATACCCGAACACCACGTGACCATTGTGGCCCAGCCCGCGGCCGCGTCACGGCCCCCGCCACCCGCCCGGACGGGTGCCCTCTCTCACTCCACGAACCGCACCCGGAACGTCACGGGCCACAGCTTCCCGGTGACGAGGAACGTGCCGTCGTCGCCCGGGACCGCAGCGATGCCGTTCAGCACGTCCGTGCCCACTCGCCGGCCCGGGTCGAGCAGCCCGGCGGCATCGACCACCGCCGTGACCCGGCCGGTCGCCGGGTCGATCCGCACGATGCGGTCGGTCTGCCAGACGTTCGCCCACACCTGCCCGTCGACGCACTCCAGCTCGTTGAGCCGGTCCACCGGCGCCCCGTCGAGCGTCACGGCGACCGATCCCAGCTCCGCGAAGGAGCCGGGATCGTGGAACCGCAGGCGATCCGTGCCGTCGCTGCGGACCAGCCGGGTTCCGTCGGTGCACAGACCCCAGCCCTCGCCCTCGATCGGGACCTCCCGGCGCAGCGTCAGGGTCGCCCGGTCCCACTCGAGCACCACGCCGTCACGCCAGGTCAGCTGCCAGATCCGGTCGCCCACCACCGTGATGCCCTCGCCGAACAGCGCGCCGGGCAGCGCGACGGACCGGCGGACCGCACCGGTCTCCGGGTCCAGCTCGCGCAGCTGCGAGCGTCCTTCGAGACCGGTGCCCTCGTAGAGGATGCCGTCGTCGATCTCGAAGCCTTCGGTGAACGCGGACGGGTCGTGCGGCAGCTCGGTGAGCACCTCGGGACGCAACATGATCACCGGTGCGGGCGCCGGTTCCGCGGCCACACATCCGGTGAGTGCCAGCAGCGCGGCCGCGAGCAGCGCCCGCACCACCCGGGCTGGGCTTCCGGTCACGGTCGGGAAGGGTGGCACAATCATCCGGTGGCTGCCGCAACGACTCCGTCCCGCCTGGCAGACGCCGTCGCTCAGGCGCGCGAGGCCGCGATCGCCGATGCCGTCGCGGACATGGGTGCCACGGCCGCGAACGAGGCGGTCGGCGAGCACCAGGAGGCCCGCGCCGAAGACGGTGCCGTCACCCATTTCTTCGCCGCGCAGCACGGTGGGTACCGGGGTTGGCGCTGGTCGGTGACCCTGGCCTGCGCGGACGACGACTCTGCGATCACGGTGAGCGAGGTCGTGCTCCTGCCGGGGCCGGGCGCGGTGGTCTCCCCGGCCTGGGTGCCCTGGAACGAGCGGGTGCGGCCCGGCGACCTCGGCGTCGGCGACCTGCTGCCCGTCCCGCCCGACGATGTCCGCCTGGTGCCCGGATACGTCGCGGCGGGGGATCCCGCGGTGGAGGAGCTCGCCCGCGAGGTCGGGCTGGGCCGTCGGACGGTGCTGAGCCGTGAGGGCCGCGACGCCGCCGTCCGGCGCTGGTACGACGGCGAGCACGGCCCGGGTACGGACATGGCCCGCTCCGCTCCCGCGCATTGCGGCACCTGCGGGTTCCTGCTGCCGCTCGCCGGGGCGCTGCGCGGGGCGTTCGGGGTGTGCGCCAACGTGTACGCGCCTGCCGACGGCGACGTGGTCGCTGCCGAGTTCGGCTGCGGCGCGCACTCGGACGTCGCCTACGAGCCGGTCTCGCCGGTCGCGGTCGCCGAGCTGGTCTACGACGACGGGCTCGAGCTGGAGCCGGCCGGCTCCCGGTGACGCCGGACGTCTGCGGCGACCCGTTCGGTACGGCGTCGCTGCGCGCCGGTGTGCTCGCCGCCTGGGCCGACTCGCCCACCCGGTTCCGGGAAGACGCGAACGCCGAGGAGGACCTGCGGCTCGGCGGATACGCGGACACGTGGTGCGTCGAGCTCGCGCAGAACGCCGCCGACGCCGCGCGGGCCGCGGGTGTCCCGGGCCGCCTCCGGATCGCCGTGGACGACGGCGAGCTGCACGTGGCGAACACCGGTGCACCGCTGGACGCCGCGGGCGTCAGCGCGCTCGCCGCGTTGCGGGCCTCGGCGAAGCGGGACGACGTGGGGTCGGTGGGGCGGTTCGGGGTCGGCTTCGCCGCGGTGCTCGCGCTGTCGGACGCGCCGCGGGTCGTCACCGGGCACGGCGGCGTCGCGTTCTCGGCCGCGGCGACCGCGGAGGCCGTCCGCGAGCTGCCCGGCCCGGCCGCCGAGCTGGCCCGACGCGAGGGTCAGCTGCCGGTATTGCGCCTGGTGTGGCCGACGGGCGCGGACGAGTCGCCGCTGCCCGACGGCTACGCGACGGAGGTCCGCATGCCACTGCGCCCGGGCCTCGACCCGGAGGCGCTGCTCGCCGCCGCGGCGGACGCCGCCCTGGATCTGCTGTTGGCACTGCCCGATCTCGTCGAGATCGCGGTCGGCGAGCAGCGCTTCACAACCAGCAGTACGGCGCAGTGCGATGTGGTGGCGATCGGGCAGCCGGGTCGGGCGCCGCGGCGCTGGCAGCTGGCGCGGGGCACGGTCGACACCGCCACTGGTTCCGGTGTGGTGGTGGACGCGGCGGTGGAGCTGCGCAGCCGGCACCTCCGCACGGTCTGCTGGGCGCTGCCGCTGCGGCCCGACGGCAGCCCGGACCCGCTCGCTCCGGGCGACGGCGGGGTTCTGCACGCCCCCACCGCCACGACGGAGCGCCTCGGCCTGCCTGCCCGGCTGATCGCGGACGTCCCGCTCGACCCGGACCGCAGGCGCGTCCGCGCGGGAGAGGCCACCGACGCCGTCCTGCGCGCGGCCGCGGATGCCTACCTCGGCCTCGTGGCGGCCGTCGCACCCGACAGGCGGCTCGCGCTCGTCCCCGTGGCCGGGTTCCCGCGCTCCGAGCTCGACGCCCGCCTGCGTGAGCTGCTGCTCGACGTCCTGCGCGACGCGGTCTGGCTGCCCGGTGCGGCGGGAGACGACGTGGCCCCGCGCACCGCGACCGTCCTGGACCTGCCCGCGCCCGAGCTGCCCGCCCTGCTCGCCGGGGTCCTGCCCGGCCTGCTCGCCCCGATTGCCGTGCCGCAACCGCTCGCGCTGCTCGCCGAGCTGGACGTGCACCGGATGGGCCCCGCCGAGCTGGCGGACCGGCTCCTCGGCGTGCGGCGACCGGCCGACTGGTGGCGGGCGGTGTACGCGGCGCTCGAACCGGCTGTCGACACCGTGCCGGGGCTGCGCGACGAGCTGCGCGCCCTGCCCGTCCCGCTCGCCGACGGCCGCACGGTACCCGGGCCCGCGGGCGTGCTCCTCCCGCTGGGCGCCGACGCCGGGGTGGGCGACCTCGCGCTGCCCGGCCTGCACGTCGTCGATCCCGACGCCGTGCACCCGCTGCTGCTCCGGCTGGGCGCCGCGCTCGCGGAGCCGGACGGGCTGCTCGACCACCGGGCGCTGCGCGACGCCGTCGACCGCTCGGTGGACGACGCCGACGCCGGGCTGGACCCGGTACCGCTGGCCGAGGCGGTCCTCGGGCTGGTGGCCGAGCTGGGGCCCGGCGCCGCGAGCTCCCGCGAGTGGCTGGCGGCCCTCGCGCTCACCGACGTCGACGGCGAGCCGGCCCGCGCGGACGAGCTGATGCTGCCCGACGCCGCGCTGCGCCCGCTGCTGTCCGACGACCCCCCGCCCGCGGTGCTCGCCCCCGAGTGGCGGGAGCGGGTGTCGCGGCAGGTGCTGGTCGCGGTCGGCGTGCTCGACGGGTTCACGGTCGTCGAGACCGATGCCGCGCACGCCGCGGACCTCGGCCTGGACGACGTCGACCGGTGGCTGTCGGAGACCGGCTCGGACGGCGTCGTTGCCGTCCGTGACCTCGACCTGGTCCGCGACGACGCCTGGCCCGCTGCCCTCGCGCTGCTCGCGGGGCAGCCCGAGACGCGCGCCGCGGTGCTCGCGCCCGGCTCGTACACGGCGTGGTGGCTGGCCCGGCACGCCCGCCTGCACGGGCGGCGGCCGGGCTTCTGGCGCCTGCCGTCGGCGACCGGGCTGGCCGCCCTGTACGACCCCCTGCCCGCATGCGAGGTGAACGTGAGCGCCCCTGTCCCGGCCGCGCGGGGCGCTGGTGTTCATCTCGAGGCGGCTGCGGTCGCAGACGACGCCGTGCTCGCCGCCGCCGGGGTGCGTGCCGCGCTCGCCGTCGCCGACCACCGGGACGCCGCGGACCTGCTCGCCCGCCTCGCCGACCCCGGCCGGCGCCCGGACGCCGCACTGGCCACCGCCGCCCACGCCGCGCTCGCCGCCGCGGTCGTCGACGGCCGGGTCGACCCCGAGGGCCTCGACCCACCGGATCGGGTGCGCGCACTGGACGGGTCCGTGGCCGACGTCGCCGACGCCGTGGTCCTCGACACCCCCGAGCTCCTCGCCGTCCTCCCGGCAGGCGAGGTGGTCGTCGGCGGCGACCCGAGGGCGCTCGCGGACCTGCTCGACCTGCCGACCGCGTCCGAGATCGTCGACGGCGAGGTCGCCGACACCGGGCGGCCCGTGCCCTGGGGCGCGCTGCCCGAGGTCGTCGTGACCTGCCAGGCACTCGGCGTCCCCGTACCCGACGGTGACGTGTGGTGCCATGACGAGCTGTGGGTCGTGCTGCGCCGACCGGTGCCGGGCCGGTACCGCGTGCCGACCTGGCGTGCCGCCGACGGGCGCCGCCACGCCGACGACCCCGTCCGCGCACTGCTCGCCGTGCTCGGCACCGGCTGAACCGGGGGGCATGCCGCGCCCCCCGGTCTCGCCTGCCTGGAGTGCCCCGACGTGGTACCAAGAGCTGTGATGCCTGCAGTCCCACAGCTTCGCAACGGTGCCGGGCGCGTCCGGCGGGTGTGCCTGCTGTCGGTCCACACCTCACCGCTGGAGCAACCGGGGACGGGCGACGCCGGCGGGATGAACGTCTATGTCGTGCAGACCGCACTGCGCATGGCCCGCCGCGGGATCGCGGTCGAGATCTTCACCCGGGCCACGTCGTCGGAGCATCCACCGGTGGTGGAGCTGGCGCCGGGCGTGCTGGTGCGCCACGTCGTCGCCGGGCCCTTCGAGGGCTTGGGCAAGAACGACCTGCCCAGCCAGCTGTGCGCGTTCACCGCGGGTGTGCTGCGTGCGGAGGCCCGGCACGAACCCGGCTGGTACGACGTCGTGCACTCGCACTACTGGCTCTCCGGGCAGGTGGGTTGGCTGGCCCGGGACCGCTGGGGCGTCCCGCTCGTGCACACCGCGCACACCCTGGCCCGGGTCAAGAACGCCGCGCTGGCCGAGGGTGACCCGCCGGAACCGATGGTCCGGGTGATCGGCGAGGACCAGGTCGTCGCCGAGGCGGACCGCCTGGTGTGCAACACCGTCACCGAGGCCCGCGAGCTGGTCGACCTCTACCGCGCGGACCCGGCCCGGATCGTCACCATCCCGCCCGGGGTGGACCTGGCCCGCTTCCGCCCCGGGGACCGGACGTCCGCGCGCTGCACGCTGAGGATCGCGCCGGACTCGGTGGTGCTCGCCTTCGCCGGACGGATCCAGCCGCTCAAGGCCCCGGACGTACTGCTGCATGCCGCAGCCGTGCTGCTGCAGCGTGACCCCGCCCTGCGGTCGCGGCTGGTGGTGCTCGTGGCGGGCGGGCCGTCGGGCAGCGGGCTCGCCGAGCCGACCGGCCTGCAGCAGCTCGCCGCTCGCCTGGGGCTGGACGACGTCGTGCGCTTCCTCCCGCCCCAGGCCGGCACCGGGCTCCCGACGATCTTCCGGGCCGCGGACGTCGTCGCGGTGCCGAGCCACAACGAGTCGTTCGGGCTGGTCGCGCTGGAGGCGCAGGCCTGCGGGACCCCGGTGGTGGCCGCGCGCGTGGGCGGGCTTCCGGTGGCGGTGGCGGACGGGCGGTCGGGGCTGCTCGTCGACGGGCACCGAGCGGAGCCGTGGGCGGACGCGTTGGCGGCGGTGGCGTTGGATCCGGCCCGCCGGGCGACGCTGGCGCGCGGGGCGGTGGCGCACGCGCAGCGGTTCTCCTGGGACCGGACGACGGACGCACTGCTGGGTACGTACGAGGAGGCCGCAGCGGTATTCGCCCGGCGGCAGGAGGCCGGGCTGCGCGCGGCGGCGGGGATGTCGTGAGGGCGGGTGCGATGATCGACGATCGGGTGACACGGCGTGCGCACGTGCAGCTCATGTCATCCGACGGACGATCATGAGCACCGCGGAGGTCGTCGCCGCGGCGCTGGCGGTGGCGGGGGTCGACCACGAGGAACGGGCGCCCGGCCAGTTCCTGGTGACGTTGCCCGGGACGAGGCGTCTGCGGACGCACTGCTGGCTGGTGGTGCGGGAGCACACGCTGTTCGTGCAGGCGTTCGTGTGCCGCCGGCCGGACGAGGACCACGAGGCCGTCTACCGCTTCCTGCTGCAGCGCAACGCCCGGCTCTACGGCGTGCACTACATGCTGGACCGGGTCGGCGACATCCACCTCGTCGGCCGCGTGTCCCGTACGGCGGTGACGGCCGACGAGATCGACCGGCTGCTCGGGCAGGTGCTCGAGGCCGCGGACGGCGACTTCAACACGCTGCTGGAGCTGGGCTTCGCCTCGTCGATCCGGCGGGAGTACGCATGGCGGACCGACCGCGGCGAGTCGGTGGCGAACCTGGCGGCGTTCGAGCACCTGTTCGGCTGAGAGCCGCGCGCGGCGCTCCGGTCCCGGGGCGCGGGGGTTTGCAGCAAGGTGGCCCTGCACCAATCCGATTGGAGCAGGGCCACCTTGCTGCAACCTTCGGCCGCCCATGCCGGGCTCCACACCCCGGCTCCACACCCACGCTGCGACCGGATCGTGACCTCCCCGGGCCAACCTGCCGCGGTGCCTCTTCCGTCCTTCCCCCGACCAACGGGACGAGGGGTCCTTCCCTCGACCAACGGGACGAGGGGGTCGAGGTGCGCGGGATGCGACGGCGGTACATGGTGACGGCGGCGGTCGGGCTGGCGCTGCTCGGCGTGCTGGCTGCGGTGCTCGCGCTCATGGGGGAGAGGAGCGGTGCGTCGAACGCCGGCTCGCCGACGGTCGCGACGGAGGTGGGTGTCGCGGAACCGGCTCCGAGCGGGGCTGCCGGGACGAGCGGCGACGACGCGCGCTCCGCCGCGGTACCGACGGCCCCGGCGCCCGGTGCGCTACCCGACCCGATCGGCCGGGACGTCGTCCGCACCGCCCAGCTCACCCTTCAGGTACCCGACCCCACCGCCGCCGCCCGAGGCGTGCGCACCGCGGTTGCCGCGGCGGCTGGGGTCGTCGCCGAGGAGCAGGTCGACAGCACCGGTGCATGGCTGGTCGTCCGGGTGCCCGCCGCGGGCCTGGATCGCCTCCTCGACGACCTCGCCGCGACGGGTGTCGTGCTTGGCCGGTCGGCTCGCGCCGAGGACGCCACGGAGCAGGTCGTCGACCTCGACAGCCGGGTGGCCACCCAGCAGGCCAGCGTCACCCGGGTACGGACGCTGTTGGCCCAGGCGACGTCGATCGGCGACATCGTGGCGGTGGAGTCGGAGCTGGCCCGTCGCGAGGCCGACCTCGACTCGCTGCAACGCCGCGTCGCCACGCTCAAGGACCGCGTCGTGCTCTCCACCCTGACCGTCGAGCTGCGTTCCGCGCCCGCCCCGGCTCCGGTGACCCCCGCGCCCGGCTTCGGCGCCGGCCTGGGTGCCGGGTGGGCCGGGCTGAAGGTGATCGGGTCGGGTCTGGCGACGGCGGCCGGCTTCCTGCTCCCGTTCCTGCCGTTGCTCGCGATCGCCGGGGGTGTGGTGTGGGTGGTGCGCCG
>JAEUJO010000193.1 GCA_016794615.1 Pseudonocardia sp. | reverse complement strand
CTCGCTGCAGTCGGGACGCCGCTCGGGCCTGCGGCTGCTCTCCCTGCTGCGCCACGAGGACGTCATCGCGAAGGCGCGGACGCACGCCACGGAGATCGTGAAAGCCGACCCTGGCCTGCACCGGCACCCCGGTCTCCAAGCGTTGGTGGCCGAGACCGTCGGCGACGAGGAGCGCGCTGCCTACCTGGACAAGGTCTGAAACCGATGCATCGTCGCAGGTCAGAGCGTCATGGCGCCTGCCCGGTCCGCGGGGAGTCCGCAACGCGGCCACCCGTGGCTGTCCCGTGCCCTCTTGTGTCGCCGATCGACCATGCCGCGTCAACGACCCTGGTGCCCTGCGCGAGACCCTTGGTGAGGCGCGCATCAAGGTGGCGCTCCACGTCCTCGGCCGTCACCTCCAGCAGCGGGGTCGGGGCGACGAACCGGCCGAACCGGCAGACCATGCCCTCCCGAAGACGGATCGTCGCCGGGCGCCAACCCGCGCCGGCGCATGTCCCGCAGATGCCCGTCCAACGCCGCCCGCCCGGCAGGGTCACGCACGAAGGCCACCGCCATCGCGCACCCCTCCGGCACGTTCACTCGGCCGCCTCATCGCCTGCACGGCGCGACTTCGTGCCCGCGGCAGCCCCTGCGTGCCGGCTGGCGGCGTGAACCCGGATGACGAGGTCGAGCGCCTGGATCGCGGTGTCGATCTCGAAGCACGGCCAGGGCTCCCGACAGCGACGGCACTGGTGGCGCTCGTCGCGGGGATGCCGCGCCAGCACGCCGCGGGCCGGGGTGAGCAGCGTGTAGACCGCCTCGTCAAGGTCTGCGCTCACGTGGTCTTCCCGACGGTGGTCCACTGACCGTCGCGGCGGCGCACCTGCACCCGCCGGGAGGGCGGACGCCGATGCCGGCCGCGTGCCACCCGGCCGGCCACGCGGGGCAGGGCGAGCACGCAGGCCACGACGAGGAGCGGGACAAGCACCGTGGTCACCGCGCGTCCCGGGATGCGGTCGCGGCACGAGCCGCGGCCGCGATCGAGCACGGCCACCTCACCCCGACGGCCTGCGGTCCGGCAGAGCACACCGTGCATCGGCCGGTCCCGTCGTCCACATGCTCGTCGAGCAGCCGGCCCGCGCGCCCTTCACGACCGAGGAACTCGAGCAGCGGATCCGGGTCACGGGGCATTCCTGCACCGTGCCCCGACTCACCACATCGGAGTTAACCCGCCGTGAACCCTCCGCTACTCGGAACTCCCGTCCTACGCGATGCCGACCCGGCGACGCAGTGAGTCCAGCTCCCACACCCGCCGCCGCGCCCGGCGGTCCAGGTCCGCGACCAGCTCCCGCGTCAGCGGGTCCTGTCGGGTCCGCAGCGGCGCGATCCGGTCGGCCCGGTCGATGTGCCGCAGGGCCTCACCGTCGCGGGCGCCGCCGGCTTGCGCGTAGGCCCTCGCGAGGTCGAAGTGCACCGAGGAGATGCGAGCGGCCGAGTCGAACACCCCGAGGTCAACCCCGGCGCTCGCGAAGCGCTCGGCCTCCTCGGGGCCGCGGTCAGTCTCCACCGCCACCGCCAGCCGCCACGCGCCGACGTTGGCGGGCCCGAAGTGGTAGCGCAGGTGGTTGCGCTCACCTGTGAATCGGGCCAGGCCGGCGGCCTCGTCGAGGTGGGTGTCGGCGTCGGCGACCCGGCCTGCCCGGGCCGCCAGATGCGCGGCCGTCAGGTGCAGCATCCCCCGCGCCTGCGTGACCCGGGTGTCGTCGAGCGTCGGGCCGGGCTCGTCGGCCAGCTCGGACAGCGCGCCGTCCACGACGCTGACCGCGCGGCGGCGGGCCCCGACCCGGTTGAGCTCGATCCCGCGGCTCATCGACATCAACCCGAGCAGGTCCGGCCGCCCTGCTCGCCGGGCCGCGTCCCATCCGCGGCCGATCGCGAGCAGCGCGAGCACGTGATCGCCCAGGCTCGCGGCGAGATGCATGCCGACGAACGACACCTCCACCAGCCCGGCCAGCGCGGCGTCCCGCTCCGCTGGCGTGCCGGTGGCCGCGACGATGTGCAGCTCGGTCACCAGCTCACCGAGGACGGGGCCGGAGACGGTGTCAAACCGCATCTGGTCGGACTCGGCCAGCGCGGCGGCCGCGAGTTCGGCGAGCTGCACGACAGGGCGAGCGGGGACGTCGTCGGGGACGTCGTCGAGGGTGGTGTCGTGCAGGGCCTCTGTCAGACCGGGGATGGCGGATGCTGCGCGCAGGGTGCGCCGGTCGGGGCTGAGTGCGGGGGTGCCGGTGAGGTCGCCGGGCGAGCAGCCGAGGACGTCGGCCAGATCCTCGACCAGCCCGCGGCGGGTGAAGGACCGCCGCCCGGTCTCCAGCATCGACAGGTAGCCCTTCGTGATGCCGACCTGGCCGGCGACGACGTCGAGGCTGAGGCCGCGGCGGTGGCGGATCTTGCGCGCGCGGGCGCCGATCTCGGCGTCGCCGGCTCTCGTAGACTGATCCACGTCCGACTCCCAACAGTCGGTCCGTGCCCCCGGAGCCTGGCCGCTCGCGGGGGCTTCCCCGGTGCCCGCCCACGCTACCCGCCCGGCATCAAGTCAGTGCCCGGCCCGACCGGGCGGCCGCCCGACGCTCACCCCGTCCCGCCCGCGGCCCGGCCCAGCAGGGACACGAGCGCGCCGACGGTCGGCACGTCCCAGCGGGCCAGCCACGCCACGATCCGCTCGTCGTAGGTGCCCAGCTCGACCCCGGCCAGCGGGCCCGCAGCGCGCGCTCGTGCTCGGCGTCCATCGTGCCCGGCACCCAGGCGCCCGGCGGGCGCCGGTCGAACGGCGCGCGGACGCTGACCGGCTCGACGTCGAGCGGACACAGGTCGGCGCCGGCCGGGGTCACGGCGGTACGAGGGTGGGACTTGGGGGCCCGGCCGGCGTGCTCTGTCCGCGTCCGGGTCCGTCCGATGTGGATGGTCGGGAAGTCCGGCTGTCGTCCGCCTCGGTCCGCAGAAAGTCCGCGTCAGGGGCACCCCCCGCCACACCCCGCCATACGCTGTACGCCCTGGTCAGAGCGCCACGCGGCGGGATCGCGGCTGGTCGGGGCCGGGCAGTGCGGCCTACCTGCACAAGGTTTGAACACCCGCTGTGCACACGCCCGACGACCGGTGCACACGGTGCAGCCCGTGCCCCGCCGCATTCCGGCGTGCACGACCGGGCGCCGGTCGGATCGGGGTCAGGCCGGGAGCTGACCACGGCCCGCGACGTCGAGCGCCGCCTGCGCCGTGCGCGGCATGTGGATCACTCCTGCCCGGTCCAGGCGGGCCAGCTCGCTGCGGGCCCGGGCGTACGCGGCCAAGCGCTCGGCGTCGTTGTCCGAGTCGCGGGCCGTCGTCAGCAGCTTGATCACCCGCTCGACGGCGCTGCGCTCCTCCGGGGCGAGGTTCGACAGGCGGATCCGCTCGGCGGCGTCGCGGGCCGCGCGCCAGGCCCGCTCGGCGCGCTCGACC
>JAEUJO010000005.1 GCA_016794615.1 Pseudonocardia sp. | reverse complement strand
CGGAACGAAGTGATCTCCGTGCCTCGCGCCGGGCCCGTCCGCACCGGTCCCGGCGGCCTGGGACACTGGGGGCAACGGCAAGGAAGGGTCGACGACGTGGCACAGCAGGCGATGAGCTCATTGGCAGGGCAGGTCGAGGAGGCCGTCACGGCGGCGCTCGGCCGCGTCCGACCCGAGCTCGCGGGCGCGGACCCGCTCGTGCGCCGCTCGGACCGCGCGGACTTCCAGTCCAACGTCGCCCTTGCCGCCGCGAAGCGCGTGCAGGCCCGCCCTGCCGAGCTGGCGGACGAGCTGGCGGAGGCGTTGCAGGGCACCGAAGGGCCGATCGCGAGCGTCGAGGTCTCCGGTCCCGGCTTCCTCAACATCACCACCACGGACGCCGCCGTGTGGGGCCAGCTCGGGCTGCGCCTGGCCGGCGAGCGGCTCGGTGTCGACCTCCCCGAGCAGGGCGGCCGCGTCGTCATCGACTACTCGGCGCCCAACATCGCCAAGGAGATGCACGTCGGGCACCTGCGCACGACGATCATCGGCGATTCGCTCGCGCGCGTGCTCGGGCACCTCGGCGCCACCGTCATCCGGCAGAACCACCTGGGCGACTGGGGCACGCAGTTCGGGATGCTGATCCAGTACCTCGACGAACACCCCGACGTGCGGTGGCGCCACGCGGATCTTCTCGCCGGCGACGTCGAGCCCGGCGCGTCGACGGTCTCGGCGCTGGACGGGCTCTACCGCGTGGCGCGCACGGAGTTCGATGCGGACGAGGCGTTCGCCGACCGGGCCCGGGCCCGGGTCGTCGCCCTGCAGGCAGGCGACGAGGCGAGCCTGGGGCGCTGGCGCGAGATCGTGGACGAGTCCGAGCTCGCGTTCCGGGAGATCTACGGGAGGCTCGGCGTGCTGCTGGGGCCGGACGACTCGGCAGGTGAGTCGTTCTACAACCAGTGGCTGCCCGAGGTCGTCGAGGAGTTGCTCGCCGCGGGGGTCGCGACGTACAGCGACGGCGCCGTGGTCGTCGAGTCCGAGGAGGTCAAGGCCCCCGACGGCCAGCCCGCCGTGCTGATGGTGCAGAAGCGCGACGGCGGCTACGGCTACGACACCACGGACCTCGCGACGCTGCGCTACCGCGTCCGCGACCTCAAGGCGGACCGGATCCTCTACGTCGTCGACGCCCGGCAGGCGCTGCACTTCCGCCTGATCTTCGAGGCGGCGCGGCGGATGGGATGGCTCACCGACGGTGTCGAGGCCGTGCACGTCGCGTTCGGCACCGTCCTCGGGCCGGACGGGCGGCCGTTCAAGACGCGCGCGGGCGGCACCGTGCGGCTGATGCACCTGATCGACGAGGCCGTCGACTCGGCCCGGCGCACCGTCGCCGAACGCGAGCCGGACCTCCCCCCGGCCGAGCTGGACCGCATCGCCGAACAGGCAGGTGTCGGGGCGGTCAAGTACGCGGACCTGTCGACCTCGCGCGTCAAGGACTACACCTTCGACATCGCGCGGATGGTGTCGCTCACCGGCAACACCAGCGTCTACCTGCAGTACGCGCACGCCCGGATCCGGTCGATCCTGCGCAAGGCCGGCTCCGCCGCAGGCGTGATCGATCCGGGGCTGCCGGTGCACCCCGCGGAACGGGCACTCGTGCTGGCGCTGGACGACTTCGGGGACGTCCTGCACGACGTCACGCAGGCGAGCGAACCGCACCGGCTGTGCAACTACCTGTTCGACACGGCGAAAGCGTTCACCGACTTCTACGAGAACTGCCCGGTGTTGCAGGCCCCCGACGACGTGCGCGCCAACCGGCTCGCCCTGTGCCGGCTCGCTGCGGCGACCCTGCACGAGGGGCTCGGCCTGTTGGGCATCGCAGCCCCGGACCGGATGTAGGACGCCGACCGGCCCAGGACCGCTGCCCGTGATCACCCGTAGCGGGCGGTCACGCGTCGACCGAGGTGCCGTGGCACCCGCCCGCCGGCCTCATCCACACTCCGCCAGCAGCAGCTCGACGACGGCGGCGAACAGCGACTGTGGCAGGTCCAGCGCCGCGAGCACGAGGACGGCACGGTCCGGCTCGTGGGTCGTCACGGCCCGGTGCACCCGGTTCTTGGTCGTCAGTTCGATCTGTGCGCCGTCGAGCAGGGAGAACAACCGCTCCGGGATGTCCCGGTTGCCGGCCGGGCCGGTGTCGCCGAGAAGCCGGAGCACGACGCCCTCTCTCGCCGCGACCGACCGCAGGCGGACGCTCACGCTGCCGGGTACCGGGCCCGGGGCGGTCGGTTGCGTGGTGCCGTCGGGCCGCACGACCTCGCGGACATCGGAGAACCCGCAGAGCACGACGTCGTAGCGGCGCGTCGCGGGAATGACGTCGTGCTCGCCCTCGACGGGATGGATGCGCAGCTCGTCGCCCGCGAACGTGAACCGGGTGCGGGCCCAGCGCCCGTCGTCCCGATCTTCGGCGAGGGTGAACTCCCCACCCGCGCCCGCATACACCCGCAGCTCGAGGGCGTCGGGATTCTCGATGCCCTGGCCCGCTGCCAGCGGCAGGATCGCGCCGGCAGGCGCGAGCACGGGGATCGTGTCGAGGTCGCGGTGGAGCAGGATCATCGTGCCGCCGCGGTAGCTCACGCCGGTGAACACGTCGGTCCACCGACCTGGCGGGAGCCACGCCCGCACCGCACCCAGTCCCGTCGCCCGGTCCGCGGGCGTCGTGATGGGGGCGACGAGCAGCCGGTCGCCGAACAGGTACTGGTTGCCCACCTGGTAGGCGTCGGCGTCGTCCGGGTGCTCGTAGTACATCGGCTGCACGAGCGGCTCGCCCTCGACGTGCGCGCGCCGGTTCATCGTGTGCAGGTAGGGCACCAGCCGGTGGCGCAGCCGAAGGAAGCCGGCCATGATCCGCCGTGCCCGCTCGCCATAGCGCCACGGCTCGCGGGTGTTGAACAGGCCGTTGCTGGAGTGCAATCGGGTGATCGGCGCGAACACGCCGAACTGGACCCATCGGACGGTCAGCTCGTCGTCCTTGTAACCGAAGAGGTGCCCGCCGATGTCGTGGCTCCACCAGCCGTAGCCGACGTTGCTCGCGGTGGCGGTGAAGTAGGGCTGGAAGTCCAGCGACGCCCAGGTGATCACCGTGTCACCGGAGAAGCCGATCGGGTACCGGTGGCTGCCGACCCCGGCGTAGCGGGAGAACGTCAGCGGCCGCTTCCCGCTCCGGCCGGAGTCCAGATAGTGGAAGTGATTGAGCACCCAGAGCGGGTCGAGCCCGGGGATGCGGGTGACCCCGCCCTGCTGCCAGTCCAGCCACCAGAAGTCGACGCCCTCGGCTTCGCGCGGGTGGTGCAGCTCCTCGAGGTAGGCCTCCAGGAAGGTCGGATCCGCGGGGTCGAAGTCGACCGGTAGCTCGCTGTCCGGATCGACGCCCATCCGCCGCGCGATCGCCGCGTAGCGCTCCTCGTGGGCGTGCACGCCCTCGGCCGGGTGCACGTTGAGGGTCGTCGCGAGCCCGCGCTCGTGCAGGGCGGCGAGGAACGCGGGCGGATCGGGGAACAGCTCGCGGTTCCAGGTGTAGCCGGTCCAGCCGCTGCCGTGGCGAGGATCGATGTCGACGAGGTGCCAGTCCATGTCCAGCACGGCCACCGAGAGCGGGATGCCCTCGGCCGCGAAGCGGTCCATCAGACCGAGGTACTCGTCGGCGGAGTAGGCGTGGTAGCGGCTCCACCAGTTGCCCAGCGCGTAGCGCGGCAGCAGCGGCTGCGGGCCGGTGAGGTGGTAGAGCGCGCGCAGCGCGGCGCGGTAGTCGCGGCCGTAGGCGAAGACGTACAGGTCGAGCGTGTCCGGGCGGCGCGGCGCGATCCAGCCGTCGTCGGTGAGCAGCACCGTGGCGCTGTCGTCGTAGCAGGTCACGCCGTCGCGGGAGAGGATGCCGGGCTCCAGCGGGACGGCGCCGTCGACGTTGTCGAGGGTGCGTGCGGTGCCGCCGAGGTTGGCGGTGGGCAGCCCGAACCGCCACACGCTGCGGAAGGAGTGCAGGCCGCCCTTCGCCTGCACCGACAGCCCCTCGGTGCTGAACGGG
Organism: Pseudonocardia sp.; assembly: GCA_016794615.1. Lineage (GTDB taxonomy): Bacteria > Actinomycetota > Actinomycetes > Mycobacteriales > Pseudonocardiaceae > Pseudonocardia. The sequence continues at coordinate 36,734 of JAEUJO010000005.1, read as the reverse complement.
CGCTTGTCGAAGACCAGCTGCAGGCGCGCAGTGTGGATCGTCAGCCGGTCGTCGGTCTCGACGAGCTGGAACTCGGTGGGCGGGAAGGCGCGGTCGACGACGGCCTGGCTCGCCCGGTCCTCGAACTCGCCGGACGCGCTCCACTCCAGCCGCACGAGGCCCTCGGTCAGCAGCGTGATGCGGTACCCGTCGCCCATGACGACATTCGCCGGGTCCGCGACCGGATTCCCGGTCGGGCGGAAGTGCTCCCGCACGAGCACCTCCCGCTCTTCGTCGGCCGGTTCCGGATCCGGATCCTAGCGGGGACCGATCGGGCCCACCGGCGTCACCGAGGCCGGGTACGCCGCGTTTGATCCACAGGTGCCTCGGCCACGGCCGCACGGGCCGGATCCGCGGTGCTGCACCCGCTCCAGGCAGCGGTGCTCGTCGGTGGCACCGCGCTGCTCGCCGGCCCGGTCCGCCCTCGCCGCGGAGGGTATCCCGGCGCTGCTACTCGGCCGGCGGTGATCCGGTGGCCGCGGCAGGGGTGGCCGTAACCGGTGCGCAATACCAGCGTTGCCCAAACGTGATGTCAGACACGATCAGCTCGACCGATCACGGCCGGTGTCCCACAGTAACCGTCAACCACCTGCGCCGGACCCGGCGCACGAACACCGCCGGAGCGCGCCCGACCCCCGACGGCGCCTCCTCGACTCCGCCCGAGCCTCGGACCGGGCGCGAAGGAGACCGCCGTGGCACTCGCCGACCTGCTCCTGATCGTTCCCGCCGCGCTGGCCGGCATCGGTGGCGTGCTGCTCGGCGACCGCGTCGGCCTGCGCATCAAGACGGCCCTCGCCTCGCGCCGGCAGGGCTGACCGCCCCGATGTGAGCACCCGGTCACGCCGCCTGCCTCGGGCGGATCAGGTCGTGACCCGTGCGCGCAGCGAATCGGGAACCCGGAACCGTTCGCCGTACCGGTCGGCCAGGGCGTCCGCCCGAGCCACGAACGCGGCGACGCCGCCCGGGAAGCCCTCGACGTACTGCACGACGCCGCCGGTCCACGGCGGGTAGCCGATGCCGAGCACCGAGCCGACGTTCGCGTCCGCGACACTGGTGAGCACGCCCTCGTCCAGGCACCGCTGGGTCTCGACCGCCTCGACGACCAGCATGCGCTCGGCCAGATCGTGCAGGTCGACGTCGTGGTTCGTCGCCCCGAGCTCGCTGCGCAACCCGGGCCACAGGCGCGTCCGGCGCCCGTTCTCGTAGTCGTAGAACCCGGCCGCCGAGCTGCGGCCCGTCCGGCCGAACTCCTCCACCATCCGGTCCAGCACGGCCTCGGCGGGGTGCGGGACGTAGGCGTCGCCGGCCGCGTTCCGGGCCTCGTCCCGGATCTTGCGCGGCAGCGTCAGGGTGAGCTCGTCCATCAACTGCAGCACCGGAGCCGGGTAGCCGGCCTGCGCGCAGGCCTGCTCGATCGTCTGTGGATCGATGCCCTCGGCGAGCATCGCGACGCCCTCGTTGAGGAACGTGCTGATCACCCGGCTGGTGAAGAAGCCGCGGCTGTCGTTGACGACGATCGGGGTCTTGCGCAGACCGACCGCGACGTCGAACGCGCGGGCCAGCGTGGCGTCCGAGGTGTCCCGTCCCCGGATGATCTCGATGAGCGGCATCCTGTCGACCGGCGAGAAGAAGTGCAGGCCGATGAGGTCACCGGGCCGGTCGACCCCCTCGGCGAGCGACGTGATCGGCAGCGTCGACGTGTTCGAGCACAGCAGGGCGTCCGGCGCGACGACCTTCGCCACCTCGGCGAACACCTCCTGCTTCACCGCAGGCGACTCGACGACGGCCTCGATCACCAGGTCCGCACCGGCGAGGGCGGCGTAGTCGTCGGTCGGGGTGATCCGGCCGAGCAGGGCCGCGCCCTTCTCCGGTGTCGTCTTCCCGCGCTGCGCGCCCTTGGCGACCAGCCGCTCGGAATACGCCTTACCCGTCGCGGCGACGTCCGACGAGACGTCCTTGAGCACGACCTCCCAGCCCGCCAGCGCGCACGAGTACGCGATGCCCGCGCCCATCATCCCGGCGCCGAGGACGGCGACCTTCGTCGGCGCCCACCGCGCGTACCCGGCCGGACGCGAGGCGCCGCTCGTGATCGCCTGCATGTCGAAGAAGAACGCCTTGATCATGTTCTTGGCGACCTGCCCGGTGACCAGGTCGACGAAGTACCGGGTCTCGATGCGCAGCGCGGTGTCCACGTCGACCTGGGTGCCCTCGACGGCCGCGGCCAGGATGTTGCGCGGCGCGGGCAGCGGGGCGCCCTTGAGCTGCTTGCGCAGGTTCGCGGGGAACGCCGGCAGGATCGAGGCGAGCTTCGGCGTCGACGGCGTGCCGCCCGGGATCCGGTAGCCCGGGGCCTCCCAGGGCTGGCCGCCCCGCGGGTGTTCCGCGATCCACGCTGCGGCGCGGGCCAGCGCCTCGTCGCGGCTCGCCGCCAGCTCGTCCACGATCCCGATCTCCAGCGCCGCGGCGGGCTTGTGGCGCTGCCCCTGGCCCAGGACCTTCATGAACCCGTCGGCGATGCCGAGCATGCGGGTGATCCGGGTGACGCCGCCCGCGCCGGGGAGCAACCCGAGGGTCACCTCGGGCAGCCCGTAGACCACGCCCGGCGCGTCGAGGCCGATGCGGTGGTGGCAGGCCAGGGCGATCTCCAGGCCGCCGCCGAGTGCCGTGCCGGTCACCGCGGCCACCACCGGCAGGCCGAGGGTCTCCAGCCGCCGCAACTGCCCCTTGATCCGGGTGACGTGATCGAACACCGCGGCGCCGTCGTCCGGGCCGTACCGGATCAGCGCCTCCAGATCACCGCCCGCGAAGAACGTCTTCTTCGCCGAGGTGACGATCACGCCGCGCAGGTCCGCCTTCGCCGCGGCGAGGCCGTCGAGGACCTCCGCCATCCCGGCGAGGTAGGCCTCGTTCATCGTGTTCGCGCTGCGTTCGGGGTCGTCCAGCACGACGACGGCGATCCCGTCGAGATCACCGGCACCGCGCTCCCAGCGGACCGCCTTCTCCGTCATCCGACGCGCTCCACGATCGTCGCGACCCCCATGCCGCCGCCGATGCACAAGGTGACCAGGCCGTAGCGCAGCTCGCGGCGTTCCAGCTCGTCGATCAGCGTGCCGAGGCTCATCGCCCCGGTGGCGCCCAACGGGTGGCCCACGGCGATCACGCCGCCGTTGACGTTCACCTTCTCGTGGGGAACCCCCATCTCACGCATGTACCACATCGGGACCGCCGCGAAGGCCTCGTTCACCTCGAACAGATCGATGTCGTCCACGGTGAGCCCGGCCTTGGCCAGCGCCCTCCGACTGGCCGGCACCGGACCGGTGAGCATGATCGTCGGCTCTGACCCCACCAGCCCGACCGAGACGATCCGGGCGCGCGGAGTCAGCCGGGCCGCGGCGCCCGCAGCCTCCGAGCCGACCAGCACCAGAGCGGCACCGTCGACGATGCCCGAGGAGTTGCCGGCATGGTGCACGTGGTCGATCCGCTCGACCCAGTGGTAGCGCTGCAACGCCACGGCGTCGAACCCGCCTGCCTCGCCGATCGCGGCGAACGAGGGCTTGAGCTCGGCGAGGGCCGCCAGCGTGGCACCGGGACGCACGTGCTCGTCGCGCTCCAGGACCGTGAGCCCGTTGCGGTCGCGCACCGGGACGATCGACCGGGCGAACGAGCCGTTCGCCCACGCCTTGGCCGCCCGGGTCTGCGACTCGACGGCGTAGGTGTCGAGGTCCGTGCGGGAGAACCCCGCCATGGTGGCGATGAGGTCGGCCCCGATGCCCTGCGGGACGAAGCCGATGCCGTAGGCGGTGTCCGGGTCCATCGCGTAGGCGCCGCCGTCGGACCCCATCGGCACGCGGGACATCGACTCGACGCCACCGGCGAGGACGAGGTCCTCCATACCCGAGCGGACCTTCATCGCCGCGAGGTTCACGGCCTCGAGCCCGGAGGCGCAGAACCGGTCGATCTGCACCCCTGCGACCACCTCGGGCAGACCGGCGGCGAGCGCGGCGGCCCGGGCGATGACCCCGCCCTGCTCGCCGACCGGCGTGACCACACCGAGCACGATGTCGTCGATCGTGGCCGGGTCCAGCGCCGGGAATCGCCGACGCATCTCGTCGATCAGCCCGACGACCAGCGAGATCGGCTTGACCTCGTGGAGCGACCCGGACGGCTTGCCGCGCCCGCGGGGGGTGCGGATCGCCTCATAGATGTAGGCCTCGGGAATCTGCGCCATCGCTGCCCTCTTCTCACTCCCCCTCTTTCATACCCCAGCACCCCGACGATTCCGGGTTCCGGAGCTTCGTGACCGGTTGCGGACGACGTCCCGGCCCGTGCATGGCAGGCTGCTCGCGAGTCGAGCACGAGGAGGCGAGCAGGGATGCCGCAGCAGGTTCGCGGGGTCGTCGCGCACAAGAAGAGCGACCCGGTGTCGGTGGAGACGGTCGTGGTCCCGGATCCGGGGCCGGGTGAGGTGGTGGTGAAGGTCCAGGCCTGCGGCGTCTGCCACACCGACCTGCACTACCGCGAGGGCGGCATCAACGACGACTTCCCGTTCCTGCTCGGCCACGAGGCCGCCGGGATCGTCGAGTCCGTCGGCGAGGGCGTCACCGACGTCGCCCCGGACGACTTCGTCATCCTCAACTGGCGTGCCGTCTGCGGGAACTGCCGGGCCTGTCGCCGCGGCGAGCCCTGGTACTGCTTCAGCACCCACAACGCCGCCCGGAAGATGACCCTGACCTCGGGCCAGGAGCTCTCCCCCGCGCTGGGCATCGGCGCGTTCGTCGAGAAGACCCTCGTCCACGCCGGACAGTGCACGAAGGTCGACCCGGCGGCGAAGCCCGAGGTCGCCGGCCTGCTCGGCTGCGGCGTCATGGCCGGCATCGGGGCCGCCATCAACACCGGCCAGGTGGGCCGCGGCGACTCCATCGCCGTCATCGGCTGCGGCGGGGTCGGCAACGCCGCCATCGCCGGTGCCCGGCTCGCCGGGGCGTCCACGATCATCGCCGTCGACGTCGACGACCGGAAGCTCGCCTGGGCCACGGACTTCGGCGCGACGCACACGATCAACTCCCGCGAGCAGGACGCGGTCGAGGGCATCCAGGCGCTCACCGACGGCAACGGTGCGAACGTCGTCGTCGACGCCGTGGGCCGGCCCGAGACCTTCACCCAGGCGTTCTACGCCCGCGACCTCGCCGGCACGGTCGTGCTCGTCGGCGTGCCCACCCCGGACATGCGCGTCGAGCTGCCGCTGCTCGACGTGTTCGGCCGCGGCGGCGCCACCAAGTCGTCCTGGTACGGCGACTGCCTGCCCTCCCGCGACTTCCCGATGCTGATCGACCTGCACCTGCAGGGCAGGCTCCCGCTGGAGAAGTTCGTCTCCGAGACCATCGGGCTCGACGACGTCGAGGCGGCGTTCCACAAGATGCACAAGGGCGAGGTCCTGCGCTCGGTGGTGGTCTTCTGATGTCGTCACCGGTGGACCACGTCGTCACGTCGGGGACGTTCTCGCTGGACGGCGGCACCTGGGACGTCGACAACAACGTGTGGCTCGTCGGGGACGAGCACGAAGTGATCGTCATCGACGCCGCGCACGACCTGGAGAAGATCGCGTCCGCGGTCGCTGGGCGGCGCGTCGTAGCCGTGGTGTGCACCCACGCGCACGACGACCACGTCAACCAGGCGCCCGCCCTGTCCGACCGCTTCGGCGCCCCGGTCTACCTGCACCCGGCCGAGGCGCCGCTGTGGGCGATGGCCCACCCGGACCGCAAGCCGGACCACGACCTGTGCGACGGCGACGTGCTCACCGCGGGCGGCATCGAGCTGCAGGTGATCACGACGCCCGGGCACTCGCCCGGCTCGTCGTGTCTCTACGCCCCGGAGCTGGCGACGGTGTTCACGGGCGACACCCTGTTCCAGGGCGGGCCGGGCGCCACCGGGAGGTCGTTCTCGTCGTTCGAGACGATCATCGACTCGATCCGGGCGCGGCTGCTGACGCTGCCGGGCGACACCACGGTCCGCACGGGCCACGGGGACCCCACGTCGATCGCCGACGAGGCGCCGCACCTGGAGGAGTGGATCGTGCGGGGACACTGAGTTGCCAGCCGAAGTAGCACGCTAAGTGCTACTCTAACCTGGTGGACGAGGCGGAGAAGATCGGAATCCGCGAGCTGCGCCAGCACGCCTCGCGGTACGTGGCCATGGCACGGGCGGGGAAACGCGTGCCGGTGACGGACCGGGGCAAGCTCGTGGCATACCTCGTTCCCGCCGACGAACCGAGGTCCGTGTTCGAGCAGCTCGTCGCCGCCGGCAAGGTGCAGCGGGCCACCGCGAAGGGGATTGCGGACCTCCTCCCCATCCCCGCTGCGCCGCCGGGCGAAAAGTCACTCTCGGAGACGTTGCAGGAGATGCGCGACGAGGAGCGGTATTGATCTACGTCGACACGTCGGCGGCGTTCAAGCTGATGAAGCCCGAGATGCACTCCGCGGCGCTCACGGACTACCTCGGCGCCCGGGACGACCTCGTCTCCAGCACCGTGCTGGCCGTCGAACTGCGGCGGGGTGCGCTCCGGAGCGCACCCCGCACGCTGCCTCGGGTCGACCTGCTTCTCACCCGTGTCGACCTGATCGACATGGACGCGATCGTGGTCGAATCGGCAAGCAGGCTGCCGGACCCGCTACTGCGCACGCTCGATGCGATCCACGTTGCCACAGCACTGCTTCTCGGGGCCGACGTCGATGCTCTCGTCAGCTACGACAACCGCATGCTCACCGCGGCAGCGGCGTACGGCATCCCCACCGCCTGCCCGACCTGAGCCACGTGCCGGAGGCCAGTCGAGCGTCGCCGGGCCGGCCCCACGCCGACGCCGAGTTCCCCGCCGATCCCTACCCCGGTGCCGTCCCGCCCTTCTCGTTCGTGCACATCGACCACGCCCGAAAAGGTGGACACAGCCACCCCCTGACCTTCGACGTCTGCTGGCGCATCGACGGTGCGGAGCTCGATCTGTGGCTCGCCGGGCACGGTGCGCCGCCTCTCGCCGCACGCGTCCCGGTGCTCTCGTACGGCTCCAACCGCAACCCCGGCAAGATCACCTGGCTGCGCCGGAAGCTGGGGCTGACCGGGCCCGTGGTCGTGCTGCGCGCCCGGACCGAGGGCCTGGCCGCGGTGTGGGCCAGCGGGTTCCGGGCCCGCGACGGGCAGCGGACCTCCGTGCTCGGGGCCGCGCCCGGGGCGTCCGAACAGCACGCCGTCTGGCTGGCCACCCCCGAGCAGGTCGCGGTGCTCGACCGCTGCGAGGGGCGCGGCGACCGCCACCGGCTGGCCCGGCTGGGCACCGGTGCCGTCCACACCGACGACGGCCTGCGGATCGAGGCGCCGTGGAGCTACCTCGGGCTGTCGGCGATCCGTCGGCCGCTGCTCGTCGACGGGCACCCGGTCCGGTGCGCCGACCTCGGCCAGGATGCGGCGCTCGGGCTCGACGGCGCCCCGGCACCGGACGACGGGCTGTCCGCCACGACCGTGGTCGGCGCGCCGGATCCCGACGACTGGCCCGCCGCGGTGTTCGTCTACGGGACACTGCAACCGGGGCACCCGGCATGGCCGCAGGTGGCGCGGCACGCGGTCGGCGCTCCACGGCGTGCCACGGCCGCCGGACGCGTGTGCGACACCGGCCTCGGCTACCCCGCGCTGCTCCCCGACGGGTCGGCCCGCGCACCGGGATGGGTCGTCGACGTTCGCGACCCCGCCGTCCTGCTCCGCCGTCTCGATGGCTACGAGGGTCCGGAGTACCGGCGGATCCGGGTGTCCGCCACGCCCGACGACGGGCCACCGACCGCCTGCTGGGCGTACGCCTGGGCCGCTGACCAGGGCTCGCTGACCCCGCTCCCCCATGGCTGGACGGGGTGATCGAAGTGTCTCAACATGAGACGCCCGTCACGGTTGGCGCTCCGTAGCGTCGGCCGCGTTGACCGCGGCGACCAGAAGGAGGTTCGCGCGTGAGGGCCGTTCGGGTGCACGAGTACCACAGCGAACCGCGGATCGACGACATCCCGGAGCCCACGCTCCAGGGCCCGCTCGACGTGATCGTCAAGATCGGTGGCGCCGGCGTGTGCCGCACCGACCTGCACATCGTGAACGGCGACTGGGCGCGGGCCATGAACCCCGGCCTGCCCTACGTCATCGGCCACGAGAACGCGGGCTGGGTGCACGAGATCGGCGAGGGTGTCACGAACGTCGCGGTCGGTGACACCGTGATCCTGCACCCACAGCCCTCCTGCGGGCTGTGCCTGCCCTGTCGCGCCGGCAACGACATGCACTGCGCGAACGCCTTCTTCCCCGGCCTGAGCGACAACGACGGCGGAATGGCCGAGTACCTGCGCACGACCGCCCGGGCGTGCGTGAAGCTCGATCCCGAGACCGATCCCGCGGACGTCGCGGCCCTCGCCGACGCCGGCATCACCGCCTACCACGCGGTCCGCAAGGCGGTCCCGCGACTGTGGCCGGGCACGACCGCGGTCGTCCAGGGCGCAGGCGGCCTGGGCCACATCGGGATCCAGGCGCTCGCCGCGCTCTGTGCGACACGCATCGTCGTGGTCGACCGGAACCCGGACGCGCTCGCGCTGGCGAAGGAGATCGGCGCGGACGAGACGGTGATCTCCGACGGAACCCACATCGACGCGGTCAAGGACCTGACCGGCGGTCAGGGCGCCGACGTCGTCCTCGACTTCGTCGCCGAGCAGGGCGCGGAGAACGACGCGTGGGCGATGACCGCACCGGACGGGTTCCAGTACGTCATCGGCTACGGCGGCGAGTTCCGGGCGCCGACGCTCGACTTCGTCGCGGGCGAGAAGAGCGTGATCGGCAACATCGTCGGCACCTACAACGACCTCGTCGAGCTGATGGTGCTCGCCCAGGCAGGCAAGGTCACCCTGCACACGAAGCAGTACACCCTCGATGCGGCGCTCGACGCGCTGCACGACCTCGACGCCGGCCGCGTCCGCGGCCGGGCGATCCTCGTCCCCTGACCGTCCCGCCCCGCACCGCCCCTTCCTGACGCGGAGGTACCACCACATGTACGAGAAGGACGGCGAGAAGTACTTCATCGTCGACGAGCACCAGCACTTCTGGAACGCCCGGCCCGACAACTGGGTCGAGGGTCGCGAGAACCTCGCCAAGGGCTGGATCGACTGCTTCTACGGCTACCACCAGCTCGCCCCGCCCGAGACCCACTGGCCGCTGGAGAAATACCAGCGCTGGACCCTCGAGGACTACAGGCACGACGTGTTCGAGGAGGGCCACGTCGACCACGCGGTCCTTCAGTCGACGTTCCTCTACTACTGGTACAAGGAGGGCTTCAACACCACCAAGCGCAACCAGATGGTGGCCGAGGCCTTCCCGGGCAAGGTCATCGTGAACGGTCGGTGGGACCCGCGCGAGGGTGCCGAGGGCCTCCGCCGGTTCGAGGAGAACCACAAGCGCGACAACTACAAGGGCGTCAAGCTCTACACCGCCGAGTGGTACGGGAACTCGCGCGGCTACAAGGTGAGCGACCCCGAGGCCTACCGCTACCTGGACAAGACCCGAGAGCTGGGGATCAAGAACGTGCACCTGCACAAGGGGCCCACGATCTGGCCGCTGGACAGGGACGCGTTCGACGTCGAGGACGTCGACAAGGCGGCCACGGACTTCCCCGAGCTCAACTTCATCGTCGAGCACGCGGGCGTGCCGCGGATCGAGCAGTTCGCCTACATCGCGGTTCAGGAGCCCAACGTGTACGCGGGCCTGTCCGTGGTGATCGGTGCCCACATGTACGCCCGCCCCAACACCTTCGCGAGGTTCATGGGCGAGCTGCTGTTCTGGGTGGGTGAAGACCGCATCGTCTTCGGCAGCGACTACGGCATCTGGGAACCGAAGTGGCAGGTCGAGGGCTTCATCGACTGGCAGATGCCCGACGGCGAGCAGTTCTCCGACTATCCGAAGATCACCACCACCGCCAAGAAGAAGATCATGGGGCTGAACGCAGCGAAGCTCTACGACATCGAGGTGCCACCCGAGTGCCAGATCTCGGCGCCGGGCACCACCGCGGACGAGGAGAAGGCTCCTGGAGAGGAGCTGTTCATCGACGCCGGGACGGCCGCGGGGGCGCAGGCGTGAACGGTGTCCTCCGGGACGCGGTCTGGACGGCGCTGGGTACGGTGCGCGACCCCGAGCTCGACGAGCCGATCACGGAGCTCGAGTTCGTGTCGTCGTGCACCGTCTCACCCGACGGCGTCGCGTCGGTGCTGCTGCGCCTGCCGACGTTCTTCTGCGCGGCCAACTTCTCCTGGCTGATGGTCGCTGACGCGTACGACGCCGTCTCCGCGGTACCCGGCGTGGCCCGGGCCGACATCGAGCTGGAGGGCCACTTCGTCGCCGAGGAGATCAACGAGGGGGTGGCGGCGCGGTCCGGCTTCGCCGCTGCCTTCTCCGGGGAGGCCCGTGCGGAGCTCGACGAGCTGCGCAGGACGTTCAACCGCAAGGCTGCGCTGGCGGGACAGGACATCGTCGCGCGCCCGCTGGTCGACTCCGGCACCACACCTGGGCAACTGGCCGAGCTACGGCTGGGCCAGGTGGCTCCGTCGGCGGAGCTGACCCGCATGCGGGAGCGGCGGGCGGACGGGGGGTTGCCGCGCGGCGACGACGCCCCGCTCCTCCTGCACGAGGACGGCTCGCCCGTCACCGCCGAGCAGGTGCCGCTGCACCTGCGGCGCGCCCGGCTGACCCGGGTGAGCATCGAAGGCAACAGCGGTACGTGCCGCGACCTGCTCGCGAAGCGGTACGCCGCCACCTCCTGAAGACCTACGGTCCCGCCGGTACCCGTCCCCGGCGGGGCCGTTGCCCGTCCGGGGCAGGCGACCATCCTGATTCGGTGCTGATTCGGTCCTGATTCGGTGCTGATTCGGTCCTGCTTCGGTGCTGATTCGGTGCAGTGAGGTGGCCCTGCTCTCATCGGGTTGTCGGGGCCGGGTGACCCTGCTGCTATCGACCCGGTGCTGTCTCGGAATGAGACCTCAACACCCCGTGAGCACCCTTAGGTTCGGGGATTAGACCGATCTAAGGTCGTCGTGAGGGGGCCCTCGATGGAGGATCTGCGCTCGTCACGGGCCTGCTGCGGGCTCGTTCCCACCGCCCCGACCGAAGACGCGTTGCGCACCATCTTCGTGCTGTCGGGCCGTGGCGACGAGGTCAGCACCTCCGCGCTGGCCCGCCATCTGGGCGTCGCCCCACCGACCGTGTCCGCGATGCTCCGCAGGCTCGCCGAGCACGGGCTCGTCGAGCGCACGGATCACCGGGCGTCGCTGACGCCGCACGGCGCCCGGCACGCCCGGCACGTGGTCCGCAGGCACCGGCTGCTGGAGACCTTCCTGGTCCGCGTCGTCGGGCTCGCGCCGCACGAGGTGCACGACGAGGCGGACGCCCTGGAGCACGCGGTGTCCGACCGGCTGCTCGACCGCATCGACGAACTGCTCGGCAGCCCGACCCACGACCCGCACGGCGACCCGATCCCGCGGTCCGGCGAGACCCACGTCGAAGAGTGGGGCACCCGGCTCGCCGACGCGGCGATCGGTGGGGAGTTCCGGGTCGAGCGGGTGCAGGACTGGGACGGGGCGGCGCTCGCGCACCTGACCGATCTCGGCGTGGTGCCCGGCCTGACCCTGGTCGTGCTCGAGCGCGGGCCGTTCGGGGGCCCGCTGTGGGTCCGGTTCGACGGCCGCGACCACGCACTCGGCGAGCCGCTGACCCGCCTGGTGCACGGCCACGACGTGCGAGCGGACGTCCTCGCATGATGAACGCCGTTCGCTCCGCCGCCGCCCGCCCGGCCCGCGCCCTGCGCACCGCCCCGGTGCTCGGGCCCGCGTTCGTCGCGGCGATCGCCTACGTCGACCCCGGCAACTTCGCCACGAACTTCGCCGCAGGATCGGAGTTCGGCTACCTGCTGCTGTGGGTGATCGTCGCCGCCAACGTCACCGCGATGCTGATCCAGTCGCTTTCGGCCAAGCTCGGGCTCGCGACCGGCCGCAACCTGCCCGAGATCTGCCGCGACACCTTCCCGCGCCGGGTCAACGTCGGGCTGTGGGTGCAGGCGGAGTGCGTCGCGATCGCCACCGACCTGGCCGAGGTGATCGGCGGCGCGGTGGCGCTGTACCTGCTCTTCGGACTGCCGCTGCCGATCGGTGGGCTCGTGACGGGCCTGGTCGCCTTCGGGTTGCTGGCACTGCAGGAGCGCGGGCACCGGCCGTTCGAGCGGGCCGTCGCAGGGCTCTTCGCCGTGATCGTCACCGGGTTCGTGATCACACTGCTGCGGGTCCCGATCGAGACCGGGCCACTGGTTGCCGGCCTGGTGCCGGCCTTCGCGGGCCCCGAGAGCCTGCTGCTGGCCACGGGCATCCTCGGCGCGACGGTGATGCCGCACGTCATCTACCTGCACTCAGCGCTGACCTGCCAGCGCGACCCGCGGGACACCGTCGCGCAGCGCCACCGCCTGCTGCGGGCCCACAGCCGTGGAGTGTTGGTGGCCATGGGGTTGGCCGGGCTGGTCAACGCGGCGATGCTCGTGGTCGCGGCGGCGCTGTTCCACGACACGCCGATCCCGAACACCGACACCCTCGAAGGCGTGTACGCCGGTCTGGCCCGTGCTCTCGACGCCCCCGCAGCGACCCTGTTCGCCCTCGCGCTGCTCGCGTCGGGTTTCGCGTCGTCGGGTGTGGGAACCTACGCGGGCCAGGTCGTCATGCAGGGCTTCGTGCAACGGCGGATCCCACTGTTCGCCCGCCGCGCCCTGACCCTGGCCCCGGCGCTCGTGGTGCTCTCGATCGGCGTCGACCCGACAGCAGTCCTGGTGTTCTCGCAGGTCGTGCTGTCGTTCGGCATCCCGTTCGCCCTCGTCCCGCTGGTCTTGCTGACCCGCAACCGCGCGCTGATGGGCGAGCTGGTGAACCGCGCCCGGACGACGGCGGCGGCCGGGGCGGCGGCAGTCGTGATCATTGTCCTGAACGGCGTGCTCCTCTGGCACACGTTCGTCTGACGCACGCCCGGTGCGCGCCCCCATGTAGCGAAAGCGGCTTTCAGTGCGTTGAGTGCACCGAACGCCGCTTTCGCTACATGGGTTTTCCCGAACGGCCCCGTCGATCACTCCTCGTTGGTCACCATCCGGGTCATGCGACGTGGACGATGGGCGGACGACCCCGAGGCGCTACGGCGCTCGGCACGCGACCGGGTGATCCCCGTGGCGGCACTCGTCGGTCTCGGCGTGCCGGGGCCCACCGTCGCCCGGCGGTGTCAGGACGGCGGACCGTGGCGGCGCCTGCTACCCGGCATCGTCCTGCTCGGCAGCGGACCGGCCACCCGGCAACAAGAGATCACCGCCGCTCTGATGTACGGCGGCCCGGACGCGCTCGTGACCGGCTTGGAGGCGTGCCGCCGGCACGGTGTGCGCCGCGGGCCCGAGCCGCCGCAGAACGTCCACCTGCTCGTGCCCGAGGAGCGGCAGCTCAAGGGGTCGGGGTTCGTGGTCGTCGAGCGCACCACGCGACTCCCGCCGGCGATCGAGCGCGACGGCGTACCCCTGACGCCGGTGGTCCGCGCCTGCCTCGACGGCGCGCGGCGCCTCCACTCCGCCGCGGAGATCACCGAGCTGATCGCGGACACGGTCCAACGTCGCCTGTGCACCCCGAGCCATCTGGCAGCCGAGCTGCGAGAGGGCAGCCAGCGCGGATCCGCGACACCACGGCGGGTTCTCGTCGACGTCTCCGAAGGGATCAGGTCGACCGCCGAACGCGACGCCAAGCGCCTGGTGTCGCGCAGTGGGCTGCCCGCGCCGTGGTGGAACGTCCCGGTGTACGACGAACGCGGCCGGCTGCTCGGAATAGCAGACGGCTGGTTCGACGAGGTCGCGTTGGCCTGGGAGATCAACTCCTACGCCTGGCACCTGAACCCCGAGTCCTACGCCCGAGAGATCACGCGCACCGCGGACATGACCGCCGCGAACGTCGTGGTGCTTCCGGTGCTGCCGACGGCGCTGCACCGCGACCCGGACGGGTCGATGGCCACGCTCGTCGCGGCCTACGCGGCCGCGGCCCGGCGACCGCGCCCACCCGTCCGGGCCATCCGCACTGCCATCTGAGCGCCCGCCGGATGTAGCGAAAGCGGCGTTCGGTGCGTTCAGTGCATCCAACACCGCTTTCGCTACATCCCTCCTGCGCGGTCCCCGCGCCGACTCAGCCCACCGACGGGCCCAGGCCCATGGACTGCGGCGTCGAGGCGTCCGGCGACGGCTGCGGGATACCCTCGTCCAGCGGCCCGAACTCCGTCATCAGTGCCTTGTTCCAGGGCGTGACCTCCTCCGCCACCAGCGAGTTCGTGGTGAGGATCAGCCCCGCCACCGACGCGCCGTTCTGCAGCGCAGAGCGCACCACCCGCAGGGGGTCGATGATCCCCAGCTCCACCATGTTGCCGAAGCGGCCCTCCAGCGCGTCGAAACCTTCGTCGACGCCCCGCGTGGACACCTGCTTGACGACGTCGTCGCCGTCGTACCCGGCGTTCGACGCGATCAGGTGCACGGGCTCGGTCAGGGCGGAGCGGACGATCTCCGCGCCGATCCGGTAGTCGCCGTCCACCTGCATGCGGTCCAGCGCGGGCTCGGCGTGCAGCAGCGCCGACCCGCCGCCCGCGACGATGCCCTCGGCGATCGCCGCGCGCGTGGCCTGCAGCGCGTCGTCGACGCGGTGGCGGACCTCCTTGGCCTCGGCGTTCGTCGGTGCGCCGACCCGGATGATCGCCGCCTTCCCCGAGAGCCGGGCGATGCGGTCGGAGAAGAAGTCCTCGTCCGTGCCGATCGTCGCGCGGGCCAGCTCGGCACGCAGCTGCGAGAGCCGCTGCTCCAACACCGCCCGGTCACCGCGGCCAGCGATGATCGTGGTGTTGTCGCTGGTCACCCGGACCTGGCCGGCGCGCCCGAGGTGCTCGGTGGTGATCTGCTCCAGCGCGAACGACGAGCTCTTGCTGTGCACCGTGCCCCCGCACAGCGCGGCCATGTCCTCCAGCAGGTGGATCCGCTTCTCACCGAAGCCAGGCGCCTTGATCGCGACAGCCTGGAAGGTGCGGTTGACGTGGTTGTGCACCAGCATCTGCAGGGCCGTGCCCTCGACGGTCTCCGCGACGATCACCAGCGGCCGCCGGTCCGCCCGCATGATCTTGTCGAGCACCGGCATGATCGACTGAACGTCCTTGATCTTCTCCGCCGAGAAGAGGATGTACGGGTCGTCGACGACCGCCTCGAGGGTGCCCGGGTTGGTGACCATGTACGGGGTGACGTACCCGTTGTCGAACTCGAAGTCCTCGACGAACTCCACTGACAGCCCCAGCACCGGAGAGTCCTCGACGGTGACCACCCCGTCGTCGCCGACGGTGTGCAGGGCGCGGGCGACGACGCGCCCGATCGCGTCATCGTCGTTCGCCGAGATCGCGGCGACGCGGGCGAAGTCGTCTTCGGTCGACACGGGGTGCGTCACGCTCGCGAGGTGCTCCACGAGCGCGCCCACGGCCAGGTCGATCCCGCGCTTGACCAGCACGGGGTTGCCACCTGCCGCGATGGCCTTCATGCCCTGCCGGACGATCGCCTGGGCCAGCACGGTGGCCGTCGTCGTGCCGTCGCCGACCGTGTCGTTGGTCTTGACCGCGGCTTCCTTGACGAGCTGGGCGCCCATGTTCTCGAACGGGTCCCGGAGGTGGATCTCACGGGCGATGGTGACGCCGTCGTTGGTCACCTCCGGTGAGCCGGTGATCTTCTCGAGGATGACGTTGCGGCCCTTCGGGCCGAGCGTGCTCTTGACGGCCTCGGCGAGCTGGTCGACGCCGGCTTGCAGCAGGCGTCGGCCCTCCTCACCGAAACGCAGTTCCTTGGCCATGCGAGTTCTCCAGTTGTCGGACGGGGGGAGGAAGCCGGGGCCTCGGACCGGACGTGCCCGGTCAGCCCCGGCTTCGTCCCTCCGGCAGCGGGTCGACGAAGAACGGGCCGCTGTTCCAGAACGGGAAGCGGCGGCCCGGATGGCACTTACGTGACGGGCTCGAGGTCGAAGTCGATGTACTCGGCCGCGTCCTCGGGATTGGCGAACATGATCGTCCGGTCGTCGAGGTGCACCATGCGCCCGTAGTGGGTGGACATGTTCTCCTCGAACTCGGCGGCGGAGAACCAGCCCTCCTCCTCGCCGGCCTCCTCGTCGACCTCGGAGTAGATCAGGTCGAAGCGACGGATCCCGTCGACCCGGATCATGGACGGGAGGTGCCGGACGCTGACGTTCTCCTGACGGCCCACGACGTTCGCGATGAGCGCGCCGACCTGGTTGTTCATCAGGGTGTAGCCGCACTGGTTCGACGCGGTGTTGTCGGACTTGAACGGGCTTTCGGGCGTCTGGAAGGAGGTCCGGGCGGTGGTCGTCCTGGCGGTGGTCACTGCTTCAGCTCCTCGGGGCTGTCGAGACCGAGATCGCGGCAGATCCCGGCGAACCGGTTCTTGGCCCGGTCGAGGCTGTCCTCGAACCGCGGGGGCTTGTGATCGGCGGCCGACCACAGCGGCTGCATGGTGCGCGCCGACTCCAGGGCCTGTGGCACCCACTTCGTCAGCCACCCGGCCATGAGCTGCCGGTTGTGGTCGGCGAACTCCTTGTCCTGCGTCAGCGGGGCGAAGCAGGCGACGGTCCAGCGCAGGTCGCGCTGCGAGTAGTCGTTCTCACCGGCGCCCATGACGGTCGGGGTGACGAAGTCGCCGTTGGGCGCGGCGGACTGCATCACCAGGTTGCTCCGGAACAGCTCGCCGACCAGCGGCTCGAACACCACGTTGGCTGCGAACATCGCCTCGCCCCAGTCGTCCTCGACGGCGGTGAGCGCCTCGGTCAGTGCGCGGGCGCCCTGCCACTCCGCATCGGAGTTCCACGCCTGCAGGTGCGCGGTGCCGTCGAAGCCGTCGATCTCCTCGGTCAGCGTGAGGTTGTACAGCGCCAGGTCCTGGGCGAACCTGATCTTTCGGGCGCTGTTGGCGGCCATCGCCGTGTTGTGCATGTTCGTCGGGCCGGAGCGCTCGTTCGCGGCGAAGACGTAGAGGCCGAGGATGTGCTCGATGTGCATCCACGCGCCGACGTGCCGCTCGACGAAGTGCACCCAGTTGGAGGCCCAGAGGCTGAACGCCTTGGAGTTGCGGGCGTTGTCGACGTTCTGGGTGAGCTGCCGGACGACGTTTGCGTTGTACCGGTAGAGGGTCTGTTCCCACTCCTCGTTGGGGTCGCGGAACTCGTGCCAGCCGTGCGCCGGCCAGTTCTGGACGTGCAGGCCGCCCGTGCCCGGTCCGCGCCGGGGTTCGGGCTCGTCGACCCCCCACGCCTTGAGCTTGGTCCAGTGCAGGGGGTAGCCGGTCTCGCCGTTGGCGAAGCCGTAGATCCATCCCTGGGACAGGTAGTGTCGCGGGTCGGGCTGCACCTCGACCGTGACGTCCTCGTAGTGGGTCTGCTTGCGCTTTGCCGGGCTGAAGTAGTTGTACCGGCGGGCGCCGGCGCTCGAGTCGGGGAACTCGCGGGCCCCCGCTTCGGCGTCGGTGAAGACCGGTTTCGGGACGCTGCGTTCGGGACGCTCGGTGGTGGTCATGGGCGTGGTCTCCGCCTCTCCGTTCGGGGGACACAGAGAGTTCTGAGATGCCGCCGGCACGTGCCACGGCGCGGGCCCCGGCATCTCGAAACCCTCTCAGGCTTCCGGCTCACCGGTGGTGGTGAACTTGTCGTAGTGGATGTCGTTCTCCTTGACTCCCAACGTGGTCAGCGTCGCGAGGGCCGCATCGACCATCGGTGGCGGACCGCACACGTAGGCGTCCATCCCCGCGAGGCTCGACTCGCGGCGCTTGACCACTTCCGTGATCAGGCCCCGCTCGCCGTCCCAGCCGTCGTCGTCGGGGGCATGGGACAGCGCGGGGACGTACGTGAAGTCGGACAGGCGCTCAGCCAGCTCGGCGAGCTCGCCGACGAAGCACAGATCCTGCTGGGTGCGCGCGCCGTAGTAGAAGGTGGCCTTGCGGTCGACCCCGCGCTCGGCCATCGAACGCAGCAGCCCGAGCATGGGGGCCATCCCCGCACCGCCGCCGAGGAACAGCAGGTCCGACGTGCGGCTCTCGCGCAGCGTGAAGGTGCCGAACGGGGCCTCGACCTGCAACTGGTCGCCGACCTGCACCTTGTCGGCCAGGTACTCGGAGAACAGGCCGCCCGGATAGATCTTGATGACGAACTCGAACAGCCCGTCGCGGTTGGGCGTGTTCGCCATCGAGAACGAGCGGGTCTCGTCCGTCCCCGGCACGACGAAGTCCATGTACTGGCCGGGGAAGAACTTGATCTCGCTGGGTTCGACGAGCTTGACGACCAGGTGCCGCAGGTCGTGCGTCACCGGCTCGTTCGAGACGACCTCCACGGTGCCCTTCCGCAGCGGCAGCCCCCCGCGGATGATCTCCTCGTCGTAGTTGAGGAGCTCGATCACGAGGTCCTCGTAGGCGTGTGCCCGGCAGAGCAGCGTCTGGCCCTCCTCCCGCTCGAAGTCGGGCAGCGCGAAGGTCGAGTAGCGGTCGAGCTCGATGTCCTCGCCCTCGAGGACGAACGACTTGCAGGCCGCGCACTGGCCCTCCTTGCAGCCGTGCATGAGCTGGACACCCTGCTCGGCGGCAGCGCGCAAGATGGTCTGGTCCTCGTCGACCTCGATCTCGATGCCGACCGGCTCGAACCGGACGACGTGCTTGTCCCCCATGGACGCTCCCCGTCATCGAGAGGTGAAATCAGCACAGCGAGGCAGAGGGAGAGCCGGTCGGGCCGGCCCTCCCTCCTCGCCTGACCCGCACTCAGGCGTCGGAAGGTGCCGAACGGCCGGCCGGACCCTGGCGGTTGTAGTCGGCCTTGAACGCGTCCCGTTCGGCGTCGGTCATCTCGTTGAGGATCACGTTCGGGCTCAGCAGCGGACCCATCCGTCGCATGTGGTCCAGCGTCCACATCTTCTTCGGGTCGAGGTCCAGGTGCGGTTGCGCCGTCATCGTCTTGCCGTCGTCACGGACGAAGCCCATGTCCGAGACCACATCGGCCCAGTTCCACCCGTGGTAGAGCGTCTCCCACTCCCGGTGGCCGACCAGCCGGCCCATGTTCGGGGTTTCCCGACCCTGGTAGACGGGGCGGAACGCCTCGGCATCGGTCCAGCGGCAGACCTCGTGACAGTACGTGCGCCACTGACCGTCGACCTCCTGCATGACCATGTCCTCGCGCACGAGGCAGGGCACCATGCAGGTCCAGCACCGGTGCGGGTACACGTAGTCGACGTCCTCGGCCACGATCGGGTGGTGGCCGTTCGGCGTGGCCAGGCGGGCGTAGTTCTCCCACCACTTGCCGTACCTGTCGTACCAGCCGGGATACTTGTACTCGAACCACTCGAAGTCCTCGTCGGTCATCGCGTCGATGCGCCAGTAGTTGGCGAGCCAACCGGTGGCGAAGAACTGCGCGACCTCGTGGACGTAGCCCTTCTCCCAGATCTGCGTCCACGCCTCCTCCACGAGGTCGTGCGGGATCACCAGGCCGTAGCGCTCCAGCGGCACCAGGTAGGACCGGTAGTAGTCGTCGTAGATCCAGCGCCGCCACATCTCGGCGTACGACTCGCGGTCCTTGCGGCGGTCCTTCGTGCCGTACTCGATGAAGGTGCCGATCGCGGCGTCCACGACGCGGTGGTTGTTCCACCACGCGTAGCGCAGGTCGCGCTCCAGCAGTTGGCGGTTGTCCTCGTCCGACAGCGCCATCAGCAAGGTGGCGTAGCCGTTGGAGATGTGCCGCGACTCGTCGGACTGCACCGAGTGGAACACCGTGGGCAGCAGGTAGTCGCCGTTCGCCGCCGCCTCGGCCGGCATGGCCACGAACAGGGTGTTCGTGAACGCCGTCTCCGCGACGATCGTCAGGTAGATGCTGGCCGCGGTGATCGCGTCTCCGGTGATGAACCCCTCGGCGAACTGCCTGCCGATCGTGCCGCAGTAGTCGCTCTGGAAGTTGCGCAGGCTGTTGTTGAAGCCGGCCGGGTCGATGTAGTTGTTCATGTACAGGCGCTTGAGGTTCTGCTGGATGGTGCTGTGCCGAACCTCGTCGATCATCTGGATCGCCTGGCCGTTGTGCAGTTCCGGGTTGGGGACGACGTGGAACAGCATCGGCATCGAGCGGGCGGCCGAGATCTCGGGTAGCGGGATGATCGACAGGAACAGCTTCTGCCACTCCAGCCAGCGCTCCTGCACCTGGCGGAACATGTTCCCGCGGATGGCGCCGTCCTGCGCGCCGTACACCCGGTTGTCCTTCTCCTCCTCCATCGGGAAGTAGGACCGCAGGACCTGCTTGAGCGGGTCCTTCTTCGCAGCCTTCCGGAAGGTGTAGTCGGTCTTGTACTTCATGTACGGCTCGTGGTACTGCGGCTCCCAGGCGAGCTCCTGGATCTTCTGGTGAGCCTTCGCCAGACTCTGCCGACTCACGTGATCTCCTCACGGTGGTGGGTGGCCGTGATCCACGACGGTCGCGGGCGTCGTCGTCTCGGACAGCTGGTCCGGGGCCGCACAGGGCGCGGGGTCCGGCGTGGCCTCGTGGCTCGGATCACACCCTTCCGCCGGGGAGGCAGAGGTCTCAATATGAGACTCGGGACTTTCGGCCCTTCTCTATCGTGGAAGGTGAGGGGGAGCACAGCTCTGTACGCTCGACCAGGGACCGCCGCAGCTCCGAGGAGGTCGGTTTGGCCGACGCTGGACAGGACGGGCAGCGACCCCAAGCGGTCCTCACCCCGGAGGACGCCGGGTCGGCCCGGTTGGCGCTGGCCCGGATCGCGTTCCTCACCGAAGGTGCGCCGGTGCCGGACGTCGTGCGGGAACCGATACTGGCGTCGTGGACCCGGTCCCGACTCTGGCACGTCCCGGTCGACCACCTCGACGTCCCTTTCGAGGCCGACCTGGACGGCGAGTCCACCCTGCTGCGGGCCGCGCGCCCGGTTCTGGCCGAGGCCGCGGAGCAGTTCACCAGCGAGCCCGTCAGCGTCATCCTCTGCGACGCCAACGGCGTCGTCCTCACCCGCGACACCGGCGACACGCGCCTGGAGGCGAGCCTGGACCGGGTCTGGCTCGCCCCCGGGTTCAGCTACGCGGAGGAGCACGTCGGCACGAACGGCATCGGCACCGCGCTGGAGGGTGGCGGGCCGGCCCGCGTCTTCGGCCACGAGCACTACGTGGAGCACCTGGAGGATTTCGCCTGTACCGGGGTGCCCGTGCGGCACCCGGTCACGCACAAGGTGCTCGGCGTCATCGACCTGACGTGCTGGCGCCGCGACGCCGGCTCCATGATGGCCGCCGCCGCGGCGGCGTTGGGCCGGCGCGTCGAGGCGATGCTGCTGGAGCACTCCGGGCGCCGCGAGCACGCGCTGCTGCACGACTATCTGACCGCCTGCCGGCGCAACCGCGACGCCGTGCTGGCCGTGGGCGACGACCTGCTGATGCTCAACGACCGGGCGCGCGACCTGCTCGCCCCCGCCGACCAGGGGCCGCTGCTCGCGGAGATCACCGAAGCGCTGGCCACCGGCCGCGGCCAGCAACTTCTGGTCGACCTGCCGAGCGGGCTGACCGCCCGCGTCCAGTGCAGGCCGAGCTTCACCGAGGGCACCCGGTCGGCCGGTATCGCCCTCGTGCAGATGATCGGCCAGGTGTCCGCGGGCGGCGGGCGCGCCGGGCTGCCCTCACCCGCGCTGCCCGCCGCCGTGGGCTCCGGACCGTTGTGGACGAAGTGCCGTCAGGCCGTCGACCGGGCCTTCCGCACGCCCGAATGGCTGGTGCTGGAGGGCGAACCGGGCACCGGGAAGACGACGCTGGCACGCGCGGTCCACCAGAGCCGCACGCCTGCGGCGCACCTACGGGTGCTGGACGCCGTCGAGTACGGCCCGCGCTGGGTCGCGGACGTGATCGACGAGCTCGCGACGGGCGGGGGCACGCTGCTGCTGACCCACGTCGACACCCTGCCCCCCGAAGCGATGTCCGTGCTCGTCGACGTCCTCGAGCCCTACCGCGAGTCGACCGATGTCGACGGGCACTGGGTGGTGGTCACCACCGGCAAGCAGCGTGGTGACCGGGACGGCGACCTCACGACACTGCTCACCCTGTTCCCGCGGACCGTCGAGGTACCGCCGCTGCGCCACCACGTCGAGGACGTCGCCGAGCTCGTGCCCCACCTGCTGACCCGGCTCACGCGCGGCGGCACCCTCTCGGTCTCCCCCGCGGTGATGCGGGTGCTCATGCGCAACCTGTGGCCGGGCAACGTCGAGCAGCTCTACCAGGTGCTGCGCACGACGGTGGCGCGCCGCCGGTCGGGCACGATCGAGCTGACCGACCTGCCGCCGGAATGCCGGGCGACGACCCGGCGCGTGCTCACTCCCCTGGAGGCGATCGAGTGCGACGCGATCGTCGAGGCCCTGCTCGACACCGGCGGCAACAAGGCCGAGGCCGCCCGCCAGCTGGGCATGTCCCGGGCGACGATCTACCGCAAGATCCGCGGGTACGGGCTCACCGTGCCGTTCGAGACGGCCTGACGGGCTTTACGCCGAGCGGCGGGGTGCCCGTGCCGTTCGAGACGGCCTGACGGGCTTTACGCCGAGCGGCGGGGTGCCCGTGCCGTTCGATACGGCCTGACGGGCTTTACGCCGAGCGGCGGGGTGCCCGTGCCGTGAAACCCGCGGCGGAGGCGTCGTCCGCCGTGCGGAACCAGACGTCCGCGCGCGTGCGGGTGTAGTACGCGCTGCCCGGCGCGTAGAACACCCGCGTCGCGATCTTGCCCTTGACCACGTACTCCGGGGCCGGCGACGCGCCGCCGTCGAGCGGCGGCGCGGAGCCCGGGCCGAACGGTGGGTCGGGCAGCGCGGGCGCGGTGACGGACGCGACGGCGGTGGCGGCGGGCACTGCCCGGGCCCGGGCGCGGGCCGGCTCGGGCTCCGGCTCGGGCGCCGCCACGGGCTCGGGCTCGGGGGCTTCGGCCGCCGTTCGGTCGGGCGTCACCCGGCGTGGTGGCAGCGGCTGCCAGCCGTCCTGCAGCGTCCCTCGCTCGGCGAGCGCGGACCGGACCGCCCAGGCGGCGACCCCGATCCCCAGCAGCGGCACCAGTAGCGTGCGTCGACGGCGCCGGGTTGGCTTCTCGGTCATGCAGCACCTCCCGTTGCGCCGTCAGGGTAGGGGACAGCACCGACAAGACCGTCAGCGGTCAGTCCGCACGATTCCTGACGTGCTCGAACCGAGCCGGGCGCCTCGATGTAGCGAAAGCGGCGTTCGGTGCACTGAGTGCACTCAACGCCGCTTTCGCTACATGTGGGCGGGGCGGTCAGCGCTCCGACAGCGGCACGTAGCTGCGCTCCGTCGGGCCCACGTACAGCTGGCGCGGACGGCCGATCCGGTTCTCCGGGTCCCGGATCATCTCCCGCCAGTGCGAGATCCACCCCGGCAGCCGGCCGAGCGCGAAGAGCACCGTGAACATCTTGGTCGGGAAGCCCATCGCCCGGTAGATCACGCCGGTGTAGAAGTCGACGTTCGGGTAGAGCTTGCGCTCGACGAAGTAGTCGTCGGCCAGCGCGCGCTCCTCGAGCGCCTTGGCGATGTCGAGCAGCGGGTCGGTGACGCCGAGTCTCTTCAGCACCTCGTCAGCGCTCGCCTTGACGATCTTCGCGCGCGGGTCGTAGTTCTTGTAGACCCGGTGCCCGAAGCCCATGAGCTTCGCGCCCTGCTCCTTGTTCTTCACCCGCTCGACGAACGCGTCGACGTTGCCGTCCTCGACCTCGCGGATCCGGCCGAGCATCGACAGCACCGCCTCGTTCGCCCCGCCGTGCAGCGGCCCGAACAGGGCGTTGATGCCCGCCGAGACCGACGCGAACAGGTTCGCCTGCGCTGAACCGACCAACCGCACCGTCGAGGTCGAACAGTTCTGCTCGTGGTCGGCGTGCAGGATGAGCAGCAGGTCCAGCGCCTTGACGAACTCCGGGGCCACCTCGTACGGCTCGGCCGGGAAACCGAAGGTCATCCGCAGGAAGTTCTCGACCAGGCCCAGCGAGTTGTCCGGGTAGAGGAACGGCTGCCCGATCGACTTCTTGTAGGCGTAGGCCGCGATCGTGGGCAGCTTCGCCAGCAGGCGGACCGTCGAGAGCTCGACCGCATCCTCGTCGAAGGGGTCCAGCGCGTCCTGGTAGAACGTCGACAGCGCCGAGACCGCGCTGGACAGCACCGGCATCGGGTGCGCGTCCCGCGGGAAGCCGGAGAAGAAGGCCTTGAGGTCCTCGTGCAGCAGCGTGTGCCGGCTGATCTTCGAGGTGAACGCCTTCAGTTCGTCCTGGGTCGGCAGCTCGCCGTAGATCAGCAGGTAGCTGGTCTCCAGGAACGTCGACTTCTCCGCGAGTTGGTCGATCGGGTAACCGCGGTAGCGCAGAATACCCGCGTCACCGTCGATGTAGGTGATCCGGGACGAGACCGGCGCGGTGTTGCCGTACCCGGGGTCGTAGGTCGTCAGGCCGGTGCCCGACAGGAGCTTGCTGATCTCGAACGCCGACGCGCCCTCGGTTGCGGGGCGTATCGTCATCTCGAGCTCGCCACCCGGGGTGTGCAGGGAGGCGGTCGTGCCAGGCTCGTCGGCCATGTTTCGGTCCCTCTCACCGATGAGTCGTAAACTCTTGGCTGAGTTGTGCTGCTGACAGTCACGCTAGTGCCCTGTGGCATGGTCCGGGCGAGTCGATAGCCAGTCGTTGACATGGGTCACAGCCCACCGACACCTCATGCCTGCCGACCCGCTGCTCTGAAGCGCCAGAACTGCGGGTAGCGCGCCACCACCGCGAGCGCGGCGATCACGACGGCCACCCCGCCCGCCGTCGCCGCAGGTCCGGGTCCGAAGGCCGCGGCGGCCGGCCCGTGCCACAGGTCGGCGGTCCGCGGGCCGCCCGCGACCACCACGATGAACACGCCCTGCATCCGGCCGCGCATCTCGTCCGTCGCCACCGTCTGCAGCATCGACGACCGGTACACCGAGCTGACCAGGTCCCCGGCACCGGCCACGGCCAGGAACAGCACGGCCAACCACAGCGAGTGCGTCAGCCCGAACAGCGCAACGCCGATCCCCCAGACGCAGATCGCGACGGTCACCGCGACGCCCTGCCGCCGCACCCGGTGCAGCCAGCCGGAGAGCAGGCCCGCGGCGACCATCCCGATCGGGATCGCCGCGAAGAGCAGGCCCAGTGCGGGCCCGCCGCCGGGCGGGTCCCCGAACGTGCGCTCCGCCATCTCCGGGAAGACGACGCGCGGCATGCCGAAGCCCATCGCCACGATGTCGATGAGGAACGACACGAGCAGCACCTTGTGCAGAGACAGGTAGCGGAACCCGTCGACGATCTCGCGGAAGCCGGCCCGCCGCCGACGCCCGTCAGAGGGTTCCGAGGCCGCAGGCGGCACAGGGGGTAGCCGCCATGTCGCCCAGAGGGTGGCGAGCAGCGCGACGGCGTCGAACAGGTAGAGCGTCGAGAGGCCGACGACCGGGATCAGCACCCCGGCCAGGAGCGGGCCGGCGACGGCGCCGGCCTGCACGACCGTCATGTTCAGCGCGTTGGCCGCCGGGAGCTGCTCGGCCGGCAGGAGGCGCGGGATCACCGCGCTGCGGGTCGGCTGGTTCACGGCGAGGAACGCGGACTGCACGGCGAACAGGCTCAGGACCAGCCACACCCCGCCGATGCCCGTCGCCGCGGCGACCCAGAGGACCAGCGAGCTGCCCGCGATCCCGGAACCGGTGAGCAGGAGCAGCACCCGCCGATCCACGGCGTCCGCGATCGCGCCGCCCCACAGGCCGAACAGCACGAGCGGGACCAGCCCGAAGAGCCCGGTCAGACCGACGTAGGCCGACGAGCCGGTGAGCTGGTAGATCTGCGTCGGCACGGCGACAACCGTGAGCTGCGCGCCGACGACCGTCACGATCCCGGCCGACCACAGCCGCCGGTAGGCCGGGGTACGCAGGGGCCGGGTGTCGGCGAGTGCCCCCCGCACGGCAGCGGAGAACCGGCGTGTCGGCGCGTCGGGCCCCTGCGGTACGGGCCGTGTCGGGTCGTCGTCGCGCGTCGTCACGCTTCCAGACGTACCACTGCCCCGCCCACACCAAGGAAAACGGGCCCGCAGCAGGCGGTCAGGGCGCCAGCCTGCGCACCACCCACGACCGGTCCATCGTGTTCTGCTCGAACCGCAGCCGGTCGTGCATCCGGTTCGCGCGCCCCTGCCAGAACTCGACCCGGTCCGGGACGATCCGCCACCCGCCCCAGTGCGGCGGCACCGGCACCTCGGCGGTGTCGGCGAACCGGCGCTCCGTGGCCGCGAGGGCGGCGTCGAGCGCCCGGCGGTCGCGGACGTGGGTCGACTGCGCCGATGCCCATGCACCCAGCTGCGAGCCCCGCGGGCGGGTCGCCCAGTAGGCGCGGGTCTCCTCGGGAGCAACCCGTTCGACGTTCCCGCGCAGGCTCACCTGGCGCTGCAGCACGTACCAGGGAAACGTGGCCGCGGCACGGCGCATCGAGCGCAGCTCGTGGCCCTTCGCGGAGGTGCAGTTCGTGTACAGCACCACGCCCCGCTCGTCGATACCCTTGCAGAGCACGGTGCGCGAACTCGGGGTGCAGTCGTCGGACGTGGTGGCGAGCACCATCGCGTTCGGCTCGACGACTCCGGCCGCGGTGGCATCGTCGAGCCAGCGCTCCAACTGCTCGTGCCAGGTGGCGGCGAGATCACCGACGTCGAGCTCGTCGCGGCGGTAGTCGACACGCATCCGGGCGAGCTGGGATTCCATGACACCTCCGCGTCGTCGTGTGGTGGGACGGTAGATGCCCATTGGTTGGGACAGGAAGCACGGTGACCATTACCACCCACACGGCCATTGCCCGCACCCACCCGGCGGAGGGACCGTTTACCGATGACCCGCGTCGACCCACTGGCTCGGGCGTCGCGTCAGCCGGACGGACCAGTCCCGGACCGACGAGGAGGGCGATGATGTCCCCGACCACCACTCCGCCACCGCCGGCCGGGTTCCGCCCCGGGCTGGAGGGGTGTATCGCGTTCCGCACGCAGATCGCCGAGCCGGACCGCGACGGCGGGGCGTTGCGCTACCGCGGCGTGGACGTCGAGGAGCTGGCCGGGCGGGTGACCTTCGGCAACGTCTGGGCCCTGCTCGTCGATGGTCGCTTCGGGCCCGGGCTGCCGCCCGCCGAGCCGTTCCCGATCCCGGTGCACAGCGGTGACGTGCGGGTCGACGTCCAGGCCGGGCTGGCGATGCTCGCGCCGTACTGGGGCTACAAGTCATTGCTCGACATCACCGATGACGAGGCGCGGGAGAACCTGGCACGGGCGTCGGTGATGGCGCTGTCCTACGTCGCGCAGTCGGCGCGCGGCATCGGCGTACCGGCGGTGCCGCAGCGACGCATCGACGAGTGCTCGACGA
The DNA here is from genome assembly GCA_016794615.1 of Pseudonocardia sp. GTDB lineage: Bacteria > Actinomycetota > Actinomycetes > Mycobacteriales > Pseudonocardiaceae > Pseudonocardia. Next base: position 9,147 of record JAEUJO010000005.1, on the reverse strand, counting down.
TCACCGAGCGGTTCATGACGCGCTGGCGGGGCGAGCCGGACCCCGCGCACGTCCGCGCCGTCGACGCCTACTGGGTCTCGGCCGCCGAGCACGGGCTCAACGCCTCGACGTTCACCGCCCGGGTGATCGCCTCGACGGGCGCGGACGGGGCGGCGGCGCTCTCCGGTGCGATCGGGGCGATGTCGGGCCCGCTGCACGGCGGGGCACCGGCGCGGGTGCTGCCGATGGTCGAAGAGGTTGAACGCACCGGCGACGCCATCGGCCTGATCACGAGGATCCTGGACCGCGGCGAGCGGCTGATGGGCTTCGGACACCGCATCTACCGCGCGGAGGACCCGCGGGCCCGCGTACTGCGGCGGACCTGCTTCGAGCTGGGCGCTCCGCGCTACGCGGCGGCCGCGGCGCTGGAGCATGCGGCGCTGACGGTGCTCCGCGAGCGGCGGCCGGACCGCGCCATCGAGACGAACGTGGAGTTCTGGGCGGCCGTGATCCTCGACTTCGCCCAGGTGCCGCCGCACATGATGCCGGCGATGTTCACTGCGGCCCGGACCGCGGGCTGGTCGGCGCACATCCTGGAGCAGAAGCAGGAGCACAAGCTGGTGCGCCCGTCGGCGCAGTACATCGGCCCGGCGCCGCGCACCCCGGCGGAGGTCGAGGGCTGGGCGGAGATCAGCCACCTCTGAGCCGTGCCGGCCACCACGGCTCACGTGTGCGGTCAACGGTCGGCGGGGCAGGCTCGGCGGCCGAGGTGGGCGGGGCGGCCGCGCCGGGCCCGGCCGGGGCACGGCGGATCGACAGCGACAGCACCGCGCCCATCGCGCACAGCGCCGCGCCGCCGTACCACGCGGCGTCGTAGGTGCCCAGCGCGTCGCGCGCGATCCCGGCAGCCAGCGCCGCGCACGCCGCACCGAGCTGGTGGGAGGCGAAGACCCAGCCGAACACCACCGGCGCGGTGGCCCCGAACGCCTCGCGGGTCAGCGCCAGCGTGGGCGGCACCGTGGCCACCCAGTCCAGGCCGTAGAAGATCACGAACGCGAGCACGCTGGCGTTCAGGTCCGCGCCGAACAGCGGCACCAGCAGCGCCAGCGACACCCCGCGCAGCGCGTAGTACGCCCCGAGCAGGATCCGCGGGTCGAACCGGTCGGTCAGCCAGCCCGACCCGATCGTGCCCACGAGGTCGAACACGCCGACGAGCGCGAGCAGCGTCGCCGCCGTCGTCATCGGCATGCCGTGGTCGTGCGCGGCCGGCATGAAGTGCTGCTGGACCAGCCCCGTCGTCGTCGCACCACAGATGAAGAAGCCCCCGGCGAGCAGCCAGAACGTGCCTGTCCGGGCGGCGCGCACGAGCGTGCCGACCGCCAGCCCCGCCGCCCCGGTGCGCAGCGGCGGGACGACGTCCGCGGGCCCTTGATCCGGTGCGGGGCGGCCGCCTCGCGCGGAGCGCGAGGTGGCCGCGTCGTGACCGGATCGGTCACTGCCGTAGGGCAGGGTGCCGACGTCCGCGGGCCGCTCCCGCAGGAACAGCAGTACGACCGGGACGACGGCGAGCGCGCACACACTGATCGTCAGCGACGCGGTGCGCCAGCCTGCGGACTGCACGATGTGCGCGATGGTCGGCAGGAAGATCAGCTGCCCGGTGGCGCTCGCGGCGGTGAGGATGCCGGAGACGAGGCCGCACCGTGCGACGAACCAGCGGCCCACCACGGTGGCGATCAGCGCCATGGCCATCGACCCGGTGCCGAGCCCGACGATGACGCCCCACAGCAGCACGAGCTGCCACGAGGCCGTCATGAACACGGTCAGCCCGCTGCCGGCCGCGACCATCAGCAGCGCGATCGACACGACCCGCCGCACCCCGAATCGCTCCATCAGCGCGGCGGCGAACGGCGCGGTGATCCCGAACAGGGCGAGGTTGACCGACAGGGCCATCGAGATCGTCCCGATCGACCAGCCGAACTCGGCCCGCAGCGGCTCGATCATCACGCTCGGCGTGGCGCGGAAGGCGGCGGCACCGAGCAATGCGAGGAACGTCGCGGCGGCCACCCACCAGGCGGGGTGAACACGGCGGGTGGCCGGGTCCGGCACGGCGGTCTGGGTCACGGGCTCAGCCTGGCAAAGCCCACCGACAAGAAACCAGTGGCCCGAAAGCCAATATGTGCAAAGATCCGGCCATGGGTGCTGAGCGGCACGAGGTGGCCGTCCTGGCACTGCCCCACGTCGTCGCGTTCGAGCTGGGCCTGCCGCACCGGTTCCTCGGGGGCGCGGTCGACGCGGACGGCAGCCCGCTCTACCGCGTCCGGACCTGCACGGTCGACGGCGGCCCCGTCCGCACGTCGGCGCACTACACGGTGCTGCCGGACCACGACGCGTCGATCCTGCGGACGGCCGCGACGATCGTGATCCCGGGCATCGTCGGCGGCCCGCCGGTCGTGCAGGGGCGGCTCGACCCGATCGTCGCCGCCGCGCTCGCCGGCCGCCGTGGCGACGCCCGGCTCGTGTCGATCTGCACCGGCGCCTACGTGCTGGCCGCCACCGGGCTGCTCGACGGGCGCCCCGCCACCACGCACTGGATGCGCACCGAGCCGTTCCGCACCTTCTTCCCGAAGGTGCGACTCGACCCGGACGTGCTCTACGTCGACGACGGCGACGTGCTCACGTCCGCGGGCAACGCGGCCGGGATCGACCTGCTGCTGCACATCGTGCGCCGCGACCACGGCGCCGAGGTCGCGAACCGGGTGGCGCGGCGCAACGTCGTCGCGCCGTGGCGCGACGGAGGGCAGTCGCAGTTCAGCACCGCATCGGCAACGCCCACCGCGGAGCAGGCCGAGGACGGGCCGGTCGCGGACCCGGCCCGGGCGCCCGACACCCGGCCCGGCGAGGTGGCGACGCCGGGCATCGCGGCCGCCCGCACCTTCGCCGTCGAGCACCTCGGCGAGCCGCTCCCCCTCGCCCGGCTCGCCGGGTCTGCGGCGATGAGCGTGCGCACGTTCACCCGCCGCTTCCGCGAGGAGACCGGGCAGAGCCCGCACGCCTGGCTCGCCGCCCAGCGAGTCGCGCTGGCCCGCTACCTGCTGGAGACGACGGACCGGCCCGTGGAGCGGATCGCCGCCGACGCCGGCTTCGGCACCGCCGCCTGCATGCGCCAGCACCTGCATGCCGCGATCGGCGTCTCTCCCGGCGCCTACCGCCGGATGTATCGGGGACCCCGGAAACCGGGCCGTGGGGGGCTGACCCCGCACCGGCCGGGACACCGAGCGGCTGGGACAATCGCTGCCGTGACCGCTGTGACCAGTGCCGATCTGAAGATCCCCGCCGACCTCAAGCCCGCCGACGGGCGCTTCGGTTGCGGACCGTCGAAGGTCCGCCCGGAGCAACTGGCCGCCCTGGCCGGCCCGGGCGCGGCCTTCATGGGCACCAGCCACCGACAGAAGCCGGTGAAGTCCCTGGTCGGCCGGGTGCGCGCGGGCCTCGCCGAGCTGTTCTCGCTGCCCGCGGGCCACCAGGTCGTGCTCGGCAACGGAGGGTCCACCGCGTTCTGGGACGCCGCGACGTTCGGGCTGGTCCGGGAGCGCGCGCTGCACCTGGCGTACGGCGAGTTCTCCGCGAAGTTCGCCGACTCGACGAGGGGCGCCCCGTTCCTCGCCGACCCGGTGGTCGTCAAGGCCGAGCCCGGGTCCGCTCCGGCGCCGCGGACCGACCCGAGCTGCGACGTGCTCGCCTGGGCGCACAACGAGACCTCCACCGGCGTGATGGTGCCCGTCGTGCGGCCCGAGGGCGCGACGGCGGACCAGCTCGTGGTGATCGACGCCACGTCGGGCGCGGGCGGCCTGCCCGTGGACGTCGCGCTGGCCGACGCCTACTACTTCGCGCCGCAGAAGAGCTTCGCCGCGGACGGTGGCCTGTTCCTCGCCCTGCTCAGCCCGGCCGCGCTGGAGCGGGTCGCCGAGCTCGCCGCGCTGCCTTCCTCGGACCGCTGGATCCCCCCGTTCCTGTCTCTGGCCACGGCCGTCGACAACTCGGGCAAGGACCAGACCTACAACACCCCCGCGGTGGCGACGCTCTACCTGCTCGCGGAGCAGATCGACTGGATGCTCGGCATCGGTGGCCTGGACGGGTGCACCGCCCGCACGGCCGACTCGGCGCGCCGGCTCTACACCTGGGCGGAGGAGTCGACGTACGCGACTCCGTTCGTCCGCGAGCCCGAGCACCGCTCCCAGGTCGTCGGCACGATCGACTTCACCGAAGCCGTGGACGCCGCGGCCGTCGCGAAGGTGCTCCGCGCGAACGGGATCGTCGACACCGAGCCCTACCGCAAGCTCGGGCGCAACCAGCTGCGGATCGGCATGTTCCCCGCCGTCGATCCCGACGACGTGTCCGCGCTGACCGCCTGCGTCGACTGGGTGGTCGAGCGCCTCTCCTGACGGGCCGAGTCCGGGATCGTCGCGGGCGATACGCCGTCGTTGTCGAGAACGCACCCTTCCGGTGATCACATTCACCGCCCCGGTGTGCCAGGGCTTGACAAGATCACTGCGGTGAGGCTCTCGCAGGGGCGCGACCTGCGCTCCCCCGGTTCGGCGCGCCTCCGCCGCAGGTTGCGATTCGGCATCTACGGTCACCCACACTGGGACGACGAGCGGGGGGAGGGCGACCCATGCGGGCGTTGCGGGTCGTCGGGCTCACCGAGGACGGTGCCGTCGTCCTCGAGGACCCGGTTCGGCTCGAGCGCTACACGGTGCCGGCCGATGAGCGGCTGCGCGCTGCCGCGCGGGGCGACCTGTCCCGGCTCGGCCAGATCGCGATCGAGTTGGAGAGCCAGTTGCGACCACGAGAGATCCAGGCCCGGATCCGCGCCGGAGCGTCCGTGGAACAGGTGGCCACGGCAGCGGGCGTGCCGGAGCAGAAGATCGAGCGTTTCGCCTATCCGGTGCTGCTGGAGCGCCTCCGGACCGCGGACAACGCCCAGCGCGCCCATCCGATGCGCGCGGACGGCCCGGACAACCGCACGCTGGCCGAGGTGATCGAGCACACGTTCGGGCTGCGCGGCCAGGCGTACGACGGTGCCAAGTGGGACTCGTGGAAGGGCGAAGACGGCCGCTGGGTGGTCGCGCTGATCTGGCGGGCGGGGCGGTCGGACAACCACGCGCACTGGGTGTTCCAGCCGGGGGCGCACGGCGGCACCGTGACCGCGCTCGACGAGCACGCGAGCGACCTGGTCGAGGGCCTGCCCGCCCGGCCGCTGCGCACCGTCGGCGCCGTCGTCGACATGACCCGCCCGGAGGAGGAGCCACCGCCCGCGCCGTCGCCGGTGGAGCAGTGGCGGGCAGCGGCATCCGACAGCTACCGAGACCGCATACCGATGCCCACGGATGGCGGACGCCGCGCGTCCGCCGAGCCGTGGCGGCCCACGCCGCCTGCGCAGCGGCATGCCGAGCCGACGGCCGACCCCCGGCCGGTGGAGCGCCGGCCTGCGGAGCAGCGGCCCTCGGAGCGTCCGGCCGAACAGCGCACCCCGGAGCACCCGGTCGAGCGCCCGATGGGGCAGGTGCGCCCCCACCCGGACGGCGGGAACCGCGGGTATGTGGAGTGGGCCCCGTGGGAGCGGGGCGTCAACAGCACCGCTGTACCCCCGCTTCCGACACCTCCGGCGACCGACGTCACGGTGCCCGCGGCCCGGACCGCCGCCCCGGTGAACCCGGTCGACGAGAAGCCGACCACCCCGGCCGAGCCCGCCACGACCCCGATCGCCCCGGGGGAGCCCGCGACGACCCCTGCCGCCCCCGCCCCGCCGGCGGTCACGCCGGACGTGCCGGCACCTGCCTCCGTGTCGGTCGAGTCTGCGACACCCGACCCTGGCACCACGGTGGAGTCGACGCCCGCCGACCCCACCCCTTCCGTCGAAGCCCCGGCTGCGGCGGAGCCCGAGGCTGCGGCGGAGCCCGAGGCTGCGGCAGAGCCCGAGACAGCAGCAGAACCCAAGGCAGCAGCAGAACCCGAGTCAGCAGCAGAACCCAAGGCAGCAGCAGAACCCGAGACAGCAGCAGAACCCAAGGCAGCGGCGAAGCCCGAGACAGCAGCAGAACCCAAGGCTGCGGCGGAGCCCGAGGCTGCGGCAGAGCCCGCACCCGCGACACCCGCCGCGCCCAAGCGCACGCGCAAGGGCAAGCCGGTCATGCCGTCGTGGGACGAGGTGCTGCTGGGGGTTCGCGGACCCCGCTGAGCCTGCTCAGCCGAGCAGGCCCAGCACCATCACGACCCACGCCGCGGCCAGCCCCACCGCTGCCCCGAGAGCAGGCCACCGCCAGAACGGCACCTCCCGCGCCATCCAGAGCGAGGGCGCCGTCCCCAACGTGACCAGCAGGTTCGCCGGGATCCACAGCAGCCCGAACGCGCCGGCGAAGGCCCCGGCCAGTACCACGTCCGCGATAGCGACGAGTACGGCGAAGAACGTCGCCACCGCGAGGCCGGTACCCCAGGGGATCGGCCCGGACGGCTCGGGGGCCAGCACCGGTCGCGTGTGGGCCTCGGCGCGGATCGACTCCACCTCACCCGAGACAGGGTCGACGAACTCCACCGGCCGCCCCAGGGCATCGGCAACCCGCAGGGCGAGCTGCCGGCCGCGGCGGCTGAGCAGGTCCAGTTCGTGCGCATCCCCCGAACGACGCACGGCGTCCGCGACCGCCACCCACTCGCGCAGGGCAGCCCGCAGATCGTCGGTCAGCCGGACGTCGCCGACGTCGCGCTCATGCAGCACGGCACGCCCCCCGAGGTGCAGCACGATCTCAGCGTACGGACCGCGTCATCTCGTGGAAGGCCACCGCGGCAGCCGTTGCGACATTGAGAGAGTCGACGCCGGTGGCCATCGGGATCCGCACGCGCAGGTCGGCCGCCGCGAGCGCCTCCGGGGTGAGCCCGGGGCCCTCGGCACCCAGCAGGAGCGCCGTACGCACACCGCTCAGGCCGGCGGCGGCGAGCGGCAGCGCGTCGGGTGCCGGCGTCAGCGCCGCCACGCGCAATCCCGCCGCCCGCAGCGCGTCCAGCGATCCCGGCCACTCCCCCGGCAGGTCGGCGAACGGCACTCGCAGCACGTGCCCCATCGACACCCGCACGCCGCGCCGGTACAGCGGGTCCGCGCAACGCGGTCCGAGCAGGACCCCGTCCACACCCAGCGCCGCGGCGTTCCGGAACAGGCTGCCGAGATTCTCGTGGTCGTTGACGCCCTCCGCGACGGCCAGCAGGCGCGCACCTGCGGCGAGGGCGCGCGGATCGGGCGGCACGGCCCGGTCGGCGACCGCGAGCACGCCCCGGTTGAGGTGGAAGCCGACGACGGCGGCCATCGTGTCGGCGTCGACCGCGTACGCCGGTACGTCGAGATCCGCGAGGTCGGCCGCCAGCTCGGCCAGCCGTCGAGGGACACCGAGCAGCGACCGGACGGGGTACGGGGAATCGATCAATCGGCGGACGACCACGACCCCCTCGGCGATCACCAGCCCGCGCCCACCCGGGCGGTCGGGACGGCGGTCGGCGCTGGTGAGGTCGCGGTAGTCGTCGAGACGGGGGTCGTCAACGTCGGCGACGGCGATCGGTCGGGCCACGGTGACGATCGTCGCAGCGCAACATCGCTGCTGGTCAGGTGGGTCACAGCGACGGTCATCCGTACGGCGGTGGCAAGCCGTGGGGCCGTGTGCGACGGTGGTGGGCCGCCGGGCGGCGAGGCGAAGGGGACGGCACGGGCATGGGTCAGGAGGTCGACCGGACCACGTTCAGTCGACACGACCGGCAGCGATACCGGGCCAACGTCCATCGATGTCTCGATGCGCTCACCGCCATGCTGCGGGACCGTCCGTTCGCCCGGGACGAGCCGATGACCGGCCTCGAGGTCGAGCTCAACCTCGTGCAGGACGGCGACCTGGAGCCCGCGCTCACGGCCAGGGCCGTGCTCGACTCCCTCGGGTCACCGGAGTTCCAGACCGAGCTGGGTCGCTGGAACCTCGAGCTCAACCTCCCCCCGCGGCCGCTGCCCGGCGAGCAGTGGCGCCACGTCGAGCACCAGCTGCTCGACGAGCTGGCGATGGCCCGGGCCAAGGCGCAGGATCACGGCGCCCAGCTCGCGGTGATCGGGATCCTGCCGACGCTCGCCGAGCGCCACCTCGTCGAGGACGCGATCTCCCCGGACGACCGCTACCACCTGCTGAACGAGCAGATGCTCACCGACCGCGGCGAGCCGATCCGGCTCGACATCACCGGCGGCGACCCGCTCGCCTCAGCATCCGAGCACCTGGTGGCCGACTTCGACTCGATCGCCCCCGAGGCGGCGTGCACATCGATGCAGCTGCACCTGCAGGTGCAGCCCGAGGTGTTCCCCGCCTACTGGAACGCAGCACAGTGTCTTGCAGGCGTGCAGCTGGCCCTCGGCGCGAACTCCCCGTACCTGCTCGGTGCGCGGTTGTGGGCGGAGACCCGGATCCCGTTGTTCGGGCAGTCCTGCGACGTGCGGCCGCCCGAGCTGCGCAACCAGGGCATGCGACCGCGGGTGTGGTTCGGCGAGCGGTGGATCACCTCGGTGCTCGACCTGTTCGGCGAGAACAGCCGCTACTTCCCCGGCCTGATCCCCGTGACCGACGACGTCGACCCGATGGCCGAGCTGGACGCGGGGCGGATCCCGGCGCTGACGGAGCTGAAGCTGCACAACGGCACGGTGTGGCGCTGGAACCGCCCGGTGTACGACATCGCGAACGGCCTGCCCCACATCCGCCTGGAGAACCGGGTGCTGCCGGCCGGTCCGACGCCGGTCGACATGGTGGCGAACGCCTTGTTCTTCTACGGCCTCCTGCGGGTGCTGGTCGAGGCCGAGCGGCCGCTGTGGAGCTACATGTCGTTCGACGCGGCGCACGAGAACTTCACCAGCGCGGCACGCAACGGCCTCGACGCCACCTTGTACTGGCCGGGTACCGGCTGGATCCACCCGGACGAGCTGGTGCTGCGCAAGCTGCTGCCGATGGCCGCCGAGGGCCTGGCCCGCTGGGGAGTCGCCCCGGAGGTGTGCGACCGCTACCTGCCGGTCGTCGAGCAACGCTGCCTGCGGCGCCGGACGGGGGCGGCGTGGCAGGTCGCGGCCGTCGAGGCGTTGGAAGGCCGCGGCGCGAGCCG